>CALFAY010000006.1 GCA_937944855.1 uncultured Planctomycetota bacterium
CGGTTGGTCACAAGGACGGCGAAAGTCCGCTCCTCGCCCGGCCAGCCTGTGCCCACGTCCGCAATCGCCGGCTCGACCGTCACCGTTTGCCCTCGCAGCGAGGCCAGCCAATCGCTCGGCGACGGCACCGCCACGAAGAACACACCCGAGGCCAACCCTATCAGTACAACCGCAAGGACGCCGATTTTTAACAGACGATTTTCGGGAATGGTCAATGCGGCCCTCGGACTTGGCGAGAACCAAGCCAGAAGTCCGACCGCAGCCACATCCAGTGCGAAAGTCCACCAGGGGCTGATCGGGACCCGGCCGAAACAGCCGCAATGGCTGCGACCTTCCAGGGCCATGTACAGTGATGCGACAGCCAACATGCCGAAGAAAGCCAGCGCGGCATACCGCGCCCAGCGCTGGGCCAAGCCGCTGAGCAGCCACAGACCCAGGAACAGTTCCACCTCGATGACGGCAATCTGTGCCCGCGGCGAGGCCAACAGCCCGTCACGGGCCAGAGGATCGAAACGGAAACCGTCGAGCTTGGCGAAAGCGGCGAAAAGCAGGATCAACCCGACCGCGATGCGGACGACGAGGAAGCCGCGCCCCCCCCCGTTGCGCGCATTCCAAGCCCGGTCGGCTGTGAGCCGGGCGTCGGGTTCCGTCATTCGCATCTCGGCGGCCATCGCTGGACCTCTCCGCCGAACAAGTGATGAGGTGATTTTGGAACTGCTCGTGAGATTGCTTCCGGCAACTACGGGTTGTCAAGGAATAAATTTGAAAATCCTTTCTCGGGCTTGTTTACCCGAGAACTGGCTGTCCGTCTCCGAATGTTGTGAGGTCACAAGGTTGACTGATTAAAGGGATTTCACACTCGGTTTGACCTGAGCGTACAGACGTTCGGGAGCCTGATCGAAGTATCGCAGCAAGGCCGGACAAAGCCAGCCTTCGCGGTCGAATTGTGGACTATAGTACCAATGGCCGCCGTACTCCTCTCGCCTTCGGTGAAACTCGTACTGCCAGCCAGGAAAGGGCTGATCGGAGAACAGGAGCACGAATCCGGAGGCAGCGTTCGGGATGTCGTGGGTCATCAGGTCCAGAATGACATCAGCACCGGACACAAAAGGTTCTCGGTACAGGCCGACGTGTTCGTCGTCAAAAACCCAGATTCCGTTGACCTTGTAAGGAGCGATCATGCGGATTGCGTTCATACAGCCACCACCCTTGCGGGAACCAGCCATGGACCGCGCCCCAGAGGTCGGGGGCACAAAGTTCATCTTGACAGCATTTGGTCCGACAAGCTAGGTTACGCCGTGCCTGATAGTAGGCGCGCGGCGGGGTACGGAGGCGTCGCCGCGATAGAAACACCGACCCGAACTCTTCGTGCCGCAATCCAAGGAGGGAAGCAGGCATGGCACAACGCGCTCGTCCCGTCATCGGCATCAACTGCGATTACGTTCCCCCGACCCGTACCAGCGGCCCGCAACTGCGCGTACATGGGGGTTACGCGGAGAAGGTGTACGAAGCCGGCGGATTGCCGATCATCATTCCTCCCGGATTGAAAGAACCGGACTTGGAGGAACTTCTTGACCGGTTCGACGGCGTCATCGTCGTCAGCGGGCAATTGGACATGGACCCGAAGAAAATGGGACTGAATCCGCATCCGGCCGTGACTCCCATGCCGGCCCGGCGGGAGGACTCGGATCGTCTGCTGTGCAAGCTGATCGCCGAGCGGCAAACGCCCGTGTTGGCCGTCGGCGTGGGCATGCACGAGTTGAACGTCGTGTGCGGCGGTTCTTTGTACCTCCACCTGCCCGAAGACCTTCCCAAGGCCTTGCCTCATCGTGATCCCAGCGCCGGCCCGCATCGCCACATCGTGCTATTGGAGCCGAATTCGCGCCTGGAAGCGATCTACGGCGGAGGCGAGTTGCTGGTCAACAGCTATCACCATCAAGCGGTGCAGAATGTGGCCCCGGGGTTCCGGGTCAGTGCCAAGTCGCCGGACGGCGTCATCGAGGGCATCGAGTCGGAGGATTCCGATTGGTGGGCCGTGGGCGTCCAATGGCATCCGCACTCCGAGACGGCATCGGCTTTGGACATGCAGTTGTTCGAAGCGTTCGTGGCTGCCGCGATGCGGCGTGAGGCGGCCTTGCAGTTGGCAGCCTGAGCCCCGCCCCCAGGACGAAGGCGAGACCGCCGATGAGGCGCCGAGTCATTGGACTGGCCGCGACTCCCAGCCTGAACAGCATCGATGCCGTGCTCGCGGAAGTAGAGGGAGAAGGCTATCCGCTGGCAGTCCAAATAGTTCATGCCATTCAAGACCCGATTTCGAAGGATCTGCGGGACCTTTTGATCCGGGTCAGCACGCCAGAGGGGGGAGATTGTCGGCAAGCGGCGCTGGCTCACCGTCAGCTCGGCGAAGCATTCGCTGCCGCAGCGCGCGGCCTGGCCGACGCTGCCGCAGTCAGCCTGCAAAGCGTGCTCTGTCTGGGTTGCAGCGGCTTCACGGCTTGGCTGGAAACGCAGGGACGAGCGCCAACCTGTTTGATGACCGGCTCACCCTTTGTCATCGCCGAACGCACCGGCCTGACCGTTGTTTCCGATTTTTGCGGGCGGGATCAGGCGTGCGGCGGTTGGGGCGCACCTCTGGCCACTGTGCCTGATGCAATCCTCTTTCAGAGTCCCGATGAGCCACGACTGGTGATTCATTTGGGCGGACTGACGCACCTGACCGCTCTTCCGGCGCTGGGCAGCGGCCAGCCGATCCTGTCCTGGCAAGCGGGTCCGGGTAATGTTCTGTTGGATTGCCTGATTCAGGTCTTGACCCGCGGTCGGGAACGCATGGACTCGGGCGGACGCCATGCCGTTCAGGGACGGCATCTGCCGGAACTGCTCGACCGCTGGCTGCTCCATCCGTTTCTGGTCAGTCGGCCGCCCAAGGCCCTTCACCGCTTTCACTTTGCCGAGACCTTTGCCCGGCAAACAGCGATTCTGGCCCAGCAGAAAGGCTGGGAAGCCAACGACTTGATGTGTACAGCAACGCACCTGGTGGTCCGAGCGATCATGGACAGCGTGCAACGAGTTCTTCCCCGGGATTTCCGTCCTGCACGGGTTATCCTGACGGGAGGCGGCGTCCGAAACGGCATGCTCTGGCGGCTTTTAGAGGAGAAGTTGGGCAATCTCACTTTGGAGCGTTCCGACACATTCGGCATACCAGCGGAAGTTAAAGAAGCCGTGGACGCGGCCCTTCTGGCTTGCTTGTTCCTGGACCAGGAGCCTGGCAACTTGCCCACGGCGACCGGAGCAGTGGGCGGCCGCCTTCTGGGGAGCCTGACTCCGGGCAGCTCCGCCAACTGGACTCGGTGTCTCGCCTGGCTTTCGGGTCGGCGTGACCTGTTTTTGGATGAGGATTGAGGTTTCCAAACTCAGAAGGAAGCCGAGCGGCTGACAACAAATCCCGGCCCAAACCTCGGATTCGTGAATCCAGGCCGGACTTCTGGCATTGCCGTAATCCCTGTGGTATGAAAGAATCTAGACAGAGTATGCCCGTCTGCCGTCTAGATGCCCCAGGGAGAAGCAAAGACCGAGGTGGGCCGATGGCCGTGACCCTGCGTATCGGTGCTCAAACAGAGCTTGGCAATTATCGAGAGAACAATGAGGATGCGGTGGCCGTCCGGCAATTCGATGACTTTACCGTCTGCATCGTGGCCGACGGCATGGGAGGTCAGAATGCGGGCGAAAAGGCCAGCGGAATGGCTATCGAAGTGATTCCGCGCGAACTCAATCGCCACCTCCCCGCTGCCCGGACCCAGGACGACATCCGCAAGGTTATCCGCCAGGCCGTCGTCCAGGCCAACGAAGAGATCATGAAGATCGGTCAGTTGGACCGTGACTACTCGAATATGGGCACAACCGTCGTCCTGGCCTTGTGGGTTCCTTCATTCCGCGACGACGTCGTGTTCATCGCCGGCGTCGGGGACAGCCGCTGCTACCTCGCCCGGGGCGGCACCCTGGAACAACTCACCACCGATCATTCCCTTGCCCAAGCCCTGGTGGAATCGAAGATCATCTCCGGCGAGGAGGCCCGCGAGCACCGCTATCGCAATATCCTCTGGAAGTTCCTCGGCAGCCGCGAAGTGGGCGACGGGCCGGACGTGCGCGTCCTTTTCACCCGTCCGGGCGACCGTCTGCTGCTCTGCACCGACGGCTTGAGCGGCTATGTGCCCGATGATCGGCTCCTGGCCAGTGTACAGCAATATGCCGATCCTCAGCGATGCTGCGAGGAACTGTGCAAGCTGGCCCTGGACATGGGATCGCGGGACAATGTCTCCTGCATCGTCATCGAAGTGGCCGAGGCGTGATCGGTGCCAAAGCTAGCCTGGTCCTCTCTGGATTTCCACCTCCAGGCTCACTTCTGCTCGCGCAAAAACCGGCAAATTCCCTGCACTTTTCGCGTGTTCGGAGCTTGCATCCCGAGCGTGGCGTACTATGGTTGGATAGCCCGCTGCAACCGTCACGTTTCCCGGTCGCAGGTCCTCCCCGGCTGAATCCCCGCTGATGTTGAGAGAGTCATGTTCGGGCCCTCGAAAACGAGGGTGGTGCGGATGGGGCGTCTGTATGCTGCCAACCCTGCAAGCAGGTATGCGCATCGGTCTGCACCTGGTGTTGACCCAGCCGCTGGGTCGCGGAGGCTTCGGCGAAGTCTGGGAAGCCGTCGCCACGGATGGCCGCGTGGTGGCCCTCAAATTCCTGGATTGCCGCCACAAGTCCGGACCGATGATCGTCAATGAGGTGCGCCGGCTGCTGGCCTTGCGAAACCTTTGTCATCCCCACATTCTGGCCCTCAAGGACGTGGCCCTTCACGCCGGGTATGTGATCCTCAGCATGGATCGGGCGGACGGCAGCTTGCACGACCTCCACCGGCTTTACCGCGAGGAAACCGGCTCGCACATCCCGCCGTTGCACCTGTGCGAGTTGCTGCTGCAAGCAGCGATGGCCCTGGATTTTCTCGCATCTCTGCGTACCGTGTCCTTCGACCCCCGGGCCAACGGTTTGCAGCATTGCGACGTCAAACCTCGCAACTTGCTCCTCGTCGGCGACGTGCTCAAAGTGGCTGATTTCGGACTCTGCACCACGCCGCTGAATGGGCAGGGCGACCGGTCCAACTTCGGGACGCCCGGCTACGCTCCGCCGGAATTCGCCGAGGGTAAAATCACCCCGCGAAGCGACCAGTTCTCGCTGGCAGCGAGTTATTGTGAACTTCGGACCGGTCGGTTGCCGTTCGAGGAAGAGCATCGCCCCGGTCGGCCCGCCCCTGCTGACTTGAGCGGGTTGTCTGTACCTGAGCGCATGATCGTCTCGCGAGCCTTGGAGACGCAATGGCTCAACCGCTGGCCCAGTTGTGTAGCGTTCATCCAGGCCCTTATGGAAGCGGTGTCCGTGTCCTCCGCTACGGCCAGTTCGGCGCGGCACGAAATGAGCCGTTTGGGATTGTGAGGAACTCAAAGGCCAGGTCGTAAATTCAGCCGAAGAGTCGGAGGACGTGGGCTGGCGGATGCTTCGTGAACTGGCAGTGCAACATGTAGCGCGTCCCCTCGGTACGGAACTCCACGACCCGAACCTCCAAGGTCGAATCGCTTCCGGATTGGCGTTTGGAAGTGATCTTCAGGATCGTGTCCGTATCAAATTTTCGCGGGGAGCACAGGCACATTCCGCCCAGTGACTTATTGACTACCCAGCCCTCGACGGGCTTCAACCACGACCCGGGACGAGAGATCTCGACGACGGCGAGATTGCTCCCCCGGCGTGGCGCACGCCGTTTTTCCCGACTGCCTGAGGCACTGACCGCCGCGACTGGTGGGTCGCTCGCCCTGGAATTGCCGGGACCGGAAACCGACAGTGTAGGAGCGTCAGCCTCCGTTCCACCTTTTGGTGGGATCCTGCATCCGGTGTTCTCAGCCGGAGCCAAGGGAGCCGCCACCGGCTGGCATGTCATGTCCGGGGCGGTAGTCCCGCTGGTTCGCAGCAAGGCCAGAAGTTCTTTTTCCCTCAGCGGTCTGATAAACTTGCAACCGACGCTGAACAAGCCGTCTTTAAGCGGCTGACAGCGCGTGACACGGACCAGAAGCCCCTTGCTGAACCGCTCGTGGCCGCACTCCAGGTTGACGCTCAGGATCGTGCCGCGTTTCTGCTCCTGGCCCATAAGCAAGCGTAAACCCGACTCGGACACGTCCTGCACAATGGCGTCCCAGGCGGTGCTCGGCGAACCCAGCGGCCTCCAGGTGCTCTTGACGCGACAGGTGTAGCGAACCTTGGCCCGCCGCTCCGCAGGGAGCGAAGTTGTGGCCGACAACACGGGGTCGAGCGGCACGAAGGAGTTCATAGCGACACCTGGCTGCTGGCTGCGACTGGTCTTGCTGGTCTTGATAGCACAACCATAGGCCAGGGGCGCGGACGGGTCAAACCATTCAGCGTCGAGGGCCGTCCGCCGCCAAAGACGCCGCGGATTCGACCGTGTTATGCAGAAGCATGGCAATGGTCATAGGCCCGACGCCGCCGGGGACCGGCGTGATCGCGGATGCCTTTTCCCGCACGGCATCAAAATCCACGTCGCCGCAGAGTTTACCATCCGGCAGCCGATTGATGCCGACATCCACGACCACCGCCCCGAAACGCACCCACTCCGACTGGACAAATCGAGCCTGGCCGACGGCCGCGACCAGAATGTCGGCCTGGTGACACAGCTCGGCGAGCTTCCGCGATTGACTGTGACAGACCGTAACCGTGGCGTTGGCTCCCGGGGCTTTCTGCATCAGCATCAGGGCCAAGGGCTTGCCTACGATGTTCGAGCGGCCCAGGATCACGACATGGCGGCCCTCGATCTCGATGCCGTTGCGGACCAGGAGTTGCTGGACGCCGAGCGGCGTGCAGGGGCAGTAGCGTGGCTGTCCGATGGCCAGCAGACCGAGGTTTTCCGGCCCGAAGCCGTCCACATCCTTTCGCGGATCCACGGTTTGCATCACTGCCAGCACGTCAATATGTCGCGGAAGCGGGAGTTGGACGAGAATGCCGTCAACTTCCGCTTGCCGATTCAAAGCGTCCACCAGACGCAGCAGTTCGCTCTGGGTAGTGCTGGCCGGCAACTGATGGAGCCAGCTGGCCATGCCGATCTCGGCACACGCTTTCCGCTTGTTGCGAACATAGACCTGACTGGCAGGATTGTCGCCGACCAGGATCGCCGCCAGTCCCGGCGGCCTTCCCAGACGGCCGGTCAGTTCCCGCACACGCTGGGTCAGCTCCTGTTTAATCTGTTCCGCCAGAGCCTTGCCGTCCAACACGCGAGCAATCATGGGGTTCGCCTTCAGGGGATCCGCATCAGCCGGCGGAATCACTTCAGGATTGTTTTCCTGACGTGCAGAACCGGCGTGGTCCGTTGTAGGTCTGGAAGGTCGGAGCGGCGACGCTACCGTCATACCGAACGCGACAAGATTGCTCGACGCATCTGCGACAAGCGATTGCCCAAAAACGCCAATTTGTCGGGTTTTCGTCACCGTTACGATCAGTGCGAATCAAAGGACGGATTTCCGCGGGATTCAGGGCAATCCCTGGACTTGGGTTGGTCCGTCGTTCCAGAATGGGGCATGGTCGAGTGAGGAGTTGCGAGTATGGTCCCGCTTCGATCGCATCGTTCGCCCAGGATCGGCCTTGGCGTCTTCGTCGGTCCAGTAGAGCGAGGACCCGGACTGATGCGCAAGTTGCTGGTGCTCCTGATTTTCCTGACCGGGTGCCAGACGTTTAACACGCCCTGGGAGCCGCGCCGTCCCGAGCGCGCGGACGATCCGCTCCTGGCTCCCAACGAGCAGCGCAGGAAGGCACGTTATCTGCTGGCGTTTCCTGACATGGAATTGGGACCGCGGTCTGGCGCTGGCGAGCTGTTTCCGCCCGTGGATCCGCACGGCAAATAAAGACCGAAAAAGCTGCACGGTCCGGATGTGCATGGTAAACTGCCGCTGGGGAGAAGGTCCGACTCGTCCGGTCCAGGCACGAGGAATCCTGCCATGGGTCGTTGCAGTTCGTTTGCCGTTGTGGTTGGCGCTGCATTCCTGATCCTGGGCTGCCAGACGCCGGAAAGCGTCGTTCAACCATTGCCTCCCGATGCACATCCCCTGCCGTATTCCGAGATGCACGCCCGGGCAAAAGCCCAAGTGGCCGCGGCTCAGGAGTTCTTCTACCGCGACAGCTGGCGGGACGTCGAACAGGCGGCAGTGGCCCTGCAACAGACTGCCGATCTGATGACTCGCATCAAGCCGGAAGATCTGCCCGTGCGTCAACGGGATCAGGCTCCCCGCCTGACCCGCCAGTTGCGGGAAGCGGCTATGGCCCTGGAGGAATCCGCCCGCGCTCGGGACGTCATCAAGACGACCCAGATCTTCCAGACGCTTAACTTGACCGTTCGGGAGATGCGCCCAGAATAAGCATGTTTCCCGGGTCCAAAGTCGGTGAGGGAGACATGCCAGCGAGTCCTCTGGTTTACATGCCATTCTGGATGAAACAACGCCAGGTGAAGGCGGAACAGGTCAACGAAGCAACTGTGCGCCTGGCCGCCCCGCAACTGCCCGTGTACGAACTGGAAGTCCGACCAACCGGCGACGACCATCGTTGGCAGGCCGCCGTTTACGAAGCTGCTCCGGAAGGGGGCGAACGGAAGCTGTTGACCGAATACTCCGCGTCGTTCGACTCGCCCATGACCGCCTGGGAGGCGGGCTACGAGCTGTTTCGCAAGGCGGTCCTGACCTGAGCGACTCGACCCCCAAGGCCGCGCCTATCAATCTTGCATGGGCTACCGTAGTCTCCGCGAGTGCATTGCCGATCTGGAACGTGCCGGACAACTGATCCGCATTGAACAGGAAGTTGATCCTCACCTCGAAGCCGCCGAGATTCATCGCCGCGTGCATCAGGTCCACGGACCGGCGATCTACTTCGCGCGGGTCAAGGGTTGTCGGTTCCCGATGGTTAGCAACCTGTTTGGGACGCTGGAGCGGACGCGGTTCTTGTTCCGAGACACGTTGGCACGGGTGCAGCAACTGGTGCGACTGCGCATCGACCCGGCCGAAGCCTTGCGTAAGCCTTTCGGTTTGGTGAAGGCTCTGCCGATCGTCTGGGCAATGCGTCCCAAGTTCGTCCGCAGGGGACCGGTCCTCGCTCACCGGGCGGTAATCTCGGATTTGCCTTCCTTGGTCAGCTGGCCGCGCGACGGCGGCCCCTTCATCACGCTGCCCCAGGTGTACACGGAAGATGCGGATCGCCCAGGCTGGCAGCATTCCAATCTGGGCATGTACCGCATCCAATTAAGTGGCAACCAATACCGTTTGAATGAGGAAGTCGGCCTGCATTACCAGATTCACCGCGGCATCGGCGTTCACCATGCGGCGGCGTTGCGGAAAGGGATTCCTTTCCGGGTCAGCATCTTTGTCGGCGGTCCTCCTGCGATGACGTTAGCGGCCGTGATGCCGCTGCCCGAGGGCATGTCGGAGCTTGGGTTCGCCGGGGCCTTGGGCGGACGCCGTGTCCGGCTCATCCGCCGCGTTGTGGATGCGAAGCGGAACTTAGCGGAAGTCCTGGCCGCGGACGCCGATTTCGTCATCACCGGCGTAGTCGATCCTGACCGGCTTCTGCCCGAGGGCCCCTTCGGCGACCACCTCGGCTACTACAGTCTGGTCCATCCCTTTCCCGTGCTCAAAGTGGAGAGCGTGTACCATCGAGAAGAGGCGGTCTGGCCGTTCACGGTGGTCGGCCGACCTCCACAGGAAGACACCTCGTTCGGCCAGATCATCCACGAAATCACCGGACCGGTAATTCCGACGGTGGTCAAAGGAGTCCACGCCGTTCATGCCGTGGATGCTGCTGGCGTGCATCCGCTCCTGCTGGCCATCGGCAGCGAACGCTATGTGCCGTACAATCCCCGTTGCAAACCCCAGGAGCTTCTTACCTGTGCCAACGCCCTGCTGGGTCAGGGACAACTCTCGCTGGCCAAGTACCTCTTCATCGTGGCTCGGGAAGATGATCCCGACCTGGACATCCACGACATTCCCGCCTTCTTCCGTCATCTGCTTCAGCGGGTTGACTGGACCAACGACGTGCATTTCCAAACCCGGACCACCATCGACACTTTGGACTACACCGGTACCGGTCTCAACGAAGGCTCCAAGGTCGTCGTCGCTGCCGTGGGTCCGATTCGCCGGCAGTTGGGCACGTCCTTACCGGCTTCCTTGCGGCTTCCCGAAGATTTCAACAACCCGACCCTGTGTCTTCCAGGCATTCTGGCGATTCAAGGACCGCCCTTCGACTCGAACCGTCGAGCGGATCAACTGGCACGTCTTATCGAGGGCCTGGCCCGCTCGGACCTGGGACAATTCCCCCTCATCGTCGTCGTGGACGACAGCCGTTTCACGGCCGAATCGCTTAACAATTTTCTGTGGGTCACGTTCACCCGCTCCAATCCCGCCGCGGACATCGACGGAGTCGGTGCATTCATTCAAGACAAGCACTGGGGCTGCACAGGACCCTTGATTATTGACGCCCGGATCAAGCCCCATCATGCTCCCCCTGTCGAGCCGGATCCCGAGGTCGCTCGCCGGGTGGATGCGTTGGCAGCACGCGGCGGTCCGCTTTACGGGATCATCTGAGAACCTGGAGCAAGAACGACCTGACTGTTAAAATGCCGTCGAGACGTTAACGCACTGGAGCACACATGCCGTGGCTTCGCCGCAACCTCTGCTGGGTCGTTTGCGCTCTCCCCGCCTCGGTACTGATGCTGGCGTCTTGCAGGAGCGAGATTGCCCGGGATCCTCCCTCTCCCGTCCTGGAGGCTCCGTGGTTTGAAGACGTCACCGCCCGCGTCGGTTTGGATTTCGTCCATGATGCCGGTCCCGTGGGCACGTACTTTTTCCCGCAAATCATGGGTTCCGGCGGTGCGGTTCTCGATTTCGACAACGACGGGCGGCTCGACCTCCTGTTGCTTCACAATGCCGGCCCGGAGTCGGCCACACGCTACCAGCTTTTCCGGCAGAGCGAGGAAGGCCGCTTTGTCGAGGTCAGTGCTGGCTCCGGTTTGGACGTAGCCGGTTACGGCATGGGAGTGGCCATCGGCGACGTGAACAACGACGGCTGGTGCGACGTGCTCATTACGGAATACGGCCGGTCGCGGTTGTTCCTGAATCTCGGCATGGGCCGGTTCCGGGAGATCACCGAGTCGGCGGGGATCGACAATCCGCTGTGGGGTACGTCTGCCGCTTTCCTCGACTACGATCGGGACGGATGGCTCGATGTCATCATGGGGAACTTCGTTCTTTATGATCGGTCCATTCAGTGCCGCAGTCCGCGGGGAAGACTGGCGTTCTGCCACCCCAGCACATTTCCTGGCAGCGTAGCCAAGCTTTTCCGCAATCGCGGGCTGGATGCCTCCGGAAATGTCCATTTCGAGGACGTGACCGTGACGAGTGGATTGGCCAAGGCACCGGGACCGGCCCTGGGCGTCCTATGCGCGGATTTCGACGGCGACGGCTGGGTGGACATCTTCATCGCCAACGATTCCAAACCAAATCATCTCTGGATCAATCGCCGGGATGGCACCTTCAGCGAGGAGGCGGTGCAGCGCGGCGTGGCGGTCAACCGTATGGGCCAGACCGAAGCCAACATGGGCATCGGCTTGGGAGACGTGGACGGCGACGGCTTGTTCGACATCTTCGTTACCCACCTCACGGAAGAGACTCACACGCTCTGGAAGCAGGGACCGCGGGGACTGTTTCAGGATCGCACCGTCTCGGCAGGCTTTGCGGCCCCCCTCTGGCGGGGAACGGGCTTCGGCACCGTGCTCGCTGACTTCGATCATGACGGAGCATTGGATGCCGTGGTTGTCAATGGCCGCGTTTCGGAACCGCGTATCGCCTTCGGACCGGAAACCGAGTCCGATTTCTGGGCCGTTTACAAGGAACGCAACCAGATTTTCCGCAACGCGGGCAAGGGGCGATTCGAGGATGTCTCGCTCGCCAATCCGGCATTCTGCGACGTGCCTGGTGTGTATCGCGGCCTGATCTGCGCGGACCTCGACAATGACGGTGCCTTGGACCTGATCACCACCTGCATCGGTGGTCCGGTGCGGGTGTACCGCAATCTCGCTTCTTCCCGAGGACACTGGCTCGGAGTGCGAGCCTACGATCCGGGGTTGCGGCGGGATGCCGTTGGCGCGGAGATCGTGATCGAAGCTCACGGCACGGGTCTGAGCCGTCTGGCCAATCCTGCCTACAGCTATCTGTGCAGTAACGACCCCCGCGCCCACTTCGGGCTTGGGACGGTCGATCGGATCGAGCGGATTGTCGTTACCTGGCCGGACGGCACGCGGGAGGCGTTCCCCGGCGGTCCGGTTGATCGTTACCTCGAAGTTCGCAAGGGGGAGGGACAGCCGCCGTGAGTACGCCGTCTGCTTCTCCTTCGCCGGGCAGCAAAACGCCCTCCCGCCGCAACATCCGCCGGCTTGTTGCGGGAAGCGTCATCGCGTTTGTGGCGCTTGCCGGGGGACTGTGGTTCTTCTGGCCGACGTCCGTTCCAGAGCCGCCCCGCGTCGCCACCCAGGGGCTTGACCCGGAGATCGTCGCGGTCCTGGACCAGGCCCGCCAAGCCGTCGTTCAGTCCCCTCGCTCGGCCAAGGCGTGGGGTGAACTCGGCGAAGTGTTCCTGGCGCATGTCTATCACCCGGAGGCGATCTTCTGCTTCGAGCAAGCGGAGAAGCTCGACCCTGCGAACTATCGCTGGCCCTATCTTCAAGCAATGGCCCGCCTGCACACGGACCCGGACGGCGCCAGAATCTGTCTGGAGCGCTCGACCCGCCGGGCCAGGACCGACTTCGTCCCTCATCTCCGCCTCGCCGAGACGCTCCTTCTTCTGGAGCGCTTCGACGAGGCCGACGCCGCTTTTCAAAAAGTCCTGGAAATGCAGCCGGGCCATCCCCGGGCTTACTTCGGCCGAGGCCGGGCGGCTTTGCAACGCGGCGCGCTTCCGGAAGCGCTAGGTTATCTCTCCCTCGCCGCTGACAACCCGGTGTCACGCAAGGCCGCGGAGCAAGCCTTGGCAGAACTGTATCGCCGCGAAGGCGATACCGACGAAGCCCAGCGCCACGCCCGCCGTGCCCAGGAGTTGCCTGCGGACAATCCCTGGCCCGATCCCATTCTGGCCTCCGTGCAGGCCAAGGCCGTCGGCGTCAACGAACGCATGGAGCAGGCCCGTGCCTTGTTCGCGTCCGGCGATCTGGCTGCCAGCCGGGCCTTGGTCGAAGCAGTGCTCCGCAAGGACCCGTCGCACGCCCCTGCGTATAAGCTCCTCGGCTCGATCCTTTTTCGGGAAAACGACTTCGCTGGGGCGGAGCGGGCGTTGCGCGAGGCGATCCGCCTGAATCCGGACGAGGCCGGTTCCCTGGCCTTGCTGGGCGGCCTGTTGGCCATGCGTAAGCAGCATGCCGAGGCGATTTCGGTCCTACGCCGCGCCTTTGAAGTCAACCCCAGCGCTCACGAGCCCTGTTTCAACCTGGCTCGGACTCTGGCGGAAAGAGGGCAAAAGGAGGAAGCCATCGCCGTCCTGCGCTCCGGCTTGCGTTTTCGACCCGATGCCGTGGTCTTGTACAAGGAACTCGGCCGTCTTTTGTTCGAGGCCGGTAAGGCCGGCGAGGCTGTCTCCGTGCTTGAAAAAGCCGTCTTGCACTCTCCCGACGACGCCGAGTTGCGTCAACTGCTGCAACAGGCTCGTTCCGCGGACAATTCGAAACCCCCTTCGCTGTGAACCATGAACAAGCGGGTGCTTTTGCTTGCGGGTCTGGTTGTCGCCTTGGCCGTCGGATTGGTCGTGCTGCTCCTGGTGACCACCCGCGACGGGTCTTCGACACTGACGCCGGCGGAGAGAATCGAATTGCTGCGCTGGAAAAACGAAGCGCTTGGCTACATGGACAACGCCGATTACGCGAGGGCGGTGCCGCTCTTGGAACGCATCGTCCGTGCCGTCCCCACTGACCCCTTGGGACGCCGGAACCTCGTCATCGCTCTGTTCGCCCCCAACGACCAAGGGCAGGGAGGAGGACAAAGCTCTCCCGAAGAGTCGGCAGTGCTTCTCGACGCCGTATCGGCTATGGTGGGTGCCGAACCGCAGTCTGCACCAGCGCATCTCCTGGCTGGCCGTGTTTATCGGGATCAGGCCGACAAGTGGCGGGCCAATCCCGCCGAAAAGGAAAGGCTTCTTGGCCTGGCCAGGGGCCATTTTCGCAAGGCAGCGGAACTGAATCCGGACGACCCTGCGCCCCATTACGACCTCTACCTCCTGGAAGTCGATTTCGTCAATCCAGACCGTTTGACCACCGAGGGACTCAGTGCCCTTACCGCTGCCGCGCGACGTGCACCGAACAATCTCCGTGCCCAGATCGAGTTAGCGCTGCGACAGGCCGAGGCCGAGTTGCCCGAGGTCCGGGGAACGGTGGAAAAAGCCTTGAACCTGCTGCCGACCGATGAGCGTGCAGCACGATCGGAACTCACCAAGGCCCTGGAAATGCTGCCGCCCGGCAACACCCGGCCGACTGAGCAGGTGCTGCAACGCATCTTTGCTGCCCGTAATCTGCTTCAACAGCAAACCATCTTCCTCGATGGTCTGCGGGAGCTGTTGCCGCACCCGCTGACCTTTCTCGTCGAAGATTTTCAACCGGAGTTCACGGCCGGTCTGATCCCCGAGCCGGAACCGCCTCTGCAGGTGAGTTTCGCCTCCAAACAACTCCCCGCTGCCCTGAACCGACCAGACCTCGGCCCGTTGATCGCGGCCCATTTTGCCGACTTGCGGGGTTTGGGTCAGCGACATTGGGTTGTCCTTTACGCCGATTCAGAGCAGGCCAGCCTCCTCACTGTGAACGCCGACGGCGAGCAAACGATGCCCCTCGTCATGGTGCCTGGAAACTGGTCGGGCATGATCCTCGCTGATCTCGATCTCGACATCGTTCCGCAGGCTGACGCCAATCTGCCCGCGGACCTGGATCTGGTCTTGTATGGTCCCAACGGGCTACGCATCCTTGAACAAGCCGCCACAGAAAATGGTCACGTCTGGAAGGACCGGACTGCGGACGCCCAGTTGCCCCCCTTGCGCAATGTTCGCTGGCTGACGGCCTGCGACGTGGACCATGACGGCAATCTCGATCTCGTCGTCGGTACCGAGGCGGGAACGCACATCCTCCGCAATTCCGGCAACTGGCAGTTCTTCGACATCACCGAACGGACGCCCGACTTGGCTCGCCAACCTTCGACGGCAGGCATCTTCGGCGATTTCGACCGGGACGGCGACCTGGATTTGTACCTGCTGAGCGATTCCAACCTGATCCTTCTCGACAATCTCCGCGGGGGACGTTTCCGCCTGGTGCCGACCTCGGCCGGCAAATGCATGTGTCTTGCCGCTGCTGATCTCAACAACGACGGGCTGCTTGACCTGATCGTGGAGCAGGAAGGGACGTTGAAGGTTTTGCTGGGTAAAGCAGGGTCCTGGCCGCACGAGAGCGAGGATACGGTCGGCATCCCCTTCCAAGGTCGTGTTCAGCAGGTGTCGGCAATCGACTTCGACAACGATGGCTGGATGGACTTGGCCGTGGTCCTCACCGGCGAAGATCGCCCCCTGAAGTTCCTCCACAACCTGACCGGTCAAGGCCGCGGCGAGCCTCTCCGTCTGGCCACCCTGGATCTTTCGGCGGACAAGTTGTCGGAGGGGAAGACGCAGGTTCTCCAAGTCGTCGATGCCGACGGAGATGGCGATTTGGATGTGCTGACTCGCAGTGATGGGAAGCTCGTCCTTCTCGACAACCAGGGAGGCAATCAAAACCGCTGGCTCAAGCTCCGCATCCGGGCCATGCTCAACCGGGATGTCACGGCTGTCGGCCGGGCAGCGCGGGTGAACTACTACGGCATCGGGAGCTCGCTGGAAGTGCGTTCCGGTCCGTATTACGCCTTCCAGGTGGTGACGGACACCGAGACGCACTTCGGTCTGGGCAGCCGACGACAGGTCGAGACGGCCCGCGTGATCTGGACCAACGGCGTGCCCCAGGTCGTGATCCGCCCGCCGACCGACACCGCTGTTACCGAAGAGCAGAGGCCCAAGGGTTCGTGTCCCTCTCTGTATGCCTGGAACGGCTACCGCTTCGAGTTCGTCACCGATTGCCTGTGGTCCAGTGCCTTAGGCATGAAACTGGCCGAAGACGTCGAGATGGGCCACGAACGGCAAGACAATTATCTTGTTCTCCAAGGCGCTCAGCTCCAACCTTGGGTCGATCGCTACGTTCTGCAATTCGTCAACGAACTCTGGGAAGTGCCCTATCTCGATCAGGCGGAATTGTGGGTCGTGGATCATCCGGTCGAGTATCGCCTGTTTACCAATCAGCGGATTCCACCCGATCCTGCACAGAGCTTTCGACTGCTGGTTGCGCGGGAGAGCCGGGTGCCGCTAGCCGCTCGGGACCATACTGGCCGGGATGTCTTGCCTGACATTCGTGAGCGTGACGGCGTGTTTCTCGGTGGTTTCGAGCGGCGTCGCTATATCGGTCTGGCGGAGCCGCATTATCTGGAACTCGATCTGGGCGATCTGTCCGAAGCGAGGTCCGCGACGCTGTTCCTGACCGGCTGGGTCTGGCCCACCGATACTTCCGCCAACGTTGCCATTTCGCGCGACTCGCGGTTTCGGGGATCGGGCAACGTGGTCGGCGGGACGCAACCGCCCGCCTTGGCGATATCCGACGGCAACGGCGGCTGGACGCATCTCGGCATGATCGGCTTCCCCTGCGGCAAGATGCAGACGGTGGCCGTGCCGCTGCCGCTGGAGCGCTTTTCCGGCGGCGATTACCGCGTTCGCATTGCCACATCGATGGAGATTTATTGGGACCATGTCTTTTTCAGTACGGACGATCCCGCCGCGGACCTCGTGCCCTTGAAAGTCCAGCGTTTGAAGCCGACGCAGGCTGATTTGCATTTCCGGGGGTATGGTCGGCCCTATCAACAGTCGCCCGTCGGACCGCACCTGTTCTCCTACTACGACGTGGACCGCCGACCGATCTGGAAGCCGATTCCCGGTCCCTACACCCGCTACGGATCGGTCACCGAACTTCTGTTGCAGGCCGACGACCGCTACGTCGTCATGGCACCCGGCGACGAATTGACACTCGAATACCCGTTTGTTCCCCCGCCCCAGCAGGGGTGGACGCGCAGCTTCGTCTTTTTCGCTTCGGGATGGCTCAAGGACTTCGACATGAACGGCGTCAGCAGCGAATCGGCTGGGCCGCTTCCTTTCGCGGCCATGTCCCGCTACCCTTACTCGCCTCCGGAGACGCATCCGCATCCGAGTTTCATCCGGCAGTACCTGACTCGGGAGCCGGACATGCAGTGCTTCTACGATCTGCTGCGACCGCCGATCTCCCAGCGCTCCAGCAACCGTTGAGCAACCTCCTGCGGCGATTCGTCGGGCCGGACGTCGAGTGGTTGGCATTCCTCAAGATGACGGAACCAGGTCAATTGCCGCTTGGCGAACTGGCGGCTGCGGGTCTTGATCCGATCGACTGCCCGGTCCAGGGGCATCTTACCTTCCAAATACGTCAGCAGTTCTTTGTATCCGAGGGCTTGTCGCGCCTCGCGGCTGAGCAGCTTGGGAAGCGCGGCCAGGGTCCGCACTTCGTCGAGCAATCCCGCCGCCAGCATTTGGTCCACGCGCTGAGCGATGCGCTGATAGAGCACCGCACGGGGCAGATGGAGCCAGATCGGTGGGATCGGTCGAGGACGCGGCCTGGCAAACTCCTGCTGCCAGGCGCTGATCGGCTTGCCGGTCAACTCCAGGACCTCCAGGGCGCGGACGATCCGTTTTACATCGCGAGGATGCAGCCGTGCGGCAGTGACGGGATCCCGCCGTGCCAACTCGGCATGCAGTTCCGCAGGGGGCTGCGCATGCAGGCGGCGGCGCAGTTCCGGATCACCGGGCGGACCTTCGAACAACCCACGCAACAGGGCCTTGAGATACAAGGGAGTGCCTCCTTGAATCAAGACGCGCCTGCCGCGAGCGAGAATGTCCTGACAGCAGCGGGCTGCCTCCCTGAGCCACCAGGCGACGCTGGCCGATTCCCACGGCTCCAACACGTCGATGAGGTGATGACGGACCCGTTGCCGGTCGGCCAGGCTCGGTTTGGCCGTGCCGATGTCCATGCCGCGGTACAACGCCATCGAATCCATCGAGATGATCTCGGCATCGATCCGCTCCGCGATCCACAGCCCGACAGCGGACTTGCCCGAGGCCGTGGGACCGGTCAGGATCAAGGCGGAATCGAAGACGCTGGGGTCCATGATACGTCGGTCGGCTCACAAGTTTTCGCCATGTCGAGCGTCGGCCCGGTCAGGCATGGGCAAGGGGGGATAGCGGCTTTTCAAGTCATCCAGGGTGATCACCGGCACGGGTCGGAATCCCTGTCGAGCCACCCGAGGCGAGCCGACCGCGCACTCCTTCTCCAGGACGTACCAGCGATTGTAGCCGGTTATCAGAGCGTTGACGGGATTCAGGTCCAGACCTTGCAAGAAACCGAGCCACCGCCAATTGAACCAGTGGATGGCGTCACGAAGTTCCTCAAGGGCTTGCCGGATCCGGCCCGCTGAACCGACGACAGGGCGGGCAACAGCCGTTTCAGGTGTCGCCGGTCCGAGGAGTTCCCGGAGGAAGTCTGCCGCCGATGGGTTGATGTAATCGGGAACCAGCACTTCCCACGACCCGGCCGCAGCCATAAGCGTGTTGAGCCGAAGGCGGACCAGGTGCAACATTTCGAGCCGCGCTTCCTGGCACTTCTGGTGCAAGCCTGCGATGGCCAATTCCATCTGCTTCGCGCGGCGAAGGTATGCCGGTCCGTCGTACCGGGCCAGGACCGCCTTGGCCAGGCGATCACTGTTGCTGCCTTCAAGGACAATCAGATCATCCACGCCGCACCCCTCAGCGCAACAGACCGCGTTGACTCATCCACGCGGCTAGTCGATCTTTCCAGGTGCTTAACACCGGGTCGCCCAATCCGAGGCCGACTCCGTGTCGGCCCCGTTCGTAGATGTGCAGCTCGGCCGGAACCCCGGCCTTGCGCAAAGCCAGGTAGAACAGGATACTGTTCTCTGGAGGAACCGCCTTGTCCTCGGTGGTATGGAACAGGAAGGTCGGTGGAGTCTGAGCCGTGACCCGCTTCTCGTTCGACAACTCTTCAAGCAGCTTTGGATCGGGATCCGGTCCGAGAAGGCTGTTGCGCGACCCAGCATGCAGCGATGGTTCGGTGAACGTGATGACTGGGTAAGCGAGGATCAAGAAATCTGGGCGGCAGCTGGCACGTTCGACCGGATCGGAACTATCCGGCTTTCCGTCGTCAAAGCGAGTAGCGACCGTCGAGGCCAGATGGCCGCCGGCGGAGAAGCCCCAGATGCCGATGCGGTCTGGTTGAATCTTCCATTCCGCCGCACGGGACCGGACCAGCCGCACGGCCCGCTGGGCGTCGAGCAGCGGGGCAGGATGCCGATACCGCGGTGCCAGACGATACTTGAGCACGAAGGCAGCCACGCCCAACGAGTTCAGCCACTCGGCCACCTGCTTGCCCTCGTGGTTGTCGGCCAGGAAGACGTAGCCGCCTCCGGGGCACACGATGACAGCCGTCCCCGTGTTAAGCGCGGGCAAGGGCAGATAGACCGTCAGCGTCGGTCGATCGGCTTCCTCCTGTCCGACTGCTCCAGGAACAGCCTCTGTCCACAGTGGGACGACCGTCGGTTCCGCCCTGGACAGCGTTTGGGCGGCCAATCCGCCGATCAGAATCGCGAGGGTAAAAACTCTGCAAACGGCCATCGGCTTTGCTCCCGCATTCGCTTTTGCCATGCAAATCGATTACAGTACTGCCATCATATTCCGCCCTGATTGGGGACCTAGAGGAAAGAGCGGGACTTCATGACCCACCATGCACCCCCAGGCGATGCTCCGCCGCGTTCCGCCACGGAGGAAAGGGCATGGGACGTACCGAGCCAACCCTTGCCCCAGCCGGTCGAGCCGGTCCAACCCGAGCAACGCATCGCCATCGTGGATGTGCTGCGGGGATTCGCCCTGCTCGGGATTCTTGTGGTCAACATGCAGTTCTACTCGACACCCTCGGGGAAAATGTTCGCCAACATCCCGTATTGGCAAGAGCTGGTGCATGTCTGGGCGGAGAGCATCATCTCCTGGTTTTTCGAGATGAAGTTTTACACGCTGTTTTCGTTTCTCTTTGGCTTCGGCATCGCAATGCAGCTTCTGCGGGCGGAAGCGAAACGACGCGGGTTCCTCGGACTGCACTACCGCCGGATGCTGGTGCTGCTCGGCATCGGGCTATTCCATGCGTTTCTTATTTGGATGGGAGACATCCTTGTGACCTACGCGGTCCTCGGGTGCATTCTGCCTCTGTTTATTGGATGGCGTCCACGCTGGGCGCTTGTGAGTGCCACGGTGATCCTCGCCGTCATGGTCTTACTGTACATCGCTGGGGCGTTGCTCATGGGGGCCTTGGGTCTGCTGCTCGATGCTGACCTCAACGGCGGACTGCTCGGCAACGAAGAAGCTAAGCGGCAGTTGGTGGAGCAGGTGCAAGAGAACGCCCGGATTTACCGCGAGGGCACCTATTGGCAGATCACCGCGGTGAGGGCACGGGAGGTGCTGAGCGTATATGTGGCCGTGCTGTTCTTCCAAGGCCCGCATGTGTTCGCCATGTTTCTGCTCGGCCTGTACGTCGGCCGGGTCGGCTGGTTCCAGGATCTGCCCAAGACGCTGCCGCTCTTTCGGCGGGCGTGGTGGGTTGGCCTGACCGTCGGCGGTCTGGGCACGTTGGCGACAGCGTGCCTGACCCATCGAGCCGGTTTCGATTCGTTCGTGGGCATGAGCTGGAAATTCGCCAGAGTCGCGACCGCGCTGGCGGCCGCACCGGCCCTGAGTTGCTTCTACGCAACCTCGCTGATCTTGCTGTACTATCGGCCAACGCTGCGCCCCTACCTCGATCTGCTGGCTCCGGTCGGTCGCATGGCCCTGACGAACTACCTCGCCCAGTCGCTGATCTGCTCGACGATTTTCTACGGCAGCACGATCTTTGGATTCGGCTTGGGGTGGTACGGGCGGATTGGGCCGGCTTACGGGTCGGTTCTTGCCCTGGCCATCTGGATCGTGCAGGTCATCTGGAGCAACCTCTGGTTCCGTGGACTCGGTTTGAAGTTCGGACCGATGGAGTGGCTTTGGCGGACGTTGAGCTACGGCCGCTTACAGCCGATGCGGTAAATCGAGGATGGCATGGAATCGGCCGTCGCCCTGCCTGGCAATGCGGAACAAAAGCCTGTCTCCGTGCTGGAACAGATCGGCCGACGCGGACCGGCACCCCTGCTGCCTTTGGCCCTGGCAGTGATTGTGGGGATCGTCGCGGATCGGTGCCTCGAACCCGGTCGGGTCGTCCTTGCACTAGCGTTCGTCCTGATCATCGGCTTGGTCATCACGGCCTGGGTCCGCGACAAAGTCGTCTTGATGCAATGGAGCTTTCTGGCGTTGGCTGCCGTGCTTGCCGCCTGGTGGCACGACTTGCGCCAACACCCGGGCGCATCGAATCTGCTCGACGTGCCGCTGGAACAGCCCCGTCTGGTTCGGATCCGCGGCACGGTGCTGGAAGTGCGTCATCGCCCGGCCCGCGCGGATCCGCTGCTGTCGCTGCCCTTGCCCGAGCAGACCCGGCTGCTGGTGGAGGTCGTCGCCTGGCAGACTTCGGATTCCTGGACGGCGATCTCCGGGCGTTGTCAGGCCTACGTCACTGGTCGCCCTGTCGTGAAGGCAGGCGACTTCATCGAGGTGATGGGCGAGCTTCAGCGGTTCGCTCCAGCTGCAAATCCCGGAGAAGCGGATTTGTCAACCTTGTATCGGGATCGCGGCGTGGGAGCCATGTTGCGGGTCAAGACGCCGAAGGTCATCCGCATTCTGGACACGAACCGAGATCTCACGCTTTCCATGCTTATCGGTCAGATTCGAGACTGGGCAGACCGACAATTTGCACAGGTGTTGCCAAGGGAGGAACAGGCCCTGGCCAAAGCGCTTCTGCTTGGAGACACTTCCGCTTTGGATGCGGAGGAACTGACCAGCTTCCGCCGGGTCGGGGTGTCGCACATCCTTGCCATCTCGGGACAGCATCTGGCCGTGGTGTGCGGTCTGCTCTGGTCCGTGCTGCGGCCCCTGCCGACGAGCCGCCGTTCCCGAGCCGCAGTTCTGATCGCAGCCGCCTGGGGCTATGCACTTCTCACCGGGAGCCGACCGCCCATCGTCCGGGCTGCGGTCATGGTGACCGCCTTGTGCGGCGCGATCCTGCTTGGTCGCAAGGTGCAACCTGTCAACTCGCTGGCAGCGGCAGCCTTGATCCTGCTTCTGCTCAACCCGGCGGAGGCGTTCCAAGTCGGCACACAGATTTCCTTCCTGGCCGTGCTGGTACTCCTGACGCTGGCCAATCCCCTGGAAGCGTATTGGCTTGGCCAGGACAAGGCGGACGTTGCGGCCTTGATGCTGCGCTCGCATTTTTTCCAGGCAGCGATGCGACTGCGACGCTGGACGCTCTCGGCCTACCTGGCGACCTTCGTCGTTTGGCTTGTGTTGACGCCGCTGCTGGCCGCACGCTTCCACCTCGTTTCGCCTTCTGCCCTCGTGATCGGGCCGCTTCTGTTGCTGCTAGTCTGCGTCGTGCTGGCCTCGGGCTTTCTGTATTTGTCAGCGGTTCTGGTCAGTGAGACTCTGGCTTGGCCGATGGCCCAGACTCTGCACGGCAGTTTGTGGGCGTCGCGGTGGCTGGTCCATGTCACGGAAAGTGTTCCGGGAGCGTTTGGTTACGTCGTCGGTCCGCCGGTGTGGCTGGAGCTGCTTTTCTATGGCACGCTGCTTGTTGCGGTGCTGGGGCCGGTCTCGGCGCAGATGCGCAAGGGTGCGTTTTTCGTCTGCGGCCTCTGTCTCCTTGTCTGGATCATACTGCCGAGCCGGTTTCCGCCCGACGGCGAATTGCGATGCAGCGTGCTGGCCGTCGGTCATGGTTCCTGTGCGGTTTTGGAGCTGCCCTGCGGTCGCGTCCTGCTGTGTGATGCTGGTTCGCTTCGTGGCCCGGAAACTGCCGAGAGGCTGATCGCTCCGTTCCTGTGGTCGCGCGGCATCACTCGCATCGACGAAATCCTGCTTTCTCACGCTGATCTGGACCACTTCAACGGCGTCCCGGGACTGCTGGAGCGTTTCTCGGTCGGCATGGTCACGGTCACGCCCACGTTCTTTGCACGGCAGGACAAGCCGATTGACATCCTGATGACCCATCTGGAACAACGACACATACCGTCGCGGATCATTCGCGCCGGGCAGGTCCTGACGGCGGGCGAGACGCGGATCGAAGTCCTGCATCCGCCCGACACGGGGCCTCCGGGACCGGAGAACGCTCGGAGCATGGTCCTGCTGGTCTGCTACCGCGGCCGCTCGCTGCTGCTGACCGGCGACCTGGAACAAGCCGGCCTGGAACAAGTCCTCGCGCTTCCGTCCCGACCAGTGGACGTGCTCATCGCTCCCCATCACGGTTCGCCGTCGTCGAACACCGAGCGGTTCGCCGACTGGGCACGGCCTCGAATGGTTGTGGTGTCCGATGGTCCGGAACGCGGCCATCGCCCCGATCCCTATTCCCCGCGTGGATCGGTGGTCTGGCGAACTTCCCAGGACGGTGCGGTGTTCCTTCGCCTCTCAGCGGCACGATTGGAGGGCGAGACTTACATGACTCGCAAACGCTGGCACCTCACCGACCGGCCCTAAAGCACTCCCAGCAAAAGCTCGGTCACCAACTGGTCCAGCCGCTCGTAGGGCAGACGACGAGCGGTCAGCCGATCCACGTCGAAGGCGGTCTGCCGGAGCTTTTCGGCCTGTTCCTTACTGTAGCGGCTCAGCAACGAACGAAACTCGCCGTGGACGCCGTGGATCTCGGCCAGAAGTTGCTGAATCTCCTTGTTCTCGTTAAACTGCTGCACTTTGGCCTGAAGAATCTTGTAGTTGCGCATGTTCCGTTCGACGAAATCCCACGGATCAGCTTCACTGCGATAGGGATGGGCGTCGAAGCCGATGGTGCCGTCGTAGCGGTGGTCTTCCAGCAGCTTGACCAGGAAAAACGCATCCTTGAGGTTGTCGCTGGCGAAGCTCAAATCCTGGTCGAAGCGGAGCGGCTTCTGGTCATTGAGATGCACGTCGAGCAGTTTGCCGGCGTCGAGGGCCTGGGCGTACTCGTGATAGACGTTCAGGCCCGCCATCTTGACGTGGGCGATCTCCGGGTTGACCCCGCACATTTCAGGGTGGTCCAGGGTGGCGATGAAGCCGAGCACGCTGCCGACTGTGGGCAGGTAAAGATCGCCGCGCGGCTCGTTCGGCTTGGGTTCGATGGCGAACTTGATGTCGTAGTCCTGGTCGAGCACATACTCGCACAGGAAGTTGAGGGCTTCTCGAAACCATTTGGCCGCTTCGACGGGATCCTTGGACGCATCCACCTCGGTGCCTTCCCGACCGCCCCAGAACACAAAGACCTTCGCACCCATCTCGTTGGCAATGTCGAGGCAATTCATCACTTTCTGCGTGGCGAAGGCGCGAATGGCCGGGTCGGTGCTGGTGAACGCTCCGTCCTTGAAAATGGGGTGGTAGAAGAGATTCGTGGTCGCCATCGTGGCTTTGATGTCCAGATCGGCCATCAGCTTCTTGATTTCGCGGATGTGCCGATCGCGTTCGGCCGCCGAGCAGCCGAAAGGCACGATGTCATTGTCGTGGAACTCGAACCCGTAAGCATGACGCTGGGCAAGGCCCTTGAGGCACTCGACGACGCTCAGTTCCGGGCGGGTCTGATCGCCGAACGGATCCCGGCCCCGGTTCTGCAAACACCAGATGCCGAAAACGAAGCGGTCTTCCTTCTTGACGGCGAATCGGTCGGCGGACATGGTTCCTCACCTCGATGGCTCACTGCGGGGGTGGTTTCGCTGTTTTATCGTGGGCTTTGTCAATGTCCGGGGCGTTCGCGGAGCATTTGGAACGGCACTTGCGGCTTCGAGTCGGGCAAATCTGCGAAGAACGATCCAGGCTTCGATGGCCTCGACGACCAGCGCGGCCAGGACCACGAAGGGCACGAACTCCACCGCCGGGACCAACGCCGGAGCCTGTGCCCGCAGAAAATCCCTTACCAGGTGATGGCCGTAGAAGAACCACAGCGGAGTCAGAAGCGCCAGCAACAGCAAGGTGCCGATCAACGCTGCGACGTACTGCCGCTTCGTCAGCGACAGTAAACCGTACACCTTGATCCGGGGGACCGACATCCGCGTGCTCCCTCGGTGGCTCAGACCTTGACGGGCTTCCGCTCTTTTGCGGCGGCGAAGATCGCCTGCATGAAGGCGGGAAGATCGTCCGGCTTGCGGCTGGTGATCAGGTTGCCGTCGCGGATCACTTCGGCATCCACGTACTGCGCTCCGGCGTTGATGATGTCGTCTTTGATGGCGAAAAAGCAGGTGGCCTTCTTGCCTTTAAGGGCCTGCGTCGAGCACAAGACCCACGGGCCGTGGCAGATGGCGGCGATGATCTTGCCCTGCTCGGCCATGTCGCTGGTAAGACGGATCATCGCCTCGTGACGGCGGATGTGGTCCGGGGCGTAGCCGCCAGGAATGATCAGGATATCGAAATGGTCTGCCCGCACGTCCTTAGCGGCCTTGTCCGCTTTGCACGGGTAGCCGAGTTTGCTCGGATACTCCTTGCCCGCTTCGGGACCGACGAGGGTGACTTTGCATCCGGCCTCCCGCAGGCGATACACCGGATACCAGATTTCCAGTTCCTGATACAACTGCTCGACCAAAACCGCGGCATGCATTCCCTTCAGTTCCATGATGCGGTCCTCCTGCCAGGGGTCTTCGTGATCGCCATGCCGTTTCCGCGTCGGAACGGCAACGCAGGTCCCGACTGATCCGGAAATCATCTTACAACTTTTGGGTCGCGTCATGGTGCGAATCGCCAACAGCCGTCAGCTCGCTCACAGAATCCTCCTCGGCCTTGGCTTTTCGCCACCATTCCACGGCCTGCCGCAATCCCTCCTCCAAGCTGGCTCGCGGTTGGTATCCCAGCTGGCGTCTGGCTTTCTCGATGCTGAAGTCGAGGTTGAGGCCGATGAACTTCAAACGAGCCTGAGTCAACCGCGGCGCTTCCTTGGCCCCGATGGCTCGCCAGAGGTTCTCCATGACCGGCGTCAGCATCCGGACCAGCCAGCGGGGAACGGATTTGCTCGGCCGCGGCAGTTCCGCGACATCCGCCAACGTCTCCAGGAAACGCCGCTTGCTGACCCGTTCGCCGTCCGTGAGATTGAAGACCTCGCCGACGGCTTCCGGCCGCTCCAGGGCCAAAAACACGGCCTCGACCAAATTGCCGACGTAGATCGTGTTCAACGCCTGAGAGCCATCGCCGACGTAGATAAGGTCCTTGCGTTCCAAGAGATCGATCAATCGCGGCACGACGGTGCGGTCCCGAGGCCCATAGACGAAGCCGGGACGCAGCACCGTCACCGGTACGCCATGCTCTCGGAAATATTGCAGGGCCAGCCGTTCCGCCTCGACTTTGGACTGCGTGTAGCCGTCAATGTGCCGCGACGGCAACGGCTCGGATTCGTCCGTGCCGAAATGGTCTCGGGCTTCGTAAACGCCTAAACTGCTGAGATGGACGAAGCGATGCAAGGGCTGGCCGCGAACCGCTTCCAGAAGGTTCCGCAGGCCCTCGACGTTCGCTTTACGGTACTCAGCGACCTGTCCCCAATCGCCCACCTTGGCGGCGCAGTGGATAACGCTGTCCACGCCGCGCACAGCTTCGCGGACGGCCGCGGCGTCGGTGACGTCGCCCCGCACCAGCCGCGCTCCGAGGCGTTCCAAGATGCGTACATCGCTCCCGACACGAGCCAGAGCGACGACCTCCCAACCCCTTTTGGAGCAGGCCTCGGCGACGTGGCTCCCGACGAAGCCGGTGCCTCCCGTAATCAAACCACGCATTTTCGCTACATCCATCACAACCCGACCCTGTTTACCGCCCATCTTAGCAAAAGCGACTGGCAGCCGCTAAAGCCGAATTTATCCTAATAGCTTTCCTGGGACGTCCCAGGGAAACCGAGCCATTTAATCGGGGGGAGGAAAGTCGTGACCGCCTCAGTTCCGCCAAAGACCATTCAGTCCCGCGTTCTCATACCCCCGGCAGATTCCGTGCGAGACCGGACTTCTCTCTCGCCGTTTTCAGCCGAGAGTCGCATCGCGAGGGACGCACCGATCCTGCGGGTTTGACAGCGTTCGAGGTGTGACGCATCTTTTACGGCGTAGCCTGATTTCGGGGTCGGGAAGCACGCGCCGTTCGTAGCAACGAGGTGGAGCGGACGCCGTGGATTGCTGCGACGCTTTTCTGCTTGGCCTCCTGGCCGACCACTCGCCGATCACTCCGGCCGAGACCATCGCCTTGACGTACTGGTGGCAGAAGGACCGCCTGGCCGACGAGGGTCTGACTCATTTCCTCACCCGGCAGCAGGTCCTCGTTGCCGATGCCGTCCATGTGCTTCGGTTCATGCGACAGGGTTATGTCACTTTCACCGACGCCTTTTCCCTTTTCGCAGCGCACGGCGTGGAGAAGGCCCGGCGTCATCTCGGTCCGACGAACCAGGCGAGCGGCAAGACCTTCGGTGACAAGCCTGTGGCACTGCAACCCTTGACAAGCCTCCCGAGCTTGGAGTGCTTCACGGTGACCGAGCACAACGCCGTCCGCCCGCACGCGGACCTGCCCGAATCGCCCTTGCCGAGGCCAGGGAAGGAACGCCGAAGAAGCGCGGTCGAAGCGGGCCAGATGCTCGGAAAATGCCTGCTGCTGGACGAGATCGGACGCGGCGGCTCGAGCGTCGTGTTCCGCGGGTTTCATCAGGGCCTGCAAGTCCCGGTCGCCGTCAAGGTCCTCCTCGCCGACGATGCCAACTTGCCCGAACACGCCCTGGCCCAGTTCCGGCAAGAGGCTCGCCTTCTGGCTCGCCTGAGGCATCCGCACATCGTCGGCGTGCTCGATTTCGAAAGCCATGCAGAGCTTTGCTACCTGGTGCTGGAGTATGTTGACGGCGTCAGTTTGAACGAGTTGATCCGCCACTGTGGAAGGATCTGCTGGGACCGGGTTGCCGGGCTTGGCTTGCAGGTCGCCGAGGCCCTGGCGGCCGCCAATCGTCTGGGCATCATCCACCGCGACATCAAACCGGCCAACATTCTGATCCACCGCGAAGGGCATGCCAAACTGGCCGATCTCGGCCTGGCGGTGGTGCGGCGTGACGGTGATTCACCTTGCCCCCCCAGCGAAGCTCTGAGCATCGCCGGTACGGTCGCCTACATGGCCCCAGAACAAGGGACCGCCTCGGCCCCTGTGGACCACCGCAGCGACATCTACGCTCTGGGGGCCACGCTTTATCATGCCGTCACGGGTCGGATGCCGTTCCTCGGCAGAACGCGGGCCGAGGTCCTCCGCAAGCACGCCGAGGAGATGCTCATTCCGCCGCACCGCTTGGTTCCAGACCTGAACGGGTCCTTCTCTCAGACTCTTTGCCGGATGTTGGCCAAGGATCCGCGGGACCGCTTCGCCAGTTATGACGAACTGATCGCCGCCCTGACAAGCGTCGTGAATCCCGCCCGGCTGCACTCGGACCGAACTGAACCGACGCGCTGTGACGGCCGGGCCAGGCAGACGCAGGAGCCGTCGCGGATGCGGCTGTGGTGGCAAGAGTGGTCGGCCTGGCTGGAGCGGTGGCGAACGCGCTTGAGGAAGCAGCCATGACGGATCAGCAATGGTCGCAGCTATTGCACCGGGTTCCGGAAGACGCGCAAAACGCCCTGATGCTCGCCCTGCACAACGGCACCACTATCGCGGTCCAGGATTTCCTGCGCGTGGACGAGCACTTCATCCTGCTGCGGGGTCGCGTCGCGGGAACCTCTGACACCGGCCAGATGTTCTGTCTGCCTTACGACAAGCTCTTGTACGCCTGCCTCACCCGGCCCCTGCCGGAACAGGTCGTGGTTGGCATCTTCGGCGAATTGCTGCATGGCCTGGTGGACGCCGGATCGCCCCTGGAAACGGCGGAACAGCCGCCGCCTCCGGCCCCCGAGCTGCCGCCCATGACTCCGCCCCCACTGACGCCGCCGCCGCTTTCGCCGAGTTCCACGGGCGGTGCCAATCTGGCCTCGCTGCGGGAACGGCTGCGGGCCAAGCTGACCGGCTCCGGAGGCGAACCGAAGAAGCCGTGAACTGCCAGAGCTCAGCGGTTTTCAGGACCCTGAGCATCGCCTACAATTGCAACATCGGCTCGGAGAGGTGACCGAGAGGCCGAAGGTGCGGCACTGGAAATGCCGTGTACGGGTCAAACCGTACCGCGGGTTCGAATCCCGCCCTCTCCGTTGAATACTCGGGCATCATCTGGCCCACGGCGGGGATGGGGGGCAGGTCGGAAGGGTCGCCCGTCCGCCGAAGATGCCAGGTTGCTTGCCGAAGATGCCAAGTAGAAGAGAACTTGGCATCTTGGGCACTTTCGGGTCGAAAAATTGAGGTTTTTCCCGGGG
>CALFAY010000007.1 GCA_937944855.1 uncultured Planctomycetota bacterium
CCCCAGTCTTTGAGCTTGCCGACGAGGTAGTCGAGCGTGTCCTTGAACTCGGTGAAGAGAAGCAGCCGCTTCTCCGGGTGGTCAAAGAACCCTTGCTCGTGCATCAAGTCTTTCAGGCGGGAGAGCTTGGCCTCGACGCCGGCCTGCTCGACCGCCTTCGCCTGTTCCGCGAGCTGTCGCAGTTCGGTGATCTCGGTCCGCACTTCCTCGGCATTCCCGGCAAGCGAGACAGCCTCCAGCATCTCTTCGAGGCGCTCGCGATCGGCATCGTCCATTTCCTCCAGTTCTTCGGCGTCGGGCAGGTCAGGCGGGGCGGTGCGGGCAATCTCCTGTGCCTTCTTCAGGCCGACTTCGAGGCGCTTGGCCCGGTTCTCCAGGGAACAGTAAACGGCATGGGCACTCGAAGCCAGCCGGCGTTGGTAGAGGGCCATCAAGAACCCGACGGCCCGAGCGCGGGGATCGTCGCCGGCGGCAGCGGCGCGAGCGCTCTGCCGCTTCACGAACCGCGTCACGGCCTTGTACAGCTCGAACTCCGCGCCGTCGATCTGAAAACCGATGGTGTGGGGAATGCGCCTGGTGAAAATCTTCTTGGCGACCCACGCGCCGTCCGCTTGGCGTTCGGGGAAGTAGACCATCGCCTCCTTGGTGCGCCGCAGGTAGAACGGGGCGCGCCGCCGGTCCATCGCCTCGCGGATCGACTTGACGTCAGCATAGGCATCGGCGTCGAGCAGCCGCAGGAACAGAGTGAAGTTCTCGGGGTCGCCTTTGTGCGGGGTGGCCGTCAGCAGCAGCAGGTGGTCCGTAGTATCGCGTAACAGTTCGCCGAGCTTGTACCGCAGGCTCTTGTGGGACTCATCGGCGGCCGACATCCGATGGGCCTCGTCCACAATCACCAGATCCCAGTGGACCTGTCGTAAACTGGGTAGGATCTTTTCGCGTTTTGCCAGATCGAGAGATGTAATGACTTGTTTTTGTTCAAGCCACTGATTGACCCCGAACTGGCTCCGGATGTCATGACCTTTGAGGACGATAAACGTCTCGTCGAACTTCTCCTTGAGTTCGCGCTGCCATTGGAAGGCGAGGTTGGCTGGGGCGACGATCAGGATGCGTTCGCACATCCCGCGAAGCTTGAGTTCCTTGACGAGCAGTCCCGCCATGATCGTCTTGCCCGCCCCCGCATCGTCGGCCAGCAGGAAACGGACGCGGGTCAATCTGAGCAGGTGATCGTACACGGCTTCGAGTTGGTGGGGCAGCGGATCGACGCGCGAGATGGACAGTCCAAAGTACGGGTCAAATTCGTGAGCTATGCCGAGGCTGTAGGCCTGGATACCGAGCCATAACCGGCCGCCACTGCCATCGAAGGCCATGTCGGGCTCAAGAATACTGAGGGTGGTGAGGTCAGCCTCGGTCATCGTGACGCGGCGGTATCGTTCCGATTGGACCCCAACCAAACCAAGAACCCAGTTCGAAGTCCCCAGAGGGGATACCGTCTCGACCCGCATAGGTTCGTTGAAGATCGGCCCCCTGAGTATCTGGCCGACACGCAGTTGCTTTCTGTTGGCGGTCATCAGCGTTTGCCAAGTAGGATTGGTTTGCAATTTGTGGTAGCAGAAGAATCGTAATTCCTCAGTCTCTTTCAGACAATCTACACTGCTGAAAACTCCTGTATGACGCGGGGATCCAAGGGCTAACTTCCTTCAAAACCAGGGCAGTCCCAGCCGCAGCTTAGGTACGGTACACGATCCACCGCAAACCTCGATAGTCCCTGCTCGGCCGGTCACTTCCGCCATCCAACTTTGGTCGAGGACCGCCCATCTCCGACTCTGCTTCTGCCAGCATGGCTCCACACAAAGTCGCCGCAGGTGCTTCTCGGTGATCGGGTCGCGGCCGGATTCGACGAGCGGCAGGAACAGAATCTCTTCCTGGATCTCCGGGGCTAAGTGCGGCAGGTTCGTGACCTGCGTGATGCGCGGCTGGGTGACTCAGGCCAGGCGAAGTAGCTGTCAATTTGCGGGCAGGACGATCCGCTTTGAGAAGAGGCAGTACACCCGGCTGGATTCGAACCAGCAACCTTCGGTTCCGTAGACCGATGCTCTATCCAGTTGAGCTACGGGTGCAACCAGTGGGATCAAGCGTATCCTAAGGTGATCGCCCGGTTCCGTCAACGGTGCCTTAAACGGACCGGGTTGCTTCCTTCGGGGCGAGGCCCTGTCGCTTCCGGCTACCGCCTCCTATCAGTATCTCCGATGAGCTTCGCCCTGCCCCGATTCGGCAGCGTCAGCAAGAAAGGCCGCTTTTGCCATGCCTGACGAACCACGCAATCCGTTCTACGATCTGCTCATCGCGGTCAGCGTCGTCTTCGTCATTACCGTGTTGGCCTACGCCCTGGTACCGCCGCAGCACCAGCCCGCCTGGCTGTTGCAGAACGGCTGGATCCTCCTGCTCATCGAAGTCGCGGCCATCGTGTTGTTTGGACTGCTGAGCATGGGGCTGGACCGCTGGCGAACGTTGCGGCAGCCCCCTGGCCGGGATCCGTCGCAACAGCCCTGACCGGCCCGACCATCGCCGCTGCCTGTCGTGTCGGAAGGGAGTTTCGACCCCACAAAAACTGCGGGAAAAACAGGGGATTTGGTTGCCTCTGCTGCGGACTTGATCTAGGTTTGAGTTGAACCCCCTCTGGCGGCTGCAAGCCGAGTCCCCAGGAACAGTCAGGTGAGCCGATGTTGAACCCGGAGTTGGTGCCGGTGCTGGCCGTGGTCTCGATCCACTGCATCTACCGGCTCTATCAGTATGCCCTGGAGCGCCGTCGCCGCATCTTGCGGGAACGGGTCGCCTTCATGCTCTGGATGGCCGCCCAGAAGTGTCAATGACCTGACACAAGCCGGAGCGAGTCCTTCGCAGAAGGCATCGTCAGCGTTTGACGGCCATCGCCCCATGAGCTAGCTTTGCATCGAAACCCGGGTTCCCCTCGCCGGTGTTCGCCCCGCCCACCAGCAGGAGGCTCTCCGACTGATCCAAACTTCCCCGTGAGAATTCATTCTTCCCGAGCAACGAACTCGGGCGTCCTCGGGCCAGCAGTTCGCCGATGAGGCGATGCCTTGGCATCCTCCACCGAGACAGGGGTTCCTTGCACGCCTCTGGCGTTGTGAGGGCCCCTGTTTTTTTGTGCGAGGATCCTGTCCAGCTTAACGCTCAGCGATCCACGATGCGGATCTTCATTTCGTCCGAGTTGCCCTTGAGTTCGGGAGCGTACATGGCACTGCCCCGGGCCGGCAGGGCGCTGAAGCTGCCGGGAATCTCGGCCCGGAGCCGATAGCTGACGCTGTGTTTGCCCCGGGCCAGCCAGCGGACGAAAAAGCAGACCCGCTCATCGCGGAACTCGACATAGGCACCCATCTCGTTGCCGGTGTAGCCGCTGCGGACCTCGATCGGCTCGAACCCGGCCGCCTTCATGTCCTCGAAGATCAGGTATTCGTAGTCGTTCTTGGATTCGATCTCCAGTTCCACTTCGACCAGATCGCCGCTGGTCACCTGCGACAGGTTGGGCAGCTCCGTCCGCTGGTACTTCTCGACCTTCTGATCCAATGCCTGACCTCGGACACCCTGCACCTTCACTGTCTTGTCCACCGGTGTGAGCTTGTAAAACTTGCGATTGACCTTCACTTCCAGACCGGCGCGGGTGATGAAGTCCTCCAGGGTGAAATTGGTCAGGTAGGCATTGAAGTAGAGTGGACCGTTGCCCTTCTTCCGCAGCTCGAGGAGGTGTTCGCCATCGCTGATGGCATCGCCTTCCAGAACCAAGGTTCCGTCGAAGGTGAACAGATTGTCCGCGGTGATCGCCGTCTCCTTGAGTTTCTTGCCGTCGAGCCAGACTTCGACGGTCAGATCGGGCCGATCCTCGCCGCTGGCCTGCAGGAACTCAGCCAGGGCTTCGATGGCGTAGGCGGTGTCGCGGGTCGAGTTCCAGTAGGTGGCGTGCTTGCGGTTGTTGAGCAGATACTTGACCAGGCGGCTGGGCCGTTCGTCCTTCGGGTTCACGCGGCTGAGCAGCTTCACGTAGAAGGCGTTGGCCTCGGTCTCGCTGCCGTGCCAGTACCACCACGGGCTGTCCGCCGGCAGACGCAGATAGGCCGTCTGGTTCTCGTCGTCGAGCACCAGGAATTGTTCGATGTTCTGGAGGATCATGGCCAGCTTCTCGTTTTGGCGCTGCTGGTGCAGGGCCAGTCCGTACAGGGCCTTGGCGTACACCGGCAGCTTGGTCCGGTCGCGGTAGAGGAACTCGAGCATGTCGGCATCGGCGACGTCGGACTCGACCAGGACCATGTACACCAGAGCGTCCACGGCGTCGGCATGCTCCTTGTAAGGATTGATCTTGCCGGCAGCGTTTTTGAGCTTCTGGACCTGCTCGGCCTGATAGCTGCGCAGCCAGGCGACGCCCTGTTCCAGCATGCCGGGCGGCAATTCGACCCCGTTCTGCCGGGCGACGTGCAGGCCATGCACGACCACGGCCGTGGTGTGCGGATAGGAGCGTTCCCCGTAGCCGGAGAACCAGCCCCAGCCGCCGTCGGAGCATTGCATCCCGGCCAAGTCGCGCAGACCGGCCTTGACCATGTTCTCGACCTCGGCCTCGTCGAAGACGGGGTTCCGGTCGAAGCGCTTCCAGCCCTCGGCCCGTTTCTGCGGGTCGCCGATCTCCTGGGCGTTGAGATTGGCCCGTTTGTCGCGGATGGCCTTGAGATCGAGATTCATCCGCTTGAGGATGTTCTGGGTAATGACCGTGGGGATGAAGCGGTTGAGGGTCTGTTCCGTGCAGCCGTAGGGATATTCCACCAGATAAGGCAAGGCGTCCACCATTGCCCCGGCCAAGGTCGGCGACCAGCGGACTTCGAGGCGGGTTTCGTTGATGCGTCGCTCCTTGGGGACGCGCAATGCGACCTTGCCCGACTCGAACTCCGGCCGGATGACGCCGCTGAAGGAATCCATTTTGAGCATGCCGTGGACGTAGACCGGGAAGGTCATCTCGACGGCGTCGGATTCTTCGTCGGTCAGGGCCTTCATGCGGACGACGGCCTGCCCCTCGCGGAGCACCTTGACGGTCCAATCGACCCGCTGCTCACCGCCAGCAGCGATTTCGACCTGGCGGTTGGCGTCGCCGACCAGTTGCAGCGTGCTGCCGTCGAGTTCGAGGGACACCGCGACGGACTTGGGACTCTTGAGGTAGTTGTGGACGTTGGCGGAGAGCACCACTTCGTCCTTCTCGACGAAGAAACGCGGAGCCTGGAGGCGGACCAGGAGGTTTTTGCGCGTGACGACTTCGGTTTCACCCTCGCCGACTTGCGTGCCCTGGCCCATCGCCCAGCATTTCACTTTCCATCCCGTGAGGTTCTCGGGCATCTTGAGGCTGACCTCGGCTTCGCCACGGGCATCGGTTTCCAGAGCGGCCACCCACAGGGCAGTATCGGCGAACTGAGTGCGGACGGTCGGCTGCACCGGTTGCAAAGCGCCCGGACCCGCGCCATCCAGGAGAGGCTTCCCATCCGCCTTGCGTTCCGCTGCGAAATTCTGAAGCTCACGCCCGGCGGTGGGAGCAGGAGGGGCAGCCTCGGGAGCTGGGGCGGCTCGGTCCATTGCAAAACCTCCACCGCCGCCGAGTCCGCCGCCGAAACCTCCACCACCTTTGAAGGCGAGCGCCTCTTGCCGCCTGCCTTCCTTCGTGGCAAGGGCGTCGCTCTCGGCCATCTCGTCCACCACGCCTTCACCGAAGATGCCCAGGTTCTGCATGGGAATCTCGGTCGGCCGCAGCAGTTGCCAGAAGTGCCGGACGTTGCTCAGCGTGGACGGGTGATGGTGCCGACGCCATTGCCAGAAGAACGCTTTGATCTCCGGCACGTTCGATCCGCCGCTGATGTATTCCACGCTGCGGTCATAGATGGTCAGCACCGTGGAACCGACGAACGGTTCGCCGAAGTAGTCGGTCAGCTTGATCTTGACCTTGGCTTCCTGCCCGGGCAGGAACTCCTTGGCGCTGGGTTCCAGGGTCACGTTGAGGACGCGCTTCTGCGGGGGGACCACGATCTCGCGGACTTCCTCAAACACCTTTCCATCGGCGACGGTAAGCGCCTCGACGAAGAAATTGGGCATGTCCTTCTGGACCACGCCGATCTCTTCCACGGAGCTTTTCCCATTGAGCCGGATGATCTTCGGCGGCAGATACACGCCGTTGGTCGGTCGGACGAACAGGGCCACGGTGCCGTTGTCGCGGTTGGTGTTGATGAGCAAGCGGACCGTGTCCCCGGGGGCGTATTCGGTCTTGTCGGGGATCAGTTCGATGTCGTTGAACCGGAAGGCCCGGCCGTCGAAGCCTTGGCCACGAATCACGAAGAGGTAGCCGCCTTCGATGCTGTTGCCCTTGGCGTCGGCGACAAGGTAAGAAATGCGGAACTGCCCGGCCTCGGAAGCGGCGATCTGTTGTGAGGCCCGGCCTTCGGGATCAGTATCGATTTCCCAAGACTGAACGGGTGTTTCCGTTGGTTTGCGGCCCTGATCGTAGCGGACGGCGTAGAGGGTGAGTTTGCCTTTGCCCTGGACCGGCTTGCCATCAGGCGTGCGGGCGGCGAGATGCGCCTGGATCGTGTCGCCGATCCGGTAATGCCCCCGGTCCACCCAGACATGGACCTTGAACGGCTTGCGGGCGGCGATCACCTCGCCGCTGCCGACGATGGTGCGGCGGGACTGATCGGTCACTTCCGCCGTGATCTGGTACTTGTGGTCGGTGTCGCCGTGAAGTTCTTTGGCCAGGAACGTGTCAATGAGCACCTTGACAGTGCCGTCGGGGCCGATCTCCACTTCGTTTTCCATCACCACTTCGGGGGGATCGGGGGGCAGGCCCCACCACCACGGCAGCGGCTTGCGGCAGCCCCATTGAGCGAACCCGGGATACCAACCGTATTCGGGCGAGAACCACCAGTAGCCGGGACCGTACAGCCAATCCCAGGGCATCGGGGCGAACCAGTGGGTGGCATGGGCGGTCCGGAGCACCTTGTACTTGACCCGGGCGTTGACGACCGGGGAGCCGAAGTAATAGCGGGCCTGGATGGTCGCTTCGATGGCGTCGCCGAGCTTGACCGGCTCCTGGGGAGCTTCGACCTTCACCTCGAACTCGGGTTTCTTGTATTCCTCGACGCGGAACGATCCGCCGCCGTGATTGGGGATCATCAGCGAATAGACGCCCAGGGGCGCATCGTTGGGCAGAACATATTCCCCGGCCAGGCCGCCGTATTTGTCCGCAGTCAGGGTCTTCTCGAAGACATCCTTGCCCATCGGATCCTTGATCTGCACCTGGAACGTCTGGCCTGCGAATGGCGAGGTGCCTTTCTGGTCGTACTTGGCGTGAGCGACCCAGAGCTTGAAGCGGACCGGCTGCAAGGGCCGATAGACCGGCCGATCCGTGATCGTGAAGACTTTGGTCGCCTCGTACTCGGCGTCGTGCTGGCGGCCGAACCAGACGTGATTGAAGCCGAGATGGGCGAGCCGGCCGTCGGCGGTGCGAACGATGGCGATGACCTGCCAGTTGCGGTCGGCAGGAAATTGGTTGCTGGTGAGAAACGCCTGGCCGTCGGCATCAGTGACGGCCTTGATCTGCTGGCTCAGGACGCGGAAGTTGTTGGTCCGCCCGACCTGCTCCTGCCGCCAGCCGAAGAACGTGACGTTGACGCCGGACAACGGCTGGCCCGTGGCGGCGTCGGTGATGAAGTACAGGCTGCGGCCTTCCAGCATCTTGTGCACGATGAGCGTGTCGTTGAGCCAGAGGATGATGCGCGTCGTGTTGCCGTTGTTCATCGTGCCGGTGAGCAGATAGGCCCCGGCTTTGTCCAGCGGCGTCGTGATCGTGATCACGGAGTCAACGTGCTCCGGTCGCGGCTTGAGGTCCTGCGCCCAGGAGGCGACACGCCTGGTGACGTACTTCGATTGCCGTTCTTCCATCAGCCGCCAGCCGATCTGCTCCACGTTGACGCGGTTCCAGTCGAGCCGGGCCGGGTTGCTGCGGAGATAGGCCATCACATCATCGAGGAACTGGCCGACGTTGATTTCCCAGGCCTCGAACTCGACGCGGGTGGCGTTGCGGAAACGGAGGTCCACGGTGGCCTTGGTTCCGGCGGCGAAGGAGGAAACGCTCTCGAAGCGGCCCCAGTTGCCGACGATCTGGTCGAGCATCTTTTGCCGCTGGTTGTCGGAGCCGGGACCATACTCGCGCAGGGCGGTGCGGACGGCCTCGGCGCCTTTGACGTACTGGCGGCGGTCGAGATAGATGCGGCTGAGGGCGTCCCGGGCGGCTTCGCCCTGCGGCGAGCGGCCGGCCTCGGCGATCTTGCGGTAGATTTTGATGTAGTTGAACTCGTCGGCAAGCGTGAACCGTTTGATGCCGCTGGCCAGCCGGGCGATGGTTTCGTCGTCGCTGAGGGTGTGCAGGGCGTAGGTGCCAGACTCATCCCTGCGGGTGTCGTCGGCGACAGGCAGGCCGAATCCGGCCAGGGTGTGAACGCCGAACTCGTCAGCGAGGAAATGGGCGAAGACGAGGTCAGCCTGAAGGGCTTTGCTCTTGTCGATCTCGGCGGCCTTGCGGAGCAGCCAGCGCCAGCGTTCGCCATCGCTCTTGGCCGTATCCCACGACTCAGGAACGGCATAGAAGATCGGCTTGCCGTCGGCATCCACCGGCGCGCCCTTGTCCTGCTGCACGCCCCAGCCCCGCCGCCAACGGAAGCCTTGGGCTTCGCCGTAGTCGGGCAGTTCCTTCAGATCGGTGAGGTACTGGAGCCGCCAGGAATCGGGGCCGAACGTGCCCGATTTCAAGAACTCCGCAAAGTTGAAATAGAACGTCGCTACTTCGCTTTTGGCGGGATCGGCATCGGCCAGCGGCATCGCCTGCTGCATCAGTTGCAGAGTGCGGACGCGGTCCCGTTCAAAGCTGCTGACGTATTTGCCCTGTCCCCGGCGATGGCCGCGGTGGAACTTTCCAGCGACGACAAAGCCGAAATGATTGATCTGCTGATACTGCTGGGCTGCCGTCCAGAGCAGACGCCAGTTCTTCGCATGGGCGGCGATGGTGCTTTCGAGAAACTCGTCGGCCTCGTCTTCCCGGCCGAGATGGACGAGACACTGGATACCGAAGCTCAGATCGTTGCCGACCTGACTCGGATCGGACTTGGGATCGAGGGCGAGCTTGCGGAAGTCCTCGTAAGCATCTTTCCAGTTGCCGTTGTTAGCCGCCATCTGGGCACGTTGTCGCACGGCGTTCTCCGCAGGATTCTGAGCGTAGGCCCATACCCCACAGGCTGCGGTCAAGGCCATCGCCACCAGCATCAGTCTGTGAAATGTCATGGCTGAAAAGCCCTCGAAAGACAGGATCGCAATGCCCTCATTGTACCAAGACGAGCCTGGCTTCCGGGCAGATTGCAGTGAGACGCTTTTCCCACGCCACTAACTTTCTTTGGGAACGGGAACCGCTACCATGAGCGGCATGAAGGACCGACAGGACAATGCAAAACTCAGAGAGCGGCGGCGTCATGCGGCCAAGGTGCTGCGTATCCTGGCCAGGGAATACCCCGATGCCGTATGCAGTCTGAATTATGCCACTCCGCTGCAACTGCTCATTGCCACCATCCTTTCCGCACAGTGCACGGATGAGCGGGTGAACATGGTCACGCCGGCGCTGTTCGAGCGTTTTCCCGACGCCAAGGCGTTCGCTGCCGCCGAGCAAAAGGAGGTCGAAAAGCTGATCCAGTCCACCGGCTTTTATCGGAACAAGGCCCGGAACATCATCGCCTGCTGCAAGGCCATCGTCAAACAGCACGGCGGCGAAGTGCCGGGAACGCTGGAGGGGCTGGTGCGGCTGCCCGGTGTAGGACGCAAGACAGCCAACGTCGTGCTCGGCAATGCCTTCGGCGTCCCCGGCATCGTCGTGGATACGCATGTGCTTCGGCTCAGCCGCCGGCTGGGTCTGACCCGCGAAAAAGCGCCGGACAAGGTCGAACGGGACCTGATGCAGATTCTCCCCCCCGAGGAATGGGTGGCGTTCGGCCATCGCATGATCTATCACGGTCGCAAAGTCTGTCAGGCCCGCAAACCACGCTGCGACGTGTGCCCGCTGGCCGAGGTCTGTCCCCGCATCGGCGTCAAAGCGTGATGCCGATCAAAGCCGCGAAAGGTCGTCGCTTTCCGGCAGGTCTTCCAGCCGCGACAGGCCGAACAGTTCCAGGAACCGGGGCGTGGTGCCGTAGCGGACCGCCGATCCGCCGCCTTCGGCCCGACCGACCACCTCGATCAGTCCGAGCCGGACCAACTGACGCAGCGGCGCGGCGGAATCCTTGCCCCGCAGCGACTCGATTTCGGCCCGGGTGACCGGCTGGCGATAAGCGACGACGGACAGCACCTCGACCGCCGCCTGCGACAGCCGAGCCTCCTTCGGACCGCCGTAAAGCTTCTCAACGACGCAGCGGTAGCGCGGCCGGAGCGTGAGCACCTTGCCGCCCTCGTGCTGCTTGATGAGATAAGGCCGGCCCTGCTCCCGGTAGCTGCGGTTAAGTTGTGCGACGGTTTCCTCGAACTGATCCGGGGTCAGGCCGCGAATGACCTCGGCGGCGCGCTGGGCCGTCAGCGGCGTGCTGGAGACGAAGAGCATGGCTTCGAGAATGCGAAGCAAGGGCGGCGGCGAGTGCGGCGATGCAGCGGGACGAGGAGAGCACTTCCGTCCCGCGGGTTCGACGGGGGTTGATTCGGAAAAGGAATCTGACGGCGGTTCAACATCGAGTTGCCACGTCCCGCCCGGACCCTCGGAGCGTCCGCCGGGTTGATCGTCGCTCAGGGGTGTGTCATCTTTGGACGTTGACATCGGCATGTCACGGGGAAGAACTCGGTTGCGTCAGGGCCACAGCGGCGTCGAACCATTCCTGCCAGGCTTTTCGGTTGGAACGAGCCGATTCCAGTTCCTCTTCAGATAGCGAATCCAGGATCCGCCGTCCTCGGGCGGCAGCTGTGCGTGCGGGTTCCCACTGCCGCCGGGCCAGATGGCCCTGGGTCAGATACATCGCGGCGGTCAACGTGGAAACCGAGGGCGGTTCCTGCTCCACGAATTGTTGCAGGTCGCTGAGGGCGTCATCGAGCTGCCCCAGGAGCAGGAGGCATTCGGCCCGGCCGACTCGACTCTCCCGCCAGCGGACCAGCTCCTCAGGGGCGAGTTCGCCGCGGCGTCGAGCCGCATCGAGATCCGTCAGGACGATCTCGAACTGCTCGACGGCTTTTTGCAGCCGCTCCTGCCGCAGCTTGCGGTAAAACTCGCGGGCTGCCGGATTGTCGGAGGCATCCAGGCTGCGTGCTTCGAGTCGGGCGGCTCGGCGATGGGCCTCGGCCAGCCAGTAGCGGGTCGCTGTCATCTGCGGCTTGATTTCGCCGCTCAGGGCTTTTTCCAGATAGTCCGCAGCTTCGGCATAGGCGTCGCGGCGGAACAGCACATGGACCAGGGCGAAGCCGGCCAGGCGTTGAAGATCGGCACTCGGTCCCAGGGCCGGCTGAGCGACGACTTCCTTCAGATGAGCCTCGGCTTCTTCGTACTCGCCGAAGTCGATGAGGACCAAAGCCAACAGATACTTGGCCTTCATCTGATGCGGTCCGAGTTGCCCGGCGGCCTGACGGAGCAGGCGCGCCGCCAATTCCCGCTTGCCCCGGGCCAGATACGTTTCTCCCAGGGCCAGTTGGGCGTCTGCTCGCCGCGGGGCGGCAAAGGTGCCGCGCAGGCCCAGTTTCAGGACGGACTCGGCCTGTTCGAGTTGTCGAGCCTGCAAGAAACCGTCGGCGGCCAGCCAGAGCAACTCGCCGCTGTCGCCTTCGCCGTTCAGTTCCCGGACGGCTTCCAGGAAACACTCAGCCGATTGGCTCAGGCGATGTCTTCCCGAGACCAGCAATTCTTCCCGTTTGCTGCCCGTTTCGCGCTCCGCCTCGCGCAACAACCGCAGTCCCAGTTCCCGCAACGACCTGCCGCGCCGCCGCTGGGCTTCTCCGAGAGGGGCGATCCGTTGGTAAGCGCTGGCCAACTCAGCGGCTGGCTCGAAGTGGCCTGCCTGCTGCCATGCCGACCAGAGGGCTTCGATCTCCTGCCGCCATTGCTGCGCATCGGCGTAAGGGCCTTTCCAGTCGGAAGCAAGGCTGTCCAGAGCGATTTGAAACTGGCTCAAGGCGTCGGCGTACTGACCGGCTTGAGCATGGAGCAGAGCGAGTTTGAAAACAGCGGCTCGGGTTTCGGGAGATCGGGGAAACTCTCGTTCGAGCCGCTGCCAGATCGCTTGAGCTTCGCTTGGCCGTCCCAGAGCCAAATAGCAAGCCCCCAGGCCGAACAAGGCTTGCGGCAGAACCGGGCGGATCTCGTAAGTGCCGTTCAGTAAAGGCTCCCAGAGATCGAGGGCCGCCTGCCATTGGCCATGTTCGCAGAAGCTCCAGGCCATCAGATGGCGAGCTTGGGGATACTCCGGAGCGGAGGGCGGAATCCGGCCCAGAACGATACGGGCTTCCTCAATGTCGCCTTTCTGAAGCAGCAACTGGCCGCGTTTGAGCCGGACGGGATTGGGATTGGTCAGTGCAGCTTGAGCCAGAAGCCGCTCGGAAGCTCTCAAGGCCGCGTTAAGGTCAGGCGGATTACGCTCTAAGTGCAATTGCATCAATAGTTTGTACCCGACAACCCGTTCTTCTGGCAGAGCGTCCAGGACCGCTTCGATCTCCTTGGCGGTCAAGGCCGGATCGCCGCCAGTGGCATGCTGCGCAACAGCGACCAGGTAGCGCAACATTTTTTCGCGGCTGGGAGGCACACCGCACTGCTTCGCCCCGGCCAGTTCCGTTAAAGATTCCCGGAAAAGCTCGGCCTTTTGAGCATCAGGGGCTTGTTGCGCTTGTCGGAACAGCAAAATGCCGCGCAACATTTTCAAATCCCCGTCGAAGCGATCTCGATCCGGGACGGCTTCTGCCAGTTCGATCGCAACTTGATACAAACGCTCGGCTTGGGACAAGTCTCCCGAATCGAGAGCCGACCAAGCTGAAGCGATGGAACGTTCCAAGGCGATTTCGGGACGCGGCGGCGCAACGAACCACACAGCCAGGGATATGACGAAGGCCAGAAGACCAACCAGGAACGCCGGCAACTGCCACAACTGACGCCAACCCGGCCGCCGAGTGCTGTCCGGTGCATTCATGCGGAACTCGACGCCGCTAGCGACGTCCCTCACCAGAGTTCTCATATCCCCCAAAAGTTTTGGACCTGTGACAAAGCCAGAGGATCCTGTCAATGCGAACTAGCCGGCCAACATCCGAAGTTTTCCGCGCAACATTTTCCGCAGGACTCATTGAGCTGATACTTGCAATTCGTCAAATAACTGCCTGGGAGGATGTTCGGAAAATGCACAACTTGCGCAAATCTGGAAGAACACTTTAATTTCATCCTGAACGGCTGTCGAGTAAGCTTTCTGGATTGTAACCTCCCCTCGTGCCGGTCCCAAGCTTGGTCGCGCCGTGCCGATGCGAAGTGAACATTGGGTCCGCAAAGGGGCGAGAGGTTGGTCCAAATTGCCAGCCGATCTGCGGGTGATTCACTTTGTCGGATGGTCCTTGGGCCAGGAGTCTAGATCAATTCAACACATCTCGCCGGGGACCGCTTCGATACGCCACCTTGTGCAGTCCCTCTTGGTCTCGTAGGCTGTGCCGATGTGTGGGCAAATGAGTTGACACGCAGGACGACTGGCAGACTTCGCAAAGGAGCCGGGTGATGCCGCGTACTCCCGAACAGGCCTACTCGGAATTGCTTCGCCGCATGAAGGAACGCACCCTGCTGGCCTCGTGCGCCGGCTTGCTCGGCTGGGACGAGCGGACCTACATGCCGCGCCAAGGAGCGAACCTGCGGGCGGAGCAGGCGGCCCTGCTGGCCCGGATGGTCCATGAGATGCTGACCGCTCCGGCCATCGGATTGTTGTTGGAAGAGGTCGAAAACTCCCGGTTGGTCGAAGATCCGCAAAGCGATGCGGCCGTCAATGTCCGCGAAATCCGCCGCCAATACGACCGGGCCGTCAAACTGCCGCGGACTCTGGTCGAGGAATTAGCCCGCGCTTCCACCCTGGGCCAGCAGGCCTGGCAGGAGGCCCGGAGTCGATCCGATTTCGCCTCGTTCGCTCCGCACTTGCGAAAGCTCGTGCAGTTGAAGCGGGAAGAGGCCCAGGCCGTGGGTTTCAAGGGAGCGGCCTACGATGCTTTGCTCGACGATTACGAACCCGGGGAAACCACCGCATCGCTGCGTTGGCTCTTCGCCGAGTTGAGGGCCGAGCTGGTTCCGCTCGTCGAACAGGCAGCCGAAGGGAAAGTGCGGGCGTGCTCCAACATCCTCCGCCGGGAGTATGACGCGGACCGCCAACAGATCGTCTGTCAGGCGGTGGCCGCCGCTATCGGCTTCGACTTCGATGCCGGCCGACTCGACGTGACGACTCACCCGTTTTGCAGTGGTCTGGGGCCGGGCGACGTCCGCCTCACCACGCGCTACAACCCGGTGCAGTTCAGCGAGGGCTTCTTCGGCACCTTGCACGAGGTTGGACACGGCCTGTACGAGCAAGGCTTGCCGGCCGAGCACTACGGAACCCCGCTGGGCGAGGCCTGCTCGCTGGGCATCCACGAATCGCAATCGCGAATGTGGGAGAATCTGGTCGGCCGCAGCGCCCCGTTCTGGCGGCACTGGTTCCCTCGGCTTCGGCAGGTCTTCTGGGAGCCGTTGCGGGACGTCAAGCTGGATGACTGGCTGTTGGCCGTCAACGAAGTGAAACGATCCTTCATCCGCATCGAGGCCGACGAGACGACTTACAACCTGCATATCATCCTCCGGTTTGAACTCGAACAGGCCCTGATTCACGGGGATCTGTCAGCCGACGAGGTGCCCGCCGCCTGGAACGAAGGATTCAAGAAGACCCTGGGACTGACGCCGCCGGACGACGCTCACGGCTGTCTTCAGGACATCCACTGGAGCGCCGGCCTGTTTGGCTACTTCCCGACCTACACGTTGGGAAATCTGTATGCCGCTCAGTTCATGGAACAGGCCCGGCAGGACCTCGGGGACCTGGATGCCGCCTTCGAGCGGGGGGATTTTCTGACCTTGAAAAGCTGGCTCAACGACAAGATTCATCGCCACGGCAAACGCTACCTGGCTCCGGAACTGTGCCAGCGGGTGACGGGCAAGCCGCTCTCGCCCCAGCCGTTGCTGCGGCATCTGCGCAACAAGGTGGCACGTCTTTCCTGACGCGGGTTTACGAATCGGTCTGCGAAAGGTACTTCTCAGCCGAAGGTAGGACCAGGCGGAAGCAGGTGCGGTTGTCGGTGCGGAACCAGGACAGATTCCCTCCGTGGGACTGAGCCACCTGCCAGGCCACGGCCAGCCCAAGGCCGATGCCGTCCGGCTTGCCCGTGACGAATGGCTCGAAGAGGCGATCGGCAATGCGGGGATCGGGACCGGGGCCAGTGTCGAAGACCTCGACGACGTGGTGTCCGTTTTCATGCCGAGTGACGATCTCGACGCTGCCGCCGCGTCCTGCCGCCTCGATGGCGTTCTGAACGACGTTGAGCAGCAAATGGCTGAGGCTGCCGGGATGTCCCCACAACGCAGGGGACTCATGCTGTCCGCCTTTCGTTTCGTCGCCATGCTGCTGATCTTGCGTCCCGCCGTCGAGACGGTTCCAGGTCAGCTCCACCTGATGGTGACGGGCCTGGGGTTTGAGCAGTTGAAGCATTTCCTGGATGAGTTCCGGCAGAGAGAGGAGGCGCTGCGAATCCGCCTCGGTTCGTCCGAGGTCGAGAAAGCGATGCAGATGGGTTTCGACCAGGGTGAGTTGGCGGAGGGCCACGTCGAGCGGCTCGTTGTCGAGTTCCGGATGTTCACGGAGATGGACCTGCACGGCAAGCCTGGCTCCGGCGATGCCGTTGCGGAGCTGATGGGCCAGACCGCCTCCCAGTTGTCCCAGGAGGCGAAGTCGCTCGGTCTTTTGCACGGTATCGCGGAGCCGAGCCAACTGCTCGGCCATGTCATTGACGGAGGCGGCCAGGTCGCGGAGTTCGTCGTTCCACAAAGGCAGGGGCATCGGGCCGAAATCGCCGGCGGCAATCATGCGGGTACGTCGCTGCAAGTCGCGGACGCGGGAGCTGAGCCGAGCGGCGATGAGGATCGCCAGCACCACAGCGACGATACCGCCTGCCGCGCCGATCGCCAGCACGGGCCGAACTGCCTCCCAAAGGGCATGTTGCCAGCGCGAGTAGGGGTAGAGCAGGATGAGCAACCCGGCTTTGTCTCCCCGCGAGGTGTGAAGCTGCACGCCACTGAGCAGGAACGTCTCGTCTCCGATGAGCACCGGGTCGCTGAGGCGAAACGCTTTTTCATCTTTTTCCATCGGCACGGCTGCCAGGAGCGTTTCCGAGACCGAGGGCAAGGTCGAAAGGCACCGGCCATCGGGGGCGATGACCACCACCTCGGTTCCGGACAGGCCCTTCACCTGCTGAAGCACGGAGGCGGTCAGAGGGAAAGGCACGTCGCCCAACACGCCGGCCATGTTGCGGACCTGAGCTTCGACCTCCTGGCGAATGGCCCGCTCGGCAGCGGCATAGGCCATCCAGGTTCCCAGCCCGAACGCGCCCAACATCAAGGCCGCTACAGGAACCAGGACTTGAGCGAGAATCGGCCAACGCATCGAAAGGAGTCTCCCGTCGCATCCGGCGGAGGCATTCAAGGAGCGGCTTACAATTAGTACTATGAAGCCAGGCACGGACGACAGGGAATACGAGTTCGGCGTACCGTTTCCCGGACGCATCGTGGAGCCGGAGCGATGGACGAACACGGCCTTGAAAAAACTGCCGGTGGGGGGAACGCTGCGGTGGGAGGAGATCTTCGGCCGCAAGGCTCCTATCGTCCTCGATCTGGGCTGCGGCAACGGGCGGGCATTGATCCAGAGTGCGTTAACCCGGCCTGATCATGACCATCTCGGCGTGGACATTCTGCCGGTCGTGATCCGCTATGCCACGCGGCGGGCCAATCAGCGGGGCCTGACCAACATCCGTTTCGCCGTCGCCGAAGCCCGCGACTTCCTGGCCCGGCTGGTGGAGCCGCACAGCGTCGCCGAGATCCACATTTACCATCCGCAGCCGTACTACGACATCGCCGAGGTGCATCGTCGGCTCGTCACGCCGGAGTTTCTGGGCTTGGTGCATCGGGCCTTGGTCCCCAGGGGGAAGCTGTTCATTCAGAGCGACAACCCCGGCTACTGGCAGTACATTCGGGAAATCGTGCCGTATTACTTCGAGTTCCACGAACTAAAAGGCCCCTGGCCAGACGCTCCCCAGGGCAAGACGCGCCGGGAAATCATTGCCCGGCAACAGGGGCTTCCCGTTTTTCGGGGCTGGGGCACGGCACGGCCGGGCCTCGATCCAGGGCAGGTCCGCCGATGGGCCGAACAACTCCCGCCGCCGATCTTCGACGCCGACCGGCGCCTGCGGCTCCTCGACCGCCTGGAACGAGAAGCGGACTGAGAAGCAGATCTGCCAAGCGGTGTCAGGGAGATGTCACACCGGCATGGGATCCGCCTGACTCAGTTTTTCCTGCAAGTCCGGCCCGGCTTCTCGCGTTCCCCGACAGCGAGGATACTTGGAACAACCGAGGAACCAGCCCTGGCGGCCTTGCCGCAGCTTCATCGGACTGCCGCATTCCGGGCAGGTCTCGCTGATTTCGACCTGGGGCACTTCTTGCTTCGCCGGAGGCGGATAGCGTCGGCGGATTTCCTCCTGGAGCTGCTCAGGCAAATCCTTGACGTTCTTGATGCTGCGGCACTTGGGATAGGCAGCACAGCCGAGGAACGGTCCTCGAGGTCCTTTGCGGACCACCATCGGTCCGCCGCATTTGTCGCAGGTCACGCCGGTGTCAATCGGCTTGACGGGATTGCCCTCGGCATCGAGATCGAGAGCATATTTGCACTTCGGATAACTGGAACAGGCCAGGAACGGACCCCGGCGCCCACGTCGGATGACCATCGGACTGCCGCACTTCTCGCAGGTATGCTCCGTCTTGACGGCGGCGGGGACCGGCTTGCCTTCGGCGTCCAGATTCATCGTCACCTTGCATTCCGGAAAGCCGCTGCACGCCAGGAAAAGGCCCCGCTTGCCCTGCCGCTCGACCACCGGTTTGCCGCACTCGGGGCACTTGTGCTCCGTCTGGCGCGGCGGCTCTTTCTTGGCCTCGACCTCGTCCTTCTTGATGTACTTGCACTCGGGATAGCCGGAGCAACCGTAGAAAATGCCCGCCTTGCTGCGTTTCTCCACCAGCGGCTTGCCGCACTCCGGGCAGACGTCCAACCCGGTCTGCATCTTCGTTTCAGCTTCCTTGAGCGACTGCTGAAACGGTTCGTAGAACTCCTGCAATACCTGGTCGCGGGGAATCTTGCCCGACTCGATCTGGTCCAGCTCTTCCTCCATGTGGCTGGTGAACTTCAGGTCCATCACCTTGGGGAAGTGTTCCACGAGCAGATCGGTGACCATCATGCCGATCGGAGTGGCGTAGAACTTGCGGTCCTTCTGCTCGACGTAGCCCCGCTCCTGAATCTTGCTGATGATCGTGGCATAGGTGCTGGGTCGGCCGATGCCTTCCTTTTCCAGCGTTTTGACCAGCGAGGCTTCCGTGTAGCGGGGCGGCGGCTGGGTGAAGTGCTGGCTGGGCGTCAGGTCCAGAAGTTCCAGTTTCTGCTGTTCGGCGAGCGGCGGAAGGATCGCGTCCTCCTGTTTGCCCGACGGCGTGTACACCCGGCGGTAGCCGTCGAACTTCATGACCTTGCCCTGGGCCTTGAACAGCCCGTCGCCCGCCCGAACTTCGACATCGGTGACGGAGAAAACGGCCGGGGTCATCTGGCTGGCCACGAAGCGGTTGTAAATGAGCGTGTACAGCTTCAACTGGTCGGCCGGCAGGTACGGGGCCACTTTCTGCGGCGTGTAGCTGAGGTCGGTCGGCCGGATGGCTTCGTGACCTTCCTGAGCCGCCTTGCCGCTTTCGTACACGTTCGGCTTGTCGGGCAGATAGGCCGACCCGAATTGCTGCCCGATCAGCGACCGCACGGCATCGAGGGCGTCCTGTGAGACGCGGACGCTGTCGGTACGCATGTAGGTGATGAGAGCGACCGAGCCTTCGCTGCCCAGTTCAACACCCTCATACAACCGCTGGGCCAGCATCATCGTCTTCTTGGCCGAGAAGCGGAAGCGGACGCTGGCCTGCTGCTGCAACGTGCTCGTCGTGAACGGAGGTTGAGGCCGCTCCGCGCGGTCCTTCTGCTCGACTTTGGCGACGACATATTCCGCTGGGCGAAGAGCCGCGACGATGCTCTCGGCCGTCTGCTGGTCCTTGCAGGCGAACGTCTCGCCTTTCCACTCGGCCAGTTCGGCCCGGAAGGCACCCTCGGGCAGCGGCTTTTCTTCCTCTGCCAAGCCCGGTCCGGAAGCTGGTTGGCCATCTGCCTGTTCATGGGCAGGGGGCTTCTTACCGGCGGATTTGGTTTTCCTGGCGGCGGAAGTCGGCCGAGTCGGCATGGAGCCGGGGAGGAATCCCTCTGGCCGCAGCGTGGCGGTGATCTTCCAGTATTCCTCGGGCTGGAAAGCAGCGATTTCCCGTTCCCGTTCGACGATCAACCGCACCGCCACCGACTGCACCCGGCCCGCACTGAGGTGTTGGGCCAGCTTGCGGCTCAGCAGCGGGCTGAGTTGGTAGCCCACGACGCGATCCAGGAACCGCCGGGCCTCCTGGGCCTGGACGCGGTCCATGTTGATCTTGCCGGGATTGCGGAAGGCGTCCTGAACGGCTTTCCTGGTGATTTCGTTGAAGGTGACACGGCGAACGCGGTCATCCTTCAGTCCAAGCGTTTCTTTCAGATGCCAGGCGATGGCCTCGCCTTCGCGGTCGGGGTCGGGAGCCAGATAGACCGTGTCCGCCTTGGACGCCTGCTTTTTCAGGGCGTCGATCACGTCCTTGCGATCTTTCAAGGTGACGTAGGTGGGCACCCACCCCGATTCGATGTCGATGCCGAATTTGCTCTTGGGCAGGTCGCGGACGTGGCCTTTGCTGGCGGCGACTTCAAAGTCCGGTCCCAAATACTTGCTGATCGTCTTCGCCTTGGCGGGCGACTCGACGATGACCAGGTGTTTCTTCTTCCGTGCGGGCACGATGGACTCCTAGGCTCCGCGCAACTCCATCTCGTTCAACAAACCGGGGGACTTTGCGTCCCCCGCCCCGGTAGGCGTTGTTCTAATCGGCAACCTCGCTACAATCCGTATATGACCGGGAGGTTGCATTTCACCCATACTACAAGGATTGTCGGCGTGTCAAGCCGATGCCCCGGCGGACACGTCGGAACTTTGCCGTAACATGAGGTTGCCATGGCATTTAAGCCGTTCGAGTTCTTCCGCAAACGCCGTCGGGTCCTCCTCGCCCTGATCACGATCATGGCGATGTTCGTGTTCGTGATCGGCGATGCCCTGATCGGCTCGCCGGGTAGCGGAGGGGGGCCGTTGTCCCGTGGCATCATGTCCCTGTTCGGCTTCGTGCCGCGAGACCGCGTGGCCGTCGTGGGCGGGGCCAACGTCACGCTCACCGACTTGCGGGAATTGGCGGCCCAGCGGGAGGCGGCCTATCGGCTGGTCCTGGCCGTCCGGGAAGCCGCTCAGGATGCCATTCTCCGCAAGGAAGCCAATTTCACCGATGCCGATTTCCGCCTTCGCGAATCCCCCCACCAGGAGGACCAGCTGAAGTTCCGAGAACGGCTCGAAAACGTCCGTCAGTCCAAACCGGAAGTGTGGCGGAAACTGACCGAAATCCGCCCTTGCATGGTCAACGACGCCCTCGCCGACTTCGACTTCTCCGATTTGCAGGCGTTCATCCAGCGGCACGGCCGATTGCCCACCGAAGCGGATTCGCCGCTCACGGCGGAAAACCTCATCACCTTTGCCTGGTGGAAGAGCCGGGCCGACCAGCTCGGCATCGTCTTCAACACCGCCAAGGTCAAGGAGGAACTGCTTCGCGTGGCTGCTGGGGATGCTGTGCAGGCCAGCGATTTGCCCTCCATCGTCCGCGCTGCCTTTCGGCGGACCCGTCAGGAAACTGCGGACCTCGACAAGTTATTGACCTGGCTGGGCAATGAAATGCGGGTCATGGTCGCCAAGGGCATCGTCCTGGGAGCGGAGCGTCGGGCCTTTTTCGGCTCCGCGCCGCTGTCCGTTCAGGCGACGCCGCTCGACCTGTGGAATGCCTTCGTCAAGGTGCGGACGCAGCTCGACGTGGGCATCTTGACCATCCCGGTCAACCAGGGTCATTTCCTCCAGCAGGTTGCCGATCCAACCCCAGAGCAGGTCAAGGAGTTCTACAACAAGTACCGCTCGCAGGAACCCGACCCGGCCCGGGACACGCCCGGCTTCCGCATCCCGAAGCTGTACCAGATCGAATTCGTTTACGCCGATGTCAATCCGACGGCCGACGCCGGGAAGTATTACCACACCTGGGCGCGGGCGATTCAGGAACTCGACCCGCTGACGTTCCTGGCCGGGATCGTGGATTACTACGAGAAGAACAAAGACGTCCGCTACCGCATCGAGGAGCCGTACATTGTCAGCGTCTCTGATGCGGAGAACGGTCAAGCGGCCTACTACCGGCGTGCCCCGCTGCCGCCGGCCGGTCCGTGGCTCGACGCCGCTGCCGCCCAGCAGACCGAAGCCGCTCAGGCGGTGGGAGTCGTGACCGCGGCCTTGACGTCGGCGGCCGTGGGAGGGACGAGCTTTGGTCCGGTGCTGCTGCCCAGCGGTCGTCCCCTCCCGATGCACCAGGCTCAGAGCGTCGAACTGGCTGCCGTGATCGGCGACGTGGCCGCTTCCGCATCGCTCGGCCTGGGTCCGACAGGAATCCTGGCCTATCCGCCCCGATTGGCGTATGTGGAAAAGTTTGTGCCGCTTTCCGAGGCCTTCGGCGGCATCGCGGACACCCTGACCGACGAGCTGGTTCACAACCTTCTGGAAGCGGATTTCAAGAAGCTCCAAGCCGATCTGGCCTCCTACGGCGAGACCTACCGTCGGGAATACGCCCGATGGCGGGCACGACCGGGAGCACGGGCCGACTCCGGAGCCAAGTTCACCCCGCCGCCTTTCACCTACAAGAAGGACGGCCAGGAAGTGGCCGAACCGCTCGATGAGTACCTGAAACGCTTTGCCGAGACGCGGGGCATGCTGCTGGAACGCATGGACGAGATGCGCTCGCAAGCGGAGCTTCTCAAGGAGAAGGGCAAATCCCCGCTGGGCAGCCTGCTCAAGCCGCTGTTCTTCGAGGGTGCCTTCCTGTCCGGCAAGCAGTTCGATGACTTCGTGGCCAGGAAACTGGTCGAAGCCCCCGGGCTGTTTCAAGCGCGTCAGGTTCCTGAAGTCGAAGAGGGAATGCCCCGCAGGAGCCTGACCCGCAGGTACGCCCTGTACTGGAAACGCGCCGAGGCCGAAGCCCGCACCCCGCCCCTGGAGGAGATTTACGCGAACGTCATGGAAGCCTGGAAGGTCCAGCAGGCCCGTGCCCTTGCCGAGGCTGCCGCCCGCGACCTGGCCGACAAGGCCGCCAAAGAAGGCTCGGATGGCTACCGCCTTCTGGTGGACTCCCCGCTGGGGGAGTACACCGAAAAAGTGCTGGCCCGCTTCGAACCGGCGTCGCTGGGCGTCGGCGTTCTGAACTACCGTCCGGCTCCCATTCCGACCATCGAGTATCCGACCGACGATTTTCTCGATCAGGTCATGAAGGACCTGCAAACGCCGGGACAGACCGCGGTGGTCACCAACAAGCCGAAATCGGCTTACTATGTGCTGTTCTTGAGGGAGCGCCGTCAGCCGCGGGCCACCGATCCCCTGGCGGTGAGCGAATTTGATCTGCAGGTGTTGCTGCCTTCGCCTCAGCGACAGCTTCAGGTCCAGGGCATGCCCTTGTCAGACTGGATCCTCTTCGAACGCTACGAACGCTTCATCAAACAGTGGAACGAGTACTTCAAGGACGTGACACGCTTCAATGCCGACGTGGCCAACGCCTTCAAAAGCTCCTGACGCGCAGCCGGCCCATTCGTGAGTCGTCGAGCAACTGAACTTGCCGCGTAAGCAGGGCAAAGCCTGCCCAAGGCCGCTCTGGACTGTCGAGTGCTTGCCGTTTCGGCAAAGTTTGACAGGTTGGGAGGGCTTGAGAGTCGGGATTTGCCAAAGCCGGGTCGCTCTCCCGACCGATTCACCTCTTAACGGCGAATGGGCACGAGGAGAGCGGCATGCCGGCCTACATGCGAGTTTTTCCCCGCCAAGTGGAAGAAGAGTCCGACTCCAGGCAGAAGCCGACCGTTCGCGTCCGCCTTGGCGACCTGTTCCCGCTGCTGGCAATGGCTCACCGCGGCAACTACCTGTGGCTGCACGACTTCGAGGATGACGAGATCTGCATCACCCCCGACCTGTACGAACTCCTGCTGACCTTCCGATCTTACCGCCCCTCAGCCTGAGCGATCCGCAAGGCGGATTCAGTTTTCGTCATCTTCCTTGAACAAATCCGGCTTGCCGAGCAATTGCGTGATCTGCGTTTGACCTCGCAATTCGCCTTCGATCAGTTTGATCCGCTGTTCCAGCTCCCGCAGCTTCGCTTGCAGGGCATTGAGCCGCACCATCGGATCGTCCCTGGCCACCGGACGCGGCACAGTCGGGTAGCCCAGTTGCCGTTGCAACGCCGAGAACAGAAACAGCGGATCCCGGCCGTGGCTGGCCTTGGCGATCTTGCCCTCCTTCTCGCCGAACAGCGGCGGAGGGAAGTCGGTCTCATTCGGATTGGCTCGCAACTGGTCCTTGATGTAAAGCTCGGAGCGGACATAGACCAGATCGGCGAATTCAACCTCGCCGATGTTCCGCCGAATCGTCTCGATGTACGCCCGCCATTCGTCATCGAAGAACGGATCGTCGGAGATGCTCGTCAGCCCCTCGTCGAAGCCGAGCTTGTTTCGGCTAAGCACCTCGAACTCGAAGATGAACAATCCTGGCCGTGTCGGATTGTCTGAGCGATAACGGGCTTCCGCTTCAAGCACTTCCAGAGCGGTGTCCAGACTGAACCGCAGACCTTCCTTCTCAGCGCAGGTGATGATGAAGGTCTGGAACGGCGTGAAGTAGTGGGCGAGTCGGGCGAACCCTGGACCGAGCAGCCCGGAATGTTTCAACTCGGTGGCGAGGTACTGGATCGCCAGCGGCAAGCGGGTCGTGGTCAGGATCTCTTCGTGGATGCGCTCCAGAATCTCCTGGGCCGCCTGATTGGCCTTGAGGCGTTCTCGGAAGCAGTGGAAGAAATATGCCTGCTCAATGTACTCTTCTCGATCCAGAACTCCCAGCTTGTTTCTCATGCCATTCATTCTAGCTACAATCTCCCCGTTGCCTGAAGTCTGCGGTGCGAGAGGAACTATGCGACGGGGAATCAAGATTCTGGTCGGCCTGGCGTGGGGGTTGGCGGTTGTGATTCCGGCGTGGTCGGTTCCGCCGCAGCGGGTCGAGAGCCGCATCCCGTGGATCTACGACTACGCTGAGGGCAAACGTCTTGCCAAGGCGACCGGCAAGCCCATGTGGGTCGTCTTCCGCTGCGAACGCTGCGAAGCCTGCTCCGACTTCGACCGTCAGGTGGTCCGCTTCGATCCCGACGTAGCGGCCTTGGCCGAGCGGTTCGTCCCCGTCCGCATCCAGTCGATGAACGGGAAAAACATCCAGCTCTTTCAGTTCGAGTATGACCTGAGCTGGATGTCGTTCTTCATGGATGCCGAGGACCGCTTCTATGCCCGCTACGGCGGCCGGGAGGACGACGCACCCGACGGACTGGTTTCCAAGGCTTCTCTGCTGCGGACGATGGAAAAGGTTCTGGAACTGCATCGCCGGGGAGCGGTGCAGACGCGGCATGAGCCGAACCCGGAACCCATTCACACGCCCGAAGAGATTCCGACCATGCACGCCCACATGCGCGGACAACTCAATCGCTGCATCCACTGCCATGACGTGAAAGCGGCCCAGTTGCGGGCCAGGTACGCCGGCGGCACCTTGAGCAAGGACGACGCCTTCACATACCCGCCCCCCTTAACGATCGGGCTGAAACTGGACCCGGAGCGACAGGAACAAGTTGCCCAGGTCCGTCCCGATTCACCCGCGGACAAAGCCGGTCTGAGGAGCGGAGATCGGCTCCTGGAGGTGGACGGCTATCGCGTCCTCACGGTGGGCGATCTGGCCCGGGTGCTGCACGTCGCCCCGCGGGAGGCTGTTCTGCCGGTGCGGTACCAGCGAGGCGACCAGACCTTGGAAACTCGTCTCGAATTATCGGGCGCCTGGAAACGCACTGCTGATCCGTCGTGGCGGTCGTCGCTGCATTGGATCGGTCCCAACGGCGGCTTCTGGGCCGTGCCGGTGAAGGACGAGGAAAAGCCTCGGCTAGGTCTGGCGACGTCGGCAATGGCCTTGCGCGTCACTTTCTTCTTCCGCAACCAGACAGCCCCGATCCGGGCCGGCTTGCAGGTCAATGATGTGCTCATCGAGGTGGACGGCATCCGGGACGACTGGACGCCCCGCCAGTTGCACGCTTACCTGCAACTGCACAAGAACTATGGCGACAAGGTGCCCCTGACCGTCCTGCGGGATGGTCGGGAGGTCAAACTGACCTTGGAATTGCCCGAAAAACCGATCTGGTCCGCAGCAGCCGAGTGAGTTCGCAAGCAGAGGTGGGGATGCCATCATGGTTACGCTTCGAGGAATGCGCGTCGGCATGATTCCCATGGTGATGCTGAGCCTTGGTTGGCCGGTACAACCGTCAGCCCGCTCTCAGGAAGGCATGACCGAGGACGACAAGCTGCTGGCGTACTTCAAGGAGTTCCTCGAACAGGAGTTTCGCCACAGTCCGCTGACGGCGACCCGGCTCGGCGATCACCGCTTCGATGATCGGCTCGACGACATCTCTGCCGAGGCCCGCCGGGACCATCTCCAGCGTCTGCAACGGACCCTGGCCGACCTCCGCAAGCGGATCGACTACGGCAAACTGACCCGCGCCGGACAGATCGACCTGGAGATCTTCGAGCACGATCTGAAGCGTTCCATCTGGCTGATGACCAACACCCGGCCGTTCGAGGAAGACCCGCGGGTTTACAACGACTACATCACCGAGAGCGTCTATCTCCTGTTGACCCAGTCCACCGAGCCGAAGGCTGTCAATGTCCGCAATTGCGCGGCCCGCATGGCCCACATTCCTCGCATCGTGGCCGAGGCCAAAAAGACGCTCAGGAACCCGCCGCGGGTACATACGGAAACGGCCATCCGGCAGAATCGCGGCGCCATCGCGTTCTACAGCGGGGACATCTTCCGCCTCGCCGACGAGACGCCGCAACTGAGCGAACTGAGCCGGGCCGCCGCGAAGGTGGTCGAAACCCTTAAGGACTACCAGCGTTTCTTGGAAGAGGACTTGCTTCCGCGGGCCAACGGCAACTGGCGGCTGGGTCGGGACAAGTTTGTGCAGAAGCTCGACCTGGAACTCAACGCCGGCATATCTGCCGACGATGTGCTGCGAGATGCCGAGGCCGAGGCCGAACGAGTCGAGCGGGAGATGTACGTCATCGCCCGGCAACTGTGGGGGCTGCTCTTTTTCGGCAAGCCCTTGCCGCCAGATGATCCCGTGGGCCGACGCTCCACCATCGCTCAAGTGCTGGCGGAACTGAGCAAGGAACACGGCAAACCGCAGGAACTGGTCAGCGACGTCCGCAAAATCGTCAGCGAAGTCCGCGAGTTCATCCGTCGGGCCGACATCCTCCGCCTTCCCGAGCCGGACGCCTGCGAGATCATCGAGATGCCCGAGTTCCAACGGGGCAACTCGACGGCCTATCTCAATCCCGCTCCGCCGCTCGATCTGAAGGCTCGCAGCTACTACGCCGTCAGTCCCCCGCCGGCCGACTGGGATCCCCGCCGGGTTCGGAGCTATCTCGAAGAGTACAACCGCTACATGTTAAAGATTCTGACCATCCACGAAGCCTACCCGGGGCACTACGTCCAGCTCGACTACTCGAATCGCTGTCCGTCCTTCATTCGCCGGGTGTTGTCGTCGGGCATCTTTGCCGAGGGCTGGGCGGTGTACACCGAGCAGATGATGCTCGACCAGGGCTACGGCCTGCCTTCGCCCGAACAGCTTCAACGAGGCCAGACGGCGGATGTCAAGGAGGTGCTGGCCTTGCGTCTGCACCAGCTCAAGTTCTACCTGCGGGCCGTGCTCAACGCCATCCTCGACCACAAGATGCACTGCACCGATTTTTCCGATGAGGAAGCGATGGATCTGCTCGTGCGGCGCGGGTTCCAGTCCGAGGGCGAAGCGGTCGGCAAGCTGATCCGGGCCAAGCAGTCGTCTTGTCAGCTTTCGACCTACTTCGTAGGCCGGATGGCGTTCTACCGTGTGCGGCAATCGGTGCAGCGGGAAATGGGCGACGAGTTCGACCTGGGAAGGTATCACGAAGCCGTTCTGGCCCACGGCACGTTGCCAGTGAAGTACCTGCCGGAATTGGTGCGCGAACGGCTCAAACATCCGCGATGATGCTCAGCCCGGCTACGCATGGACCGCACGTTTAGAGTCTCATACCTCTGTCAAGTTGGCTTGGTTAGGCCAAAGACCGAGCCGTCATCCTCAACCGAAGCTTCGACAGATGATTTCCTTTTTCTGGTTTTCAGCGGAGGTTAAACCGTCGGACTTTCAGAGTAGAAGTTGCAAGTTTACAGATTCGGGTAGACGATTTGGGGGGTATTGACTGACTCGCACTTTCCGCTCCCGCTTCTTGAGCACATCGAGTTGACTTGCTGCGGGTGCCGGAATCGAGTACAGTAAGGTCCTTATTCTGGTCCACCCTCGCAAGAGCATTTGCGATGGCATTGCCTCCGGCAGACGGTTCCATCACCTGTCTCTTGGAACTGCTTCGGGAGCGAGACGACTCAGCTGCGCTTCAACTCTGGGAACGCTTCGTGCCCCGTTTACTGGGGCTGGCACGGCGTGTACTGGCTAGTCATCCACGCTTGAACGGTTATGAGCAAGATGTTGTGCAGAGCGTGTTCGCCAGTTTCTTCCAGCGACTACACCGTGGACAATTCTACTTCGGCGAACGCGACGACGTCTGGAACCTGTTGGCCGTCATGACGGTGCGCAAGGCCCGCATGGCGATCCGGCGGGAGAACGCCGAGAAACGCGGCGGCGGGCAGATCGTCAACGAGGCCGGCCCGTCCACTTCCCCTTTAGAAGCGGTCGCCGCGGCGCAACTGGGACCGGAGTTCGACTTGCACGCTGAGGAGCTGCTGGCCGGTCTGCCTGAGGAACTGCGGACCGTGGCTGTCCTGCGGCTCATGGGGCACACCAATCCCGAGATCGCTCAGCAACTCGATTGGACCGTCCGCAAGGTCGAGCGGAAGCTGCAACTCATCCGCCTGACGTGGGATAAGCACTTTTCGGAAAAATAATCCGGAATCCCTGTCGGGGTTGGGCCGCCGACGGAAATGTACTCTCCAACGGCGGCGGAGTGGTTTCGCGGCCGACGGTCGGCTCCCCGTGGGAGCCAGAGTTCCTTCCAAAAGGAGAAGATTCGATGCGTGGACTTGCAATCCTCACTGTGGTGTTGTTCGCCACAGCGGCCGGGGCACAGGAGCCGGCGCTGCCTAAAACTTGCGTTTGCAGCCCGCCGCAAACCGCCCTGGCCAAGGCGGTCAAGATCGGCGACGGCCTGGAAATCAAGCTGAAACTGGTCAAGACCGAAGTGAAAAACGTTACGAAGCAAATTCAAGTCGAAAAGGTAAAAGTGGTCGATGGCAAGCAGGTCAAGTACACGGAAACCCAGGAGGTCACGGTTTGCGTGGCGAAGCCGGTCGGCTGGCGTGAGGTCACGCTGAATCACGAAAAGGCCCCCGTCTTCGTTCACGACATGCACGGCAAGTCAGTCGCGTGGGACCATGTCGCCAAGGCGCTTGCGAAAGAAACGCCGGTGCTCATCTCTGTCGAACCGGTCGATCCTTTTTATCTGCAAACGATGAAACCGGAGACGCTGGTGATCGTCGGCCTGCCGGAGGCGATCTACGGTCCGCCGTTGCCGTCGCCAATCATTACCACACCCCCAGGCGGGAACCCCGCAGCGCCAATCGTTCCGGCGCCGGCGACCAAACCGCCCGCGCCAAAACCATAATCCGCCCACCATCCACCCGAGGAACACCATCGAGGAACCGCCATGCCTTCCGCCGATCCGTCGTTGTCGCATGACCATCCCCCCCCCATTCCCATCCCCATCCCGAACCGCCATGCCTTCCGCCGATCCGTCGTTGTCGCTGGCCCAGCGAATCGATTCCCTCTGCGATCGCTTCGAGGCTGACTGGAAAGCGGGTCGGCGGGCCGACGTGGATGCCTATCTCCAGGATGTGCCCGCCGCGGAGCAAGACGCCGTCCGCTCGGCTTTGCTCGCGGTGCGCCAGGAACTGGAGACGCACAACCGCAGCGTCGATAGCTCCGTCTCTCAAGACAGCGATCGGACGGGAGCGTACCAACCTTCACGAGCCATTCCGGAGCGGATCGGCCGGTTCGAGATTCTGGCCCTGCTCGGCGAAGGGGCGTTCGGCCGGGTCTACAAAGCCCGCGATCCGCAGCTGGATCGGGACGTGGCCATCAAGGTTCCCAAGCTCGAAGCGTTCGCGGGTCAGTTCGACTTGCAACGCTTCCTGCGCGAGGCCAAGTCGGCGGCGGCGATTCAGCATCCGAATATTTGCCCCGTTCACGAGGTCAACGTCGAGGGGGACCAGCCCTACATCGTGATGGCCTTCATTCCGGGCAAATCGCTGGCGGAGAATCTCAAAAGCCGAAGCCAACCGCTGCCCCCGAAGCAGGCGGCGTTGATCGTGCGCAAGCTCGCCCTCGCCCTGCAAGCGGCCCACGACAAGGGGATCGTGCATCGCGACCTGAAGCCCGCCAACATCCTCTTCGATCCGCAGCGGAAAGACGTGGTCATCACCGATTTCGGTCTGGCGGTTCGCACCTCGGGGGGTGACGTGCGCGAAACCCGCTCGGGCATGCTCCTCGGCACGCCGGTCTACATGTCGCCCGAACAAGCCCGCGGCGACGTGAAGCAGGTCGGCCCCGCCTCCGATCTCTTCGCCCTCGGCGTGATCCTGTACGAACTGCTCACGAATCAGCGGCCGTTTCAGGGGAGTCTCGGTGAAGTCATCGGGCAGATTCAACACGTCGAGCCGCCGTCGATTCGCACGCTCAACCCGCAACTGGACGAACGCCTCGATGCCATCTGCCGGCAGGCGATGGCCAAGAACCCCGTGGATCGCTTCCCGTCGATGAAGGCGCTGGCAACCGCGCTCGATGCCTACCTGCGCGATCAGCCAACCGCTGCGACGACGACGCAAAAAGCGAAGGAGGCCGACCCCGAGCAATCGGTGGGCATGGCGCAGGTGCTGGCGGCCCTGTCCGCCGACCGGCGGGCCGAGACGGAAGCCGCCGTCGAGGCCGCCGTGCGCCGGGTCAAGCCGCCGACGAAGCTGTTCGTCCTGATCGGCCTGTTGATCGTGGGCAGCATCACGGCCCTGGGCGGCATCATCTTCTTCACCCGCACACCGACCGCCACGGTGATGATCAACATCGACGTGGACCTGAACGACAAGACGTTGAGCTTCCTCCTCGACGGCAAACAAGTCCCGGCCGAGTCGTTGCAAGCCCCGATCGAACTGAAGGTCGGCACGCATGAGTTGATCGTGAAGCGCGGCGAGGAGGTCATTCGCAAGTTCACGTTCACCGTCAGCCGCGACGCCGGCCCCCGCATCGAACTGCGCGACGAGTCGCCGCCGAAGAAGGAGCCTCCTCAAAGCGATCCGAAATCGCGAGACGACCTCGCCCGTTGGCAGGGGACGTGGCGCTGTGTCGCCGAGCATTCCCGCGGCAAGCGGCTGACGGAGGATGAACTGAAGCAACGCGGCACGCTCATGCGGATCGAAGGCAATCGCCGCGAGGTCGAACGGACCTTGGATGGCCGGTTTTCACGCTACGGCGGCACCTTTCAGCTCAACCCGGCCAAAATGCCGAAAGAGTTCGATTACGATGATGACCAGGGACAAGGACCACGGAACCACCATCGCGGCGTCTACGAGTTCGACGGTGAACGGTTACGGCTGATTTATCGCCACGCTCAAGGAAGCGTGCCGCAACGGGCCGGGTGGAAAGACATCGGCCAACCCGGTGTGGTGTGGTTCGAGTTCGAGCGCGTGCCGGAAGACCCGGATCGGAAATTTGCCGAGTGGCTATTGTCGCTCAACCCGCTGCCTGGCTCTGCTCGTGCCGTGTTCGTTGTGACCGAAGATGGAGAGCAAAGACGCCTCGATGATGTGAAGTTGTTACCAGCCGGCAAGTTCCGCGTCACACAGATCGACACTTGGGGCAACAAGAACTTGACCGATGCCATTGTCGAGCCGATCTTGCAGTGGTTGGAACGATCAAAGGTGGACACCATCAGTTTCCACGGCAACGCCATTGGCGACGCCACCGTCGAGAAGCTCGTCAAGATCAAGACACTCAAGAGCATCTGGCTGGGCAGCACCATGATCACCGATCGTTCACTGGAACTGTTGGCCACGCGGCCGGACTTGCGATTGACTGGCTTCGACGGCACCAAGATCACCGATGCCGGTGTCGCCCACCTCGCACGAATGACCGAGCTGGAATCCCTTGGCTTCTACAACACACCGCTGACCGATGAAGGTCTGAAACACCTGGCCGGGCTGAAGAAACTTCGGATCCTCGGTCTCGGTGTCACCAAAATCACGCCCCAGGGATTGCGATTTCTCAAGGACTTACCCATCGAGCGACTCAATATCATCGCCTGCCATCCAGTGGCCAGCGAACTGAAGGTGTTGAAGGAGTTTCCACGGTTGAGTTTCTTGGAAGCCTCCGGCTTGAAGTTGATTGACAAAGATGCCGACCTCTTGGCGGAGCTTCACACGCTGGAAACATTGGCTCTCAATCGCAACCGCCTCACGGACAACGGCCTACAGAAGCTGACGGCACTCAAGAACCTCAAGGAACTGGCCATTCAGGACAACCCGGTGACTGCCGAGGGCGTAGCCAAGTTCCAGAAGGCATTGCCGAGGTGTGTGGTTCATTGGGACAAGAAGTGACCAGGAACAGGTTCTGACTGTAGCTTGCTGTGAGCTTCGCCTTCGTTTCACCACTCAGAAAAGGAGAACGTCATGTACCGCCAACTCATGTCTCTGACGATAGTGCTGATTGCGGCAGCGTCAGCGTCCGCGCAAGCCCAGACGATCGAACTGAAACTGGAAGGAGTCTCCATCCGTGTCAGCGATATCGCCGTGGTCACCGGCACGGCCAGTTCCGATCCGCGCGGCGGCCCGCCGGAAAAGGTCGTTGCCCTGAAGCCCGATGAACTGCTGCATCCGCTGGCACCCGTCTGGATCCAGTTCAAGTACGAGGCCGAACTCAAAAAGGGTGATCCTCCCAAGGATTGGCAATTTCTGGCCGTCGCGATCCACCTGAAGGATGGATCACCCTGGGGCTATCAGCCCGCGGCGCTCCAGCCCGGATCCGGAACCGGCTGGATTCGCATTTTCGCACATGCCGCACCTGACAAAGCCGTTGAGATCAATGAAGCCCTCCAACTCGTTGCGTATGGTCGAACCAACGAAGGGCAACAGAAGCAAGTCGTGAGCAAGGAAACCGAGACGGTGCGCGTGAAGTTCCGCCGCGACGGCCAGGTTACGCTGTCGCTCACTCAGTACGAGGAACTGAAAGTCGGCCTGCGGAGACTGGCGGAACTCGAACGCAAGGTGAAGGAGTTGGAGAAACGCTGATCGAGATGATGTTCCATCCCCAAGGCAACTCTTCGGTCAGCCCGTAGCGGTTCTTGGCCACGCACGACGGCCCGCCGACGGTACGGAGGATCCGTTCGCCGCCGCGGACGGGGAGCCACTTGACGTGGCCGAAGTTGAGTTGCTGCAGGCGCTCGACTAGCTGGCGGCGTGCCGGGGTGAGCGAGGACTTGGTCCGGACGAACACCGGGTTCGGGGCTTGCGAGCCCATCGTGCTCTTGCCGATACCGGGCGTGCCGTAGACGAGCAGCCGGGGCGGCCGCGGGGTGCGGCCGCTCATTGGTGGTAGACCGACGTTGTTCGAGCCGATTATTCTGATCCAGACCAGAAACCTTTTGCTCGTTTCCTTGAAGGGGACTACTTCTGAATTGAGAACGCATAAACGGTGGTTTGTTCGTAAGTCTTTCCGGGTTGCAGAACGATCGAGGGGAAATTCTTTTGGTTGATTGAATCGGGGAAATGTTGTGTTTCTAGGCAGAAGCCACCATATTGTTTGTAAGTAGCGCCACCCTTACCTTTCGTCTTTCCATCAAGGAAATTCCCCGTGTAAAGTTGAATTCCCGGTTCCGTAGTCAGCACCTCCATCACACGGCCCGATTTCGGATCGGTCACACGGGCTGCCAACCGAAGCCCCTTCCCTTCTCGGAGAACGTAGTTCAGATCGTAACCCACCGGATCGGCCTTGATCTCTTTAATCCGTTTACCAATCGGTGTGGCTGTGGTGAAATCGAAAGGGGTGTCTTTGACCGATTCGAGTTTACCCGTAGGAATTAAATTTTTATCCGTGGGGGTATACTGATCGGCAGCAATCATTAATTGGTGATCGAGGATGTCGCCGCTATCGTGGCCGGCCAGATTAAAATAGGCATGTTGAGTTAAATTCACCGGTGTGGCTTTGTCGGTCGTGGCGTGATCCCGAGCGTCGGCCTTTCTTCCGCGTGGTGACGCAGTTTTATTCGGGCCGTTCGCCTTACGGTCACTTCAGCAACGAAACCGAGAAATGGGTTGCGTTCGGCGTGGCCCTCGACTACTGACTCAGGATGAACCGTTCCGCTTCTGACTCGTCCCGGCAACCGCCGTCGCCCCCCGGAGCGTCCTCCACCCGTCGGATCGAGGGGCGGCAGCGCTGGCTCGTGCTCGGCTGGTTCATCACGCTGTTCGGCGGTCTGACCATTGAAATCTGCGTGCTGTTGGCCTGTTGCGGTCTGCCCGCCGAGCCGCTCACGTACGGCGTCGTGATCGGCATGGGCATCGTGGGACTGGGGCTGATTCTTCTCTGGGCAAGTGGGCCGCGCGAGCCTTCGCCATGAAAGCGAGCGGCAAACGGGAGCTTGCCGGTCCCCTCACGGCAACGGCGGCAACGCTCCGACCGGCTGGCCGTTGCTTCCTGCGGAATTCAAGGGGCTGTCAGCGGGATAACGGAGGAAGTTTTCGGCAGTTGGATCACTGATGGGCAGGTCGAAACTGAGACGGCTCAACTTCACGGTGGCGACGGCGGCCAGGTTGCCGGTCGGGGTTCGGCTGTCGTACACGTTGCCTTCTCCGACGATGTAACCGCTCAGCCCGTCGGGATCGGGTTCATTCTCGATCACGCCGACTCCGCCCCCTTCCGCTCCGCCGAGCCGGTAAAAGAGGTTGTTCATCAGCCGGAATTCACTGTCCAGCCGCATCCGCTGTTGGAGTTTCAAGGCTGCGGCGCAGTCCCAGAAGGTATTTCCCAGCAGGACCGTCCGGACGGCCGGAGCGTTGGGGGCCGACGCAGGCAGCAGAATTGCCGGCACCTTGTTGCCGACGAAAAGGTTTCTCTCGAACAGGATGCCGACGTTGGGCGAGCCGAGAAGCACCACCGCCACCCCGAACGGTCCCTGGAAGCGGCAGCCGATGAACTGGACGTAGCGGTTGGGCATCACCGGGGCGTCCGGGTTGGGTGCCGCCGGGCCGAACGACACTGCCGATTCCGCCGGTGTATCGGCAGCCTGGACCTGACACTCCACGAAGCGTACTTCCCGTCCCCGCACCGCTTCGCAACCGTCCAGCCGCACCGCTGAACGCCGATGGCCTGTCAGTCGCAACTGCTCGAAGCGGCTGCCGGGGCAGGCTCCTGTGACGCGGATCAGATCGTCGCACGACGAGCCTCCGTGGAGCACGAAGCCCTTGAGTACGAAATCTTCGATGCGGTCCAGAACCAGGATCGGCTCGCTGCCCCGAGCGCGGAGGATGGCGGTTTCGCCCAGGGCGTTCGGCTCTGCCTCGACGAGCAGATTGCGTTTGCCCAGTCCATTGGCCAGGTTGATGACCAGGCTTTCCTCGTAAACCTCCTGATCG
>CALFAY010000008.1 GCA_937944855.1 uncultured Planctomycetota bacterium
TTTCTGATGCGGCACCATCTCCCCCGCGACCTTACTGAACCGGGACAAGCGGTCTTGGATGGTGATGAAGCCGTCCTCGTCCAGGGAAGCCAGATCGCCGGTGACGTACCAGCCGTCGCGAATCACTTCCGCCGTAACCTCGGGACGGTTGAGATAGCCGACCATCACATTCGGTCCCTTCACCATCAGCATCCCGACTTTGCCGGGTGGCAGGACCTTCGAGTAGTCGTTCGGGTCGACAATCTTGACAGATACGCCAGGAATCGGATGGCCGACGGTGCCGGGCTTGTGGCCGATCTGCGTAAGGACCGGACTTCGGAAGTCGGGCACGTTGGTCGATACCACCGGCGAAAGCTCCGTCGTCCCGTAGCCTTCCAAGGGCGTGATGCCGAACTTCTCCTCGAACTCCTGAGCGACCGAACGCGGCAGTTTCTCGGCCCCGGTGATGAGCAGACGCAGAGAACGAAACTCGTCCGGCTCGCAGCGGCGGATGATAAAGCGGAGAAAAGTCGGCGTGGTGACAAAGAGGGTGCATTGGTACTTCTTGCACAGTTCCCCAATGTCCTTGGACTGTCGGGGGTCGGGATAGTACACCGCTGACGCTCCGATGGTCAGAGGCAGCCAGAGCGTCACCGTGTAGCCAAAGCTGTGGAAGAACGGCAGCACGGCCAGCATGCGGTCGCCGGGCAACGGATCCAAGGCTTGCAGACAGGATTCGATGTTGCCCACGATGTTGTCATGCGACAACATGACACCTTTCGGGTCGCCGGTGCTTCCGCTGGAAAAGATCACTGTCGCCAGTTGGTTCCCCCGGTGCTTGCCCAGTCCCAACGTGACGTATTCCAACCACCAACCCGGCAGGCAGATCGCTTGAAGATAGCGAAGCACCTGACGCCATTTGGGAATCTGCTGGCGAATATCCTCCAAGTCGATGTACTGCACGTCCGGCCCGAGGTCCGGTTTGATCCGTTCCCGGAAGGCCCGGGCCGTGACGACCTTGGTGATCTTGCACTGCCGAAGGGCCGACTGCATCGCTTCCTTGCTCGCCGTGTAGTTCAGGTTGACGACCGGCTTGCCCAGGAAAGCGGCGGCGATGTTTACCAAGGCTCCGCCAAGGGTCGTTGGGAGCAGGACGCCGATCATCTCTTGATCAGCCAGCAGCGGCCTGAGCTTTTCCGCCAGCAGACTGGCCCCGGTCAGGGTCATGGCAAAGTTCAATTCCTTGCCGTCTCGCCCGTCGATGATGCACGAGCGGAACGGATGCCGACATGCCATGCGGACGAACTGCCGATGGGCAGGCTTATGATCCTCCCGACGCAGGATGAAACAATCCGTCTGGAGTTGTTGAATCGCCTGGCGCAATTGCCAGAGCTTGATGTCCGGCGGGAGCGGTTTGCCGAACATGACTGTGACCGGATGCCGCCAGTGCTTCGGCCACTTCCAGAAGAATTTGCCGCCGGAATGGCTGACCAGACTGCCCCAGAGCCGGTCCAGGCACATCGGAATGACCGGCACCGGGTTTTTCTCGAGGATCTTCTCGACGCCGCGGTTAAATGGCAGCATGGCCCCCGTCCGAGTCAAGGCCCCTTCAGGAAAAATGCCGACGATCTCACCCCGCTTCAGACATTCCGCCGCTTCCCGCAAAGCCGTGATGATCGCTCGGGGACCGGCTTCCGAGGCGATCGGAATGACCTCGGCCAGGTGCAAGAGCCAACCGATTAAACGGCTCTTGGTGTACGGGGCATAAACCAGGAAACGGACGCGGCGTCTCATGGCGTAGGCGATGAAGAAGCCGTCGAACCATGTGACGTGGTTGCAAACGAGAATGGCCGGTCCCGTGGCGGGGACATTTTCGACACCCACAACCCGTATGCGATACATCAGCTTCAGAAGCAGCCACAGGATCGGCCACAACGTCAGCCAGGCTGCTTCGATGATCAAGCGTTCCCAGAACCGCGGCTTTTGCCCCTTCTGCTGGGAGGCGTGTTTTTCCGGAGCTGTGGCGGCTGTTGGCACCATGGGCGCTGACCCTCCTTACTCAAGGCAAATGGACAGCGGCAGACATCCATATCGCCGAGCCGTGCGCGCAGGTCAAGGGGAACCGACCGAACAAAGCCGGTGACGAACAGTATTCGACTCTCCAATGGCTCTTCTGACAATTTTCTACACCGACCGGGCTTCAATTACTACAGAGAGTCGAGCAAAAGCATGACCCCACGGCGATTGGGTCTCCGTGGGGCCATGCGTTACTTCCGTTTGGTTAACGATCAACGGATGTCAGGCCGAAAGAGAGCTTCGACCGGGACAGGATCTTGTTCTTTTTCCTCCTCTTCCTCCTCGTATTCCTCCTCCTCGGATGCGATCAGATCCACGTTCGGATAGTTCGGATCGCTCTCCACGCGCACAACCTGGGAATACTCCTTTCCGTCCACAGTCAGAACCACGCGGTAGGTGCCGGGCGGGACCGGTTGACCGCCGAAGCCGCCAAGGCCGCCACGACCGAATCCGCCGAAGCCGCTCGGAGGCTGACCCAGCTGTTGGCCGGCTGCTGGAGGTTGTTGGCCCGCAGGCGGCTGCGCTGCAGCCCCCGCTTGCTGGCCCTGCCCTCGACCGCCAGCCTGACCGGGGCCGCCCCGCTGTCCTGTGCCGGCCGGACGCTCAGGAACACGGGTCAGGTCCCAGGTTACTCGATGCATGCCGGGCGTCGAGTTGGCCCGCAGTTCCCGGACGACTTTGCCCTCGATGTCGAGGATCTTGACCGAAACCCGCTCGGCACTCTTGTTCAGCACATAGTAAATGTGCGCGCCGGATTGGCCGTTGCTACCGACGAAGCGGCGATTGGTGCCGCCTCGGCTCGGCTCGCTGCGCCAGCGGATCGCCGTGTTAGGCTTGAGCAAGGCCGCATCAGCGGTTAAGACCTCGTTGCTGATCTGCCGCAGCGGGGTAATGTCCAGGATCCACAAGCTGCGGCCATGCGTGGCGGCGACCATTTCACCCATCGACGGATGGATGGCCAATTCATGGACGGCCACGGTCGGCAGATTGTTGTTGATCTTGGTCCAGCTGACGCCGCGGTTGGTCGAGGCGAAAACTGCGAACTCCGTGCCGACGAAGAGCAGGTTGGGGTTTTGAAGGTCTTCCCGCAGACACCGGGTCGAACCCCAGGGCAAGTTGCTCGTGATCGGCTTCCAGGTTTCGCCGTAGTCTTCGGTCACGAACACATACGGGTTGTCGTCGTCGGAGCGGTGGCCGTCGATGCAGACATAGCAGCGGCCGTCAGCGAAGCGCGAGGCTTCCAGGGTCGAAACCCACATCCGCTTGGGAAGAGGCAGGTTCTTGCCGACTTCCTTCCAAGTCTTCCCACCGTCCCGAGTCACCCAGATCATGCCGTCGTCAGTCCCGGCATAGAGCACGTTGGGGTTTCGCGGCGACTCGGACAAAGCGGTGCCACTACCCTTCTCCGATGCCGTGATTTCTGGGGAAATGACCTGTAAATCGTTGCCCCGATCGAGCGATCGGAATACGAAGTTGGCGGCACAGTAGAAAATGCGGGAGTTGTGGTGAGACAGGATGAACGGCGTATTCCAGTTCCAGCGGTAACGGCTCTGCTGGGCCGTACGCGGCTGTTCCTCGCCTTCCCGTTGCTCGGCCGGTTGCGGCTGAGCCTCGGCTCGGCCCGGCTGTTCTCCTCGGCCGGCCTGCTCCCCCCGTTGACCCGGTTCGCCTCGACCCGGACCACCCGGAGTCCGAGGTCGAATCGAAGCGACTTCACCTGTTCGCAGGTTCCGACGCCCCATCGCCCCGTTCTGACTCGTGAAGTAGACCAGATCAGGATCATTGGGATCGACCCGGCATGTGAAGCCATCGCCACCGCCGATGCGGAACCAGTCCTCGTTAATCGGTCCCGAACCGGAACGGACGCGGGGCGGACCGCCCCAACTGCCGTTGTCCTGAAGCCCACCATACACCCGGTAATCCTTCCGCGGATCGACACAGACGTGGTAGAACTGGCCCAACGCAGCGGTGTTGAGGTGGTCCCAGTTATTCATGCGGTCGTAGGTGACGTAGAAACCGCCGTCGGTGCCGAGGATCATATGGCGACCGTCGCGGGGGTTGATCCACAGAGCGTGGTGGTCGGCGTGGACGCCGCGTCCGCCGTCGGGTCGGAAGGTTGCGCCCCCGTCATTGGAACGGTACAGCGATACCCCCAGTACGTAAACGTACTTGTCGTCGCTGGGATCGACGCGGACTTGGCTGAAGTACATCGGCCGCGGGTTCAGGCTGTTGATGCGGACCCAAGTCTCGCCGCCGTCGGTGGACTTGAAGACGCCGCCGGTGTTGAACCCGCCTTTGCCTTGCTGATTCTGCACGTTCTCCCGTTGGCCGCCGAGCGTCGAGGCGAAGGGACGGGTGGTCCGTCCGGGAGCGGCCCCGACGCCGCCGCGACCACCGCCACCGCCGAAGGGTGGAGCGGTCAGGGTCAATTCGGCGTCTTTCTTCTCGCCGTCGCGGTCGAATTGCACCTTGATCTTATCTCCGGCCCGCTTGCTGCTAGCCAGCTGTTGGAAGGTTTCGCGGAAGCCGCTCACCGGCTTGTCGTCAATCATCTGCACCACGTCGCCGACCCGCAGGGGCGAATCCTCGGCGATCAACCGCGTCACGCGGAAACCGCCTTCGACATCCTCTGCGATGAAGCCGGCGAAGAGCAGTCCCGACCCTGCTCCGCCCGCCTGGGCTGGCCGTGTGCCAAGCACGACTTCAACGGTCTTCTTTTCATCTCCGCGCTTGAAGGCGACTTCGACCTTGTCCCCGGCCATGAAATCATCAAGAATCTTCCCGATGTCGGCGAACTCCTTGACTGCTTTGCCGCCAATGGAGAGGACCACGTCCTCGGCTTTGAGGCCGGCCTTGGCCGCTGGTCCGTTTTCGACCACGCTTGTCAGAGCCACACCGTCCTTGGCCGTGTTGCCCTGCACGCCGAGGTAGGCCGCCGTCGTCATGCCCACTTTTTCCGTGTCGATAATGGCGAAGACGACGTTGGGATCCTTGCGATACCAGTCGAGACCGATCCGGCCCATGTTGCAGGTCGGCAGCCCCTGCGTCAGCTTCCGCCACGTCTTTCCTCCATCGGTGGTCTTGTACAGTCCCGTGCCCGGAGCGTGCGTCTTGATCGGTCCGTACTGATCGCCCTCGACGTTGCCGAAGAAGCCGTCGTACTCGTCACGCTGCCGTTCCCAGGTCGCCACGATGAGCGTCTCTGGATCCGTGGGGTGCATGCGCATGTCGATCACGCCGGTCTTGTCGTCGATGTACAGGATCTTCTCCCACGTGTTCCCGCCGTCGATGGTCTTGAACAAACCACGTTCTTCGTTCGGCCCGTACAACCGACCCAAAGCCCCTACGTACACGATGTTCGGGTCGGTGGGATGGATAAGAATTTTTCCGATCTGGAAGCTCTTCTTGAGGCCCAGGTTCTTCCAGGTCTTGCCGCCGTCGGTGGACTTGTACACGCCGTCGCCGTATGAGACGGAATTGCGGGGGTTGTTCTCGCCAGTACCAACCCAGACGATGTTCGGGTCAGAAGGAGCGACGGCGACATCGCCGATGGAAACCGTCGCTTCCTTGTCGAACTGATGTTCGAAGGTGATGCCGTTGTTGGTGGTTTTGAGCAGTCCGCCGGACGCCGTGGCAACCCACCAGATACTCGGGTCGGCCTCGTACACGGCGATGGCGGTGATGCGGCCGCCCATCGCGGCTGGGCCGATGGCTCGCCAAGTCAGGCTCCTTACCCACTCCGCGGGCAAGCCGCCGTCGGATGATACGGGTTGCCGAGGTTCGACATCCGCAGGCTTGTCGGCCGCGGGCTTGTCGGTCTCCGGGGACTTGGCGGGTTCCGCCGACGCCTCCTCCCCCTTCTTCAGCGCCGCCACTTCCGCGCTGATCTCGGCCAGTTTCTTCTCGATCTCCTGAATCTTTTCCTGAACGGACTTCTGCTGAACTTGCCGGTCTTGAGACCAGACGGGTTCCAACGACAGACCGCCCAACAACGCCAGGGCGGCAAGCACGCCGCCCCATCCCGTAAGGTGCCGAAGCCGATGCATAGCTCTCTCCCGTTGTCCAATGCTCCAGCAAAGTTCCCGTGAACAACCCCTACCGTCTTCCTGACCAACGCCTCCTGCATCGTAGGTACACCTGGTGCAAAAACAGTCAGTCGTTTCCAGGGCTTCCTGAGGATGGTACTTTAACACCGAGGCTAGCCAGAGGTAATGGCAAAAGACCGACGAGTTTGACAACCTTTCCACAGGCCGGGCGTAAAGGCGGCACGCATGCAGTTTCCGCGACTTCACCTCGTCGAGCAGGTCTGCGATCAGCCGAGGCTGGACGACCCGGCGGCAGAGGTGCGTCGGCAGATTCTTGGCTCGCGCCTCGGAGAACGTGTCAAGCCGGGGGGACGGGTGGCTGTTGCCGTGGGCAGCCGGGGCATTGCCAACCTCGCCGTCATGGTCCGCTCGGCGATCCAGGTATTGCGAGAAATGGCCTACAAGCCCTTCGTCGTCGCTGCGATGGGCAGCCACGGCGGGGCTACTCCCGAGGGCCAACGCGACCTTCTGGCCAGTTACGGAATCACGCCCGAATTCATCCAGGCGGATGTTTCCACGGCGATGGATCGTGTCTGTCTGGGCCATAATTCGTGGGATGAGCCGGTGTACTGGGACCGCGCCGCTTACCAGGCGGATGGCGTCATCACCCTGTCCCGGATCAAGCCGCACACTGACTTCCGCGGCCGATATGAAAGCGGCATCGTCAAGATGCTCGTTATCGGCCTCGGCAAGCGAGAAGGAGCAGCCACGCACCATCAGTACGGCGTCCGAGGTCTGCGGGACATGATTCCCGAATCGGTGAAAGTGGTGCTCCAAAACACCCGTTTCGCGCTCGGCCTCGCCGTGCTGGAAAACGCTTTGGAACAGACGGCTCGCATTGTGGCCGTCGAACCCGAAGACCTGCTCAATAGCGAACCGAAGCTGTTGGAACAGGCCCGCCAGATGATGGGCAGATTACCGGTGCGGGAGTTGGACCTGCTCATCGTCGGCGAACTGGGCAAGAACTACAGCGGTACAGGCATGGATGTCAACGTGCTGGGTCGGCAGATGATCGAGGGCGTTCCCGATACCCTCGATCCCCGCATTACCCGCATTTGCGTCCTTGATCTTTCGGAAGAAAGTCATGGCAACGCCGTCGGCTTGGGGCTTGCAGATCTTACCACCAGGAAGATTCTGGCCAAGATGGACCCGGACATAACGAATCTGAACTATTTCACTTCCTGCTTCCTGATGCGGGCCAAGATTCCCCCGGCCTTCGACACGGATCGCGAATGCATCGAAATGGGGCTGCGGACCTGCTGGCAACCGCGATCGGAACGGGTCCGCATGGCCATTATTCCGAACACTCTCGAACTGAAATACCTGTGGGTCAGTGAACCAGTCGCCCAAGAGTGTCAGGGACGAACCCACGTTCGACTCCACGATGTCGAGACACCCTTGGTATTCGATGAGCGTGGAGACCTTCATCAAGAAGCGTTGTTTCCCGAATCGCTGCGAGCTCGGCGTCGGCAAGCATATCACCACCAACACGAACTTCGATCAAAGGAGTAAACCATGCGAGATCTACTGGCTTTGGTCGTGTTTACCGCATGGATTTCCGCAGCGCCAGGTACCGACGACTTGTCTCCGGGGGCCGTCCCGGAAGGCTGGAAGACGCGCTCGCCGCGGGAGGAGATCCGACCGGAGTTTGGTTATCTGCCCAGCGGCGGCCCGGACCATCGCGGGGCGTTGATAATCCGTCATGACGACCGGGAAGGACTGCACGGCTGGTGGGAAAAGGCATTTCCCGTCCAAGGAGGCCGCCATTATCGGTTTTACGCTGTGCGGAAGGTCCAAAACGTCGCTCTGCCTCGCCGCAGCGCCTCGGTCCGAATCCGCTGGGAAGACGACCAGGGCCGCCCAGTGCCGATGAGTGAGGACCCTGTGCCCGGTTATCTTCATGGCTGGCGGGGCATCGCCGAGGCCGAGCATCCCACCGACCAGGGGACCGACGCCCACGGCTGGACGGAGGTTTCGGGCGTCTATCAAGCCCCGGAGAAGGCAACCCGAGCGGTCGTGGAGTTGCATCTTCTTTGGGCGCCCAACGGTGCCATTGAATGGGCCAAGGTCAGCTTTGCTGAAACCGAAGCGCCGAAGCCGCGGAAGGTGCGTCTTGCTGCTGTGCATTACAAGCCCAGCGGAAAGTCCCCGGAATCCAACTGCCGCGAGTTTGCCCCGCTTATTGCCGAAGCTGCACGGCAAGGGGCCGATCTGGTAGTCCTTGGAGAGACGATCACCCACGTCGGCACGGCCAAGAACGGCCAGAGCCTCGCTGAGTGTGCCGAGCCGATCCCCGGTCCTTCGACTCGCATCTTCGGCGAGATGGCTAAACAGCACAACTTGTACATTGTCGCTGGCCTGCTCGAACGGGATCGGCATCTGGTTTACAACGTCGCCGTGCTTATCAGTCCCGATGGCGAAGTGGTCGGCAAATACCGGAAAGTGACCTTGCCCCGCAACGAGATCGAACGGGGCTGCACTCCCGGCCATGAATATCCGGTCTTCGACACACGCTTCGGCAAAGTCGGAATGATGGTCTGCTACGATGGCTTTTTCCCTGAAGTGGCCCGGCAGCTGACCAATCGCGGGGCGGAGGTGATTGCCTGGCCGGTCTGGGGCTGCAATCCGCAACTGGCTTCGGCTCGTGCTTGTGAGAACCACGTCTACATCGTCAGCAGCACTTATGAAGACATCTCGCGCAACTGGATGCTGACGGCGGTGTACGGCCATGACGGACGGCCGATCGTGCATGCTGAGAAGTTCGGTACCGTAGTCGTGGCAGAAGTGGATCTGAAGAAGCGGTATCGCTGGAACAGCCTGGGAGACTTCAAGAGCGAGCTGCCCCGGCACCGGCCTCCGGTTCCCGCCGAGCCGTGACGGTTCAGGGCTGCGACGTCAATTTAGCCTCGATCTGAATCCGGTGGTTCTCTCCAACTCGCAAGTAGCGGATAGGATAGCCAAGCTCCGGATCGAATTCGACTTGGGTGTAAAACGGTCGCCGATCGGGTCGGTTCAATTCCTCGAGGTCGGTTTGCAGGACCACTTCGAACAGGCCCGGCACGGTCCACGGATAAGCCTGATCCAATCTGTCGAAGGGGCGGCCGTCGCAGGAAGCTGCGGTGATTTTTCCTCTGCGGACCTGCACGAGGTAATGTCCCTGCGTGCTTCCGTTGACCGTGACTTCGAGGTCGTAATCGCTCGGTCCCTTGGCGTGCCAGGTCTGGCGGGCCTGAGCCAGCCGCTCTCCGGTCAGGGCCAATCGGCTGTTCCACCAATTCAGTACGACGAGGCATCCGACCAGCCCCATCACGGCCCCGAACAAGGCCCACAACCACAGGTTCGGACGGCGTATCGCCGGGTCGGCGGGATAGGTCTTGTCCGTAGCCACCGTGTTCGTCCTTCGCTTCACCTGCGGAACGTGTCCGCCGATTCATCCTTGGGAATGACGACCACACCTTGCTCGGTCGTTACCCACCCTCTGGCCCGGTCGTGGTCGAGGTCATAACCGATCACTGATCCGGGGGGCACCTTTACTCCCTTATCAATGATAGTGTTGCGGATGCGGCAATTACGGCCGATATCCACTCCGTCGAGCAGGATCGAGTTTTCGACCAGGGCGTAGCTGTTGATTCGCACATCGGGCGAGAGGATGCTCTTTCGGACGTGGCCGCCGCTGATGATGCACCCCTGGCACACTGCGCTGTCAATTGCTTCTCCGCGCCGAAACTGCGGACCCAGCCCTTCTTCACTGAAGACGAATTTGGGCGGAGGAAGCTGCGGCTGAAACGTGCGGATGGGCCACTCGCGGTCGTAGAGATTGAGCACTGGATCGACTTCAACTAGGTCCATGTTGGCCTGATAGTAGGCATCCAGGGTTCCGACGTCTCGCCAATACGGCACCGCCTTGCGGTTCTTGTCCCGGAAACGGAAACCATAGACCCGATGCGTCTCGATGATCCGAGGGATGATGTTCTTGCCAAAGTCGTGCTCGCTGTCCTGCCGCCCAGCGTCCTGTAGGAGAAGTTCGTACAGGACTTTGGCGGTAAAGACGTAGATCCCCATGGACGCCAGACAATGTTTGGGATCGTCCGGCATGGGAGTGGCTTGAGGCGGCTTTTCCTTGAACCCGACAACCCGCTCCTCCCGATCCAGTTCCATAATCCCGAAGTGGATGCTGTCCTTGAGCGGCACCGGGATGCAGCCGATGGTCAGGTCCGCGCCCCGCTCAATGTGGGCCTGGATCATGTCGCCGTAGTCCATCTTGTAGATGTGATCCCCGGCCAGGATCAGCACATACTTCGGGTCCTCTTTCTCGATGCTGTAGATGTTCTGGTAGATGGCGTCGGCGGTGCCTTGATACCAGTGTTCGTCGATTCGTTGCTGCGGCGGAAGGACCTCGATGAATTCGCCCAGTTCTCGGCTGAGAAAGCCCCAAGCTCGGCTCAGATGCCGGTCCAGCGATCGGGCCTTGTATTGCGTCAGGACGAAGATCTGCCGCAGGCCGCTGTTGATGCAGTTGGACAGGGGGAAGTCAATGATTCGGTACACGCCGCCGAAGGGCACAGCCGGTTTGGCCCGATCTCGCGTCAGCGGTTCCAACCGGGTTCCCTTCCCACCAGCTAATACCACAGTCAGAACTTGCCTGAACTTCGCCAAGGGCGCTCCTCCCCCCAGCCCAGTCGAAGGTCGTCAAAACTCCATTCGGCGAAAGGCCCGCAGGCCGATTCGCAAGGGCATGATAACCGCCGCCACGCCCACCGCGATCAAGGCTGAGACGCTGGAAGCCAGCAGCCACCGAACCCGAGTCAAGGCAGTCACGTCCTGGTCCGACAAGGCCCGATCGGCAAAATACAACAGCGTCGGAATGCCCGCCAGCACGATCACCGCCAGGGCAAACACCAGGCTGACCAGCAAGTTGATCGTCCCTCCGAAGCCTGTAGCGATCTTGGATGGGTTGGTTTCCCTGAGATTGACCAAGTAGGTTCCCAGACCGACGCTGATCGCTGACAGCCCCAGGGACAGAATCAAGACCGCCAACAAATGCACGGCCACGATCGGCCACGCCAGGCGGAGCATGAGTTCGCTGATCGTCGCCAAACCCAGTCCGATTGTCACCGTGACCGCGGCGGCGTAAGCGAATTTGCTCAACAGCAACCGCTCCCGACTGATGGGCAGCAAGCCCAGAATCCAGAAGTTCCTTCCCTCCAGGCTCATGAGCGGAAAGACGAATCGGCTCGTGTAGGTCGCCATCATCAACCCGATCACGGCCACGTTCATCAAGCCGATCAGGGTCCGTTCGTAGTCGGCGTACTGGCCGTGGGGAAGCCAACGGATGTTGATGAAATACAGAAACAAAATGCCGCCCAAGATCAACACCTGGGCCATCTGGGCGGAGTCCCGACGAAAAGTCCGCAGATCTTTGAGGATGAACAGGCGTGTGGGTGAATCAGTCCAGAACAGCAGCAACGCAGCGAGTCGGTCGAAGCCGGTCGCCAGGGCCATCAGAAGCCGATCCGTGACCGACGCGCTTCGTGAGCCGGCCGTACTGTTGACGCCATTGTAGGCACGCCGGTAAATCCGTACTGATGTCCAGGCAGCGAGCAGATAGGCGAACAGACCATTGCTCCAGACCAGGGCCAGGTAAAACAGGGCATCGTCGAAGCGGCTGTGGGCTGCCGACATAAGCCCGACCGTCATCCACCGGCTGGGCAACCCCCACCACTGGCTTGGCCGTAAATGATTGAGCAGCTTCCTCAGCCACGCTTCCGACAGCCCTTCCGATCGGGCATCGTAAAACAAGTACACGATCCAGACGACAGCCAGCACCAGCACGGTCAGTACCATCAGCCCCAACACCAGGCGGCGATGTCGCGGGAACAGATCAACAATGAGCAGGCAGCCCAGGGCCCCGACCGCGGCTGGTAGGATGAGGAAGCCGACAAGAAACGGCAGGAACAAAACATAGTACGGCCAGTCGGCCCGCATCTCGATGCCGTAAGCGATGAGAAGCGGCGAACCCAGCAATAGGAATGCCCAGCCGCTGAAGAAGACCGCCTCCCGAAACTTGTAGCCGAAGATCTGGTCGGCCCGCGCCGGCGTGCTCAGCAAGAAGCGCGTCTCCGGAGCACGGAACAAGCTTTCGTGCAAGAAGATGCCGACCGAGAAGATGAGCAGCCCCGTCAGCACCAGGAAGAACATGCCGAAGAGCAGCTCGATAATGTAGAAGCTGATCGGTACCGTGGTTTCAAGGTTGCGGAGGAACACGAAGCCTTCGCGAAACAGCCCGTACAGCCCGCCCCAGATCAGCAGGCTGAGCACGACTATCAGCCCGACCCGCAAGCGCGATTTGCGAAACGCCTGCCGCGTGCCGTTTTTCAGCAGGGTCTTTTGCAGGCGGCGGAAAAGAGCCATTTGCCGCGAACCATCGGGAGAGCAGCGCTGAAGAGGCCAGGCCAGCTCGTTCACGGTGCCCCCTTTGCTGTCAATTCGGCGGGTTCCTCTTCAGCCGTGAGCCGCAGGAAGACATCCTCCAGGGAGCCGTCATGGGCCGCTTGCTTGCGGAGCGTGTCCAGCGTGCCGCAGCCGATCAAGCGCCCGCGATGCACGATGCCGATCCGCGTTGCCAACTCCTCCACGTCCCCGAGCAAGTGCGTGGACATGAACACCGTTCCGCCTCGGGCCACTTCCTGACGCATCAGGTTTTTCACCAGACGTTGGCTCTTCGGGTCAAGCCCCACCATCGGTTCATCGACGATCAGGACTTCCGGCTGATGCAACAAGGCCGCTGCAAAGACCGTCCGCTGCTTCATGCCGTGCGAGTAGCTCTCCGTGAGGTCGTCCACGAATGAATCGAGTTCGAAGACGTCGATCAGTTCGTCAATTCTTTTGCGGCCCTGGACCGGATCCATGCCGTACATCTCCCGGATGAATTCGAGGAACTCCCGGCCGGTGAGTTTCTCGTACAGGAACGGCTGATCGGGAACGTAACTGATGATCTGGCGGGCCAGATCGCCCTGCTTTTGCACGTCGTAGCCGCCGATGCGGATCGTGCCCCGACTGGGAAACAGCAATCCGCACAGCATTTTGATCGTCGTCGTCTTGCCGGCTCCGTTCGGACCGAGAAATGCAAACAGTTCGCCTCGGGAAATGGTCAGCGTCAGTCCGTCCACAGCCAGTTTGTCGCCGTAGAGCTTGCTGACGTCAAGCAGTTCAATCATCGCGGACAACTCGATCACTCCGCTGAGGGCAAAAAGGATGAGAACTTGCGCGGATCGCGAGTGACAGCCAGCGTGAGCGGCGACAACGAACCCAACTCTGCTGTCTGCCGCAACACCAGTCCGTCCGACTCCCGGACATAAATCTTCATGCTGCGACCGCCCTGAACCGCTTCCACGACCAGACAGGGAACGTATTCGCCTCGCCACAACAGCCCCTGCGGCTGGTCCCAGACTCGCACTGTCACGGCGGGACGGCTGATCTCAGCCGTCGTCAGGTTTCCCGACGAGAACGACTGCCCGAGAATGGATTCGACCGGATCGACGATCGGCGTCTTCCAGGTTTGTCCCGGCTTCAGGCCCGGCATGCGGTCCAAGGGACAGAGACTGCTTAACACGAGGTCGGTGCCATCGTAGGAGATCGTCTGCTCGACCTCGTGGTTCTCGCTGGCGATGCGGAAGAAAGCCTGGATCCGCAGCTTGTCCGGTCCCTGCGGTCGGCCGATCAGGTCGCAATGCAGATTCACCTCGGGAATGGCCGCTTTGAAGCGAATCTCCTGCAAGCGTCCGAACAGATTCACCTCGGAGCGACTGGTCAAGTTCAGGGAGAACCCAGTATTGAAGAGGCGAACCAGATGGATGTGCTGGATGAGGAGGTATTTCCCACTGCGAGCATCCAACTGGACCTCGGTGACGGCAGTGCCCAGCGGACGCTCCTCGGGTGCTTCGCCTTCCCTGAGCGGACGATCCCGTTTGAGGATTTCCGTGATGTTCCAATGAACCGGACCGGCCTGGGCACTGGCTGCCAGCGTGTCCTGCAAGCGTGGCCGGGTGCCGAAGCGGTGGTAAAGCTCCGCTCCGGTCAACCAGACCATCATGGCCACCCAAAAGACGAGGATTGACCAGCTTGCCCAGCGGCTTGGCATGCGTACTCCTTCCCGCCCTTATCGCAATTGTAGGTGCCGAGGACCGGGGAACGCAATCGTTGGCAAATCTGGCGCAAGTTCCAGCGTTTTTTCCGTACACCAGTTGGTCTGGCTTCAGAAGTTAGCAACTGCTATGGTGCTGCCCGGATCGCCAGACGGTTCTAGCCTCCTCTGACCCAGACCCGTCTCATCAAACATCCCGCAAACCCCGTTCGTGGAGGGACCGACCCGTGCTGTTTCCCTGGCTTCTGCTCGCAGCCACAGTTTTTGCGTCCGCGATAGGCGTTCTCGGTATCGTATGGTGCCGATGCCGACAGGACTCACTTCTTGCCCGCTGGGGCCGACGGATCGTCGTAGGGGTGCTGGGCTTGCTCGGACTGGGCAGCGCGCTGATCGCCTTGCAGCCGCACAGAGGGTTGGTCTATCTCGGCCTGACCATGGGGCTGTTGGTCGTTGCCATGATGTGGGAACGGACTGGCGAAGCCGCTTGGCGATGGGAAGGCGATCCGTCTTTGCCGCTGCGGTGACGTCGAAGCAGACCCCCTGGGAAAAGGCCTGGGGCGTCGCCCCCTGTTCCCCGCGGCACGACGCCCCTTTTTATGGAAGTCTTTTTGTTCGGCACAGCTACGGGGAATCCGCAGCCAGCGGTCCCGTCATCGGTACGAGTTGGCGAATGACCGGCGTCGACCCGTTGATTTTGCCGTAGGTCCACAACTTTTCGCACGGCTCCGGGGGAATGCAGGGAGCCGCGTGGAACGGCACCATCGGCCCGGCAGGCAAACAACTCTTACAGTCCGGTTGCCAAGGACGAACCACCGTCCACGGCGTCGGAGAAGGCGGCGTCCACAGCTCCCGCAACCCGTGCCAGCGCACCCAGTAGGAACCTTTCGGCTCATACCAGCCGTAAGGGTAATACCAGACGTGGCCATCGGCCCGGATGGACTGAGTCAGCCCAGCCAAGGCCGCCAAGCCGATCAAGCTCGCAATCAAGCAGCGTCTCATGGGATGCCATCCTAGTGCGAAAGTTCCAAGGATTGTCGAGTCCACTCCTCTGTGGACCAGTCTAGCCGCGCTTTGAGCCGATACGGATCACTGGCTGGGTCTGATGGGATTTTTTAGCAGCAGGCTGCACAAGACGGACGGCATCCGCAGACGGGTCGGCACAGCCGATGCGACTTCGTTCAGCGGAGCGACTTACCTGTCACGCGGAAACGGGCGCTGCGGATGGCATGTAGGTCGGATAGGCATCCAGGTCCAAGGGTGCGAGTTGCCCGGTTCGCCATTTCTCGACCGCCATTGCAGCCATTGCGGCGTTGTCGGTGCACAGCGCCATCGGCGGGATGAACAGACGCCAGCCGTGCTCCTCGGTCATCTTTTGCAGGGCCTGACGGAACGGCTGATTGGCGGCCACGCCTCCGCCGACGCACAAGTTTTCCAGCCCAGTCTGTTCCAGGGCTTGCCGACACTTCCCCACCAGGACGTCAATGACCGCTAACTGAAAACTGGCGGCCAGGTCCGCCTTGGCCTGCTCAGAAACCGTACCGCCCTCGGCCTTGGCCAAGTCTCGATGAGCATACAGCACTGCCGTTTTCAAACCACTGAAGCTGAAATCGAAGTGGGGATCACGGAGGAACGCCCGCGGAAAAGCAAACCGCTTCGGATTCCCGGTGCGTGCTGCCTTCTCGATCAACGGTCCGCCGGGAAAACCTAATCCGAGGATGCTCGCCACCTTGTCAAAGGCCTCGCCGGCGGCATCGTCGATGGTCGCCCCAAGCAGCCGGAATTCTAAGGCTGAACGACACTCAAACAGGCAGGTATGTCCTCCGCTGACTACCAGGCCAATGGCTGGGAAGACCTCGCATCCGGCGGCGAGTCGGCAGGCGTAGATGTGGGCCTCGATGTGATTGACAGCCAACAGCGGCACGTCGAGGGCAACGGCCAGCATCTTGGCCGCACTGACGCCGACCAGCAGCGAGCCGACCAGCCCCGGCGTGTTCATGACGGCAACGGCTTCAATGTCCGGCAGCGCGATGCCAGCTTGCTTCAAGGCATCGTCAATGACCGGCAGCAGCCTTTGCAGATGCGCTCGGGCCGCTACTTCGGGAACGACACCGCCGAAGCGTTCGTGCAGCTTGGCCTGGGACGCGACCACGTTTGCCAGAATCTTCGGCTCTTCGTCGAAAACGGCCGCTGCCGTCTCATCGCAAGAGGATTCAATGGCCAGGAAGTACATCGCTCTTTATCTCGCTCGTCGAACCGTTGCGGGTTTGCCGAGTTGCTCCCTCAGATACTCCACGGCTCGATCACGGACTTTGTCCTGGAATGGCAACGGCGGCCAGGGCAGAGACTCCGAAGCGGCCCCGATATGCACGCCGGCAAGGGCGGGCCCCCAGGGCGGATCGCATTGCCACGCGGATGCCACGGACGACGCCACCCGAGCCAGCGGTTCCCGCAGCTCTTCGGGCTTCAGTTCGTCGCGGACGATGTCCCGGTCCCGACGAGCCAGCCAGTATTCTTCTCGTTCAGCGCGGGTCAACGGGATTTCGACGTCGGGCCGGACTCCCCAGTCATCCTCGTCCTTGCTCTCGGGAAAGCGGTGGATGTTTTTGCCACTGGGCCGCATGTACTTCGCCGTCGTCAGCTTCAGGGCTGCTTTGCCCCCTTCCATCGGGATCAGCGTCTGCACGCTGCCCTTGCCGAAGGATCGTTCGCCCATGACGATGGCCCGCTTATGGTCCTGCAACGCTGCCGCCACGATCTCGCTGGCACTGGCGCTTGAACCGTCAATAAGCACCACAAGGGGCTTGCCCTGGAGCATCGTGCCCGGCTCCCGAGCTTCGTAGGTGGAATGGGTCCGGTTACGGCCCTCGACACTGACCACGACGCCGCTGGTCAAGAACAGGTCGGCGATATTGACTGCGGAGTCGAGCAAGCCACCAGGATTATTCCGCAAGTCGAGAATCAGGCCGCGAACTTGCTCGTTTTCCAGTCGAGCCAGCACGTTGCGAAGTTCGTCGAAGGACTTCTTGGTGAACTGACTGAGCCGGACATAAGCAATGCGATTCTCTTTGTCGAGCATGAAGTCCCAGTTCTTGTTGGCGTCGCGCTGGTCGCCGAGGACGCTTTCGACTTCGATGATACTCCGCACCAAGGTCTTTTCCACGGTGCGGGTGGATCCGCGGGGACGGATCGTAAGTCGAACCGTGGTGCCGGGAGGTCCCTGAATGCGCTCGACGGCGTCTTCGGCTGACATCCCCTGTGTCGGCTCACCGTCTATTTTCTCGATCTCGTCTCCTGGTTTGATGCCCGCTTTGTACGCCGGGGTGCCCACGATCGGACTAATGACCACGATCCGCCGGGAGTCCCGATCCACGACGATCTGGATGCCGACGCCGCCAAACACGCCCTCGCTTTGGCGACTGAAGGCCTTGAAGTCCTTGGGGTTGATGTACGCCGAGTGGATGTCCAGGCTTTGAAGACCGGCCTGGATGGCGTTTTCCATAAACTTCTGACGTTCCTCGTCGCTCAATTCGTGGACATAGTTCAACTCCACGTTTTGCAGTACGTCCACCAGCAGACTGAGCCGCTCGTAGTTCTGCTGGTAGCCGGGAAACCCTTTGAGCAAGTGCAGCGGGCCGCGAGGCGGAACTATGCTCCCTTGCGCAAGCGTCCAGCAGATGAGCGATCCCAGACCGATGCCCAGAAGCCAGTACAGGTTACGTCGTGGCATGGCCTTCTGTCCTCCTGGGGACCTGCGGCCCGTTCCCTGCGGACCGTCGCGGGATTATAGTGTCGAAGGGGAATTGCCACAAGCTCCGCCTGCCGAGAGGGATTTCCGATGCGGCTTCCACGTCTGGTTCGCCTGCGACAGCACTTTGAACGTCCCCGAATCGAGGACATACCCAAGGCGGTGCTTCAAACTCTCCGGTCCCTGGACCTCAGCGCGAAGAACCGTCCCGGCGATACTGTCGCCCTCACCGCGGGAAGCCGCGGCATCGCCAACATCGCTCTCATTCTCCGTAACACAGTTGCATTTCTCAAAGGTCTTGGAGCCAGACCATTCATCGTGCCAGCTATGGGCAGTCACGGCGGCGGGACGGCCGAAGGGCAGCGGCAGATTCTGCACAGTTATGGCATCACGGAGGATTTCGTCGATGCTCCGATCCGGGCCTCGATGGAAGTCATTTCCCTGGGCACGACTGCCGAAGGCTTTCCCGTGTTTCTTGACCGCATGGCCTCAGAGGCCGACCATATCGGCGTCATTGCTCGGATCAAGCCACATACCGCCTACCACGGCCCGATCGAGAGCGGCCTGTTGAAAATGATGATGATCGGCCTGGGCAAACATGCGGGGGCCATCGAATACCATCGGATTCTCTTAGAACACCCCTACGATCGGGTCGTCCGCTCCGTAGCCCGGCACATTCTCGCCAACGCCCCGATCTGCTTCGGTTTGGCCATCGTCGAGAACGCCTATGATGAGACGGCTCTGATCGAAGCCGTGCAGCCAGAGGATTTCGAGTCAGCCGAGGAACGCTTGCTGGCTCAGGCCCGCGCGTGGCTGCCCCGCCTGCCGTGGCGCAAGGGCGAACTGCTGATCGTGGACGAGATCGGTAAGGACATCAGCGGCTCGGGGATGGATACCAACGTGGTTGGGCGCAAACGGGCTTTTCGGGGACAGGCGACCAGCGGACAGCCTGAGTACCGCAGCATTTTCGTTCGCGGACTGTCCGCAAAGACGCACGGAAACGCTGCGGGAATCGGCTTAGCCGACTTCACCACGACCCGCCTCGTCCGTGCCATGGACTATCGAGCAACGGTCATTAACTGCCTGACGGCAGGCTATCCGGAGGGGGCTAACATTCCCGTCCACTTCGACACGGACCGAGAGGTGATCGAAGCGGCCCTGGCGATAATCGGTACGCGGAAACCGGAGCAGGCCCGGGTTATGCGTATCAAGAACACCCTGGAGTTGGGTACCATTCTGGCTTCCGAAGCCTGCCTGGAAGAACCGGTGCGGGAAACGGAGTTTACCGTCGTAGGTCTGCCTCAACCGATCTGCTTCGATGAGATGGGAAACCTGCCGCCTTGGGATTGCGGTACTTTTTAACCGCTGGCTGAAGGCCCCCGATGCGGCACGCCAGGGATCGGCGTCGGAGCTTCCACCTTGCGGTAGCCCAAAGCTCTCAACACCTCCAGGACTTCGCTCCAGGTTGGGAAAGGCCGGCGATTGTAGCGCTTGTAATCATCCATGGCTCGCATGAATTCGATCTCTTCGCTGGTGTAATCCCGCTCACAGGTGGTAGGGTCCACCTGCCGCCGCCGTTCTCCGACCCGACGGTCTTTGCCGCTCCGCCGTTCCACGGCTACAGGGATGTTCTTTTTGCGGCGTTCTCCCTTGCGGCGGTCCTGGTTCCCTCGTCGGTCAAAGATGGGACCGGCAGGCGGCGTGAGATCGTTGCTCATGCGTGATTTCCCTGAAGACACGCGGTCTGGCGACGGGCAGAGACGAAGACCAATCGGTCTCCACCTCACAACACCAATATACCTCACATTTTGCTGCCGACCAACCAGGACAGTTCTCAAGGGAGTTCTATTTCCGCAACCTGGCGTCATTTTTCTGGAAATCGGGCCTTGCAGATGGTAAATTTCACGTTTATGAGCCTGCCACGACTGCTTCCCGCCTTGTTTTGCTGGTTTTCCTGGGTCGTTCTCGCCAGCCGTCTCAACGTCGGGCCGGAATCGGCATCGGCTGATCCAACGCCCCCCGGTCCCACGCAGACAAGCCCGCTGGCCCCCGAAGAAGCGCTTCGGCACTTCAAAACGCCGAACGATCTCCGTCTCGAAGTGGTTCTGCACGAGCCGACTGTCCGCCAGCCGGTCCATCTCAGTTTCGACGAACGGGGACGGTTGTGGGTCGTGCAGTACATCCAGTATCCGCATCCGGCCGGACTGAAGATGCTGAGCCGCGATGGCGTCTGGCGGGCAGTGTACGATCAGGTTCCGCCTCCGCCGCCTCGCCACTTCCGCGGAGCGGATCGGATCACGATCCACGAAGACACAGACGGGGACGGCGCGTATGAAACCCACAAAGTATTTGTCGAAGGGCTGAATCTGACGACGGCAGCGGCTCGGGGACGCGGCGGCGTCTGGGTGCTCAACCCGCCTTATCTCCTCTTCTACCCGGATCGCGACGGGGACGACATTCCCGACGGCGATCCGGAAGTGCATCTGTCGGGATTCGGGCTGGAAGACTCGCATTCCGTGGTCAACAGCCTGTGCTGGGGACCGGACGGTTGGCTGTACGCTGCTCAGGGCAGTACGGTGTCGGCGTCGGTGCGTAAGCCCGGCTCGCATGAACCGCCGGTCAACTCCATGGGACAATTGATCTGGCGATACCATCCCGAAAGACGCCGTTACGAAATCTTTGCCGAAGGAGGCGGAAACGCTTTCGGCGTCGAGATCGACCATCTGGGTCGTGTGTTCTCGGGGCACAACGGCGGGGACACCCGCGGTTTCCATTACGTCCAGGGCGGATACTCGCTCAAGGGCTTCGCCAAGCACGGGCCGCTGTCGAATCCTTACGCCTTCGGATACTTCGGTGCCATGCGGCACAACACCACGCCCCGGTTCACGCACACGTTCACTTTCTACGACGGGACAGGCTTGCCCGAGCGGTATCGGGACGTGCTTTTCGGCGTGTCCCCTGTCCTGCGACATGTGGTGATGAGCGAACGCAAACCGGACGGTTCGACATTTCAGACGCAGGACATCGGCTTCGCCGTTACAACAGACGATCCCTGGTTCATGCCGGTGGACATCAAGCACGGCCCGGACGGTGCCTTGTACATCACCGACTGGTACGACAACCGCGCCGCTCACGGGCAGCATTACGAGGGCAACATTCACCGCGATTCGGGTCGAGTTTATCGCCTTACCGGGCGGGAAGCTCGTCCGGCAAAGGCTCCCGATCTGGGTCGGTTACCCACGGCTGATTTGGTCCGCTTGCTTGAGCACCCGAACCGCTGGCATAGACAGACCGCCCTGCGACTGCTGGGCGATCGCAAGGATGCGTCCGCGGTTCCCCTGTGCGAACGGCTGCTGGAAGCCGATTCCGAGGTCGCATCGTTGAACGCCCTGTGGGGACTGTATCAAAGCGGCGGCTGGTCTGAGGCTCGTGGCATTGATCTGTTGCGGCATCGGCATCCCCACGTTCGGGCCTGGGCGGTCCGTCTGCTGTGCGACGACGGAAGCCTCAGCGACGAGGCAGCATCGCACTTGACGCAATTAGCCAAGGGGGAAAGCGAAGTCGTTGTGCGGAGCCAATTGGCCTGTTCGGCCAGGAGACTGCCGGCCTCTCAAGCCCTGCCGGTGGTTCGCGCTCTTCTGGAGCATGCCGAGGACGGTCACGATCCGCACATCCCTCTGCTTTTGTGGTGGGCCTTGGAAGCCAAGCTCACCCAGAACCCGCAGGAAGCACTGGCACCTTTTGAAAAAAGCGAAATTTGGAACCTGCCGCTGGTGCGGGAACACATTCTCGAAAGGCTCATGCGACGCTTCGCCTCGACCGGAAAACGGAAGGATCTGGAGACGTGTGCCCGGTTGCTCAAGCTCAGTCCCAGTGCCGAACATACGCGCATACTGCTGTCCGGCTTCGAGACGGCCTTTTTGGGACGGACACTGCCTGACTTGCCCCAGGAGCTTGCGGAAGCCCTGGCAGCCTACGGTAAGCACTCGCTTGTTCTCGGCATCCGTCAGAAGCGGCCGGAAGCCATCGAAGAAGCCCTCCGCATCGTGAGCGACGACCGAACAGAACGCAGCAAGCGAGTCCAATACGTGCAGGTGCTCGGGGAAACGGCACCTCCTCAAGCACTCCCGGTTCTGCTCAAACTGGCAACTTCGTCTCCCGACACGCCTTTGCGAACCGCGGCCCTGACTGCCTTGCAACGGTACGATGATCCCGTCATCGCTCCGGCCATCCTGACTGCTCTGCCGCAAATGTCGGACGAGCTGCGCGGCCCAGCCCTGGGCCTGCTAAGCTCCCGCCTGCCGTGGGCAAGGCTCGTTCTCGAGGCGGTGGAAGTTGGTCGGCTGGCGAAGCGTCTTGTTCCCGTCGAGTTCGCCCGTCGGCTCCTGCTGACCCGAGACGAAGCGCTTCATGCCCGTATTCACGCGATTTGGGGCGACCTCGAACCCGCAGCGCCGGAGGCCCTTCGCCGTGAACTGGATAAACTGACCGCAATCGTCACAAGGGGGTCTGGAATCCCAAAGCATGGGAGGGACCTGTTCCGTGAGCACTGCGGCAAGTGCCACACCTTTTTCGGCGAAGGCGGCAAAGTCGGCCCCGACCTGACGTCGTACAATCGTTCCGATCTGCCCAATCTGCTTTTGAACATCGTCCATCCCAGTGCTGAAATCCGGGAGGGATACGTCACCTACGTCATCCTGACCAAGGATGGACGAACCCTGGTCGGTTGCTTGGCCGATCAGGACGCGGCGTCCGTCGTCCTCCGCAGCGATGAGGGTACGGAAACGGTCGTGGCTCGGGATGACATCGATCTCATGGAGACCCGCAAGACCTCGCTCATGCCCGAAGGTCTGCTCAAGGCGCTGACGGACCAGCAGATCCGGGATCTGATCGCGTATTTGCGGATTTCGCAGCCCTTGATCGACAAATGACAGCCAGGGGCCTTGGCAGGTCCGCTTGCAGGGTCGTGTCCCGCCCAAGTAGGATAATGATTTAACCCGTCCCAGCCCGATTCCGGTTTCTGTACCAGTCACGCGCTTGCTCCTGGGGATCGAGTCATGCCTCACGTCGGCGAAATGCACAAGCGGGAGTGGTTTGCCGGTCAGGCCATGTCGGCATTGTTGAGTCATCCGACACGGATGCACCAACAGCCCGGCGAATCCGACGAAGAATTCGCTCTTCGCGTTGCCATCAAGGCGTACCAGATCGCGGATGCTCTGGTGAACGTGGGTTACCGAAAAGACTCACGGCACTAACATGATGGTACGGATGCGCTGTCCAGCATTCGGGCGACGGCCTTCCGGGAGGAGCCGGTCGGCAGAGAGACTATGTCCGAACAACACATCTTCACCATCGAGCATCTGACGAAAACCTACGGGAAGCGCGAGGTTCTCAAGAACATCTGGCTGGCGTTTTACCCCGGAGCCAAAATCGGCGTGATCGGCGGCAATGGAGCAGGCAAAAGCACGTTGCTGCGGATCATGGCCCAGGAGGACCAGGACTTTCTAGGAAGCGCTCGTCCCGCTGACGGCATCACCATCGGCTATGTGCCTCAGGAGCCGCGGTTGAATGAGTCCACGAGCGTGCTGGGGAACATCGAAGAGGCGGTCGCTGGTACTCGTGCCTTGCTCAAAAAGCACGAGGGACTCAGCGCCCAGCTGGGTGAACCCCTCGACCCCGAAGAGATGGAAAAAGTCCTGGAGCAACTCAGTAAGGTCCAGGACGCCATTGACGCCATCAACGCCTGGGAACTGGATCGGCAGTTAGAAATCGCGATGGACGCCATGCGTCTTCCGCCGCCCGATGCCATGCCATCCCAGCTTTCAGGGGGCGAACGGCGGCGCGTCGCCCTGTGCAAAGCACTGTTGCAACGGCCCGACCTGCTGCTGCTCGACGAACCGACCAACCATCTCGACGCTGAGTCCGTCGCCTGGCTGGAGCGTCATCTGGCCGAGTATCCGGGCACGGTCGTCGCCGTCACTCACGACCGCTACTTCCTCGACAATGTCGCCCAGTGGATTCTCGAACTCGACCGCGGACATGGGATTCCGTGGAAAGGAAACTACTCCTCGTGGCTGGAGCAGAAGGAACAGCGGCTGGCCCGTGAGGAGAAGCAGGCCAGTGCCCGCCGGAAAGCCCTTCAGCGCGAATTGGAGTGGGCGCGGATGGCTCCCCGTGCCCGCGTGGCCAAGAGCAAGGCTCGGATGAAGGCCTACGAAAAGCTGGCAGCTCAGGAGTTCGAGGAACACTCCACCGAGTTTGTGCTTCAGATCCCGCCTGGGCCGCCGCTGGGCGATCTGGTAGTTCGTGCTGAAGGCGTCCGCAAGGCCTACGGCGACAACGTGCTTATGGAGGACCTGAACTTCGACTTGCCCCGTGGTGGAATTGTCGGCGTCATCGGGCCGAACGGGGCTGGCAAGACGACCTTGTTCCGAATGATTATCGGTGAGGAAAAACCGGACGCCGGCACGCTTCGGATCGGCGACACGGTTGTACTTTCCTATGTCGATCAGACCCGCGACGCTCTCAACCCGGACAACACGGTTTTCGAGGAGATCACTGGCGGGGTGGACCATCTGGTTCTCGGCCATCGCAAGATCAACAGCCGCAGCTACGTGGCTCAGTTCAACTTCAAGGGGCCGGACCAACAGCGGAAAGTCGGCGAACTGTCCGGCGGAGAACGCAACCGCGTCCATCTGGCCAAGTTGTTGCGACGCGGGGGCAATCTACTGCTGCTCGACGAACCGACCAACGATCTCGACGTGGACACTTTAAGGGCCTTGGAAGAAGCCTTGCTGAACTTCGGGGGCTGCGTGGTGGTCATCAGCCACGACCGCTGGTTCCTCGACCGCATCGCCACTCACATCCTCGCCTTTGAAGGCGATAGTAAAGTCGTCTGGCATGAAGGCAACTATCAGACCTACGAGGAATTGCGCCGCCAGCGCCTTGGAGAAGAGGCCGACCGGCCCCATCGCCTCCGCTACAAGAAGCTGACCCGCTGAGTCTGGCGCATCCCCCTGCCAATTCCTCTCCAGCGTCGGGGGCCGACGGTCTCGTCGAAAAATCGCCCCTTGACTTTTGGAGGGGTTTGCTACAAATGTTTTAGACGCATGTTTCAATCGCCCATTGGGTGCCTCCGTGGGCCTGTACGACGTACTGCCAGCAGGAGGCTTTCGGGACGCTGCCATGCCTGACGACCTGCACTCGTCTTCGGCCGACGCCACGCAACAACGACTCCTGCAAGCGGCAGGAGAGGTGTTTGCTGAGAAAGGCTTCCACGCCGCCACCGTGCGGGAGATCTGTGCCAGGGCGGGCGTCCATAACATCGCGGCCATCAACTACTATTTCCGGGACAAGGAGAATCTGTACGCCGAGACGCTGCGCTTCGCCGCTCGCAGCCCCCTTTACGAAAACCTCGCCTCGGAATGGCCGACGTCAGCGGCGACTGCCGAGAAGCTGCGCTGGTTCATCGGGCTGCTAGTGGAAAAGATCGTGCTGGCTTCCCGCGAACGTCCGCTGTGGCACATGCAGCTGATGATGCGGGAACTAACGCAACCCTCGCCGATCGGCGAACGCATCGCTCAGGAGTTCATCCGGCCCGTGTACGAAACCCTGTGGACTATCCTGCGGGAGGCCTTGCCGCGCGACGTTTCGGAAAAAAAGCTGCATCTGATCTCGTTCAGCATCGTCGGCCAGTGCATGTATCACCGCATCGCCCGGCATGTCATCCGCCTCATCGTCGGTGAGCAAGAGCAGAACACATATGACGCCAAAACCCTCACGGAGCATATTACTGAGTTCAGCTGTCGGGCCTTGGGATTGGATCGGAAAAAGTCGGGGAGCAAGTCGCAGGTCGGCACTCGAGGAGGCAAGCGGTGATCTGGGTGGCCATTCAAATGTTGACAGGCGACCGGGCGAAGTTCTTCGGCATCGTCTTCGGGATTGCCTTTGCTTCGCTGCTGATCGCGCAGCAAAGCTCGATCTTCTGCGGGCTGATGCTCATGACCACCAGCCAAATCAAAGACATCCAGGGGGCAGACATCTGGGTGATGAATCCCAACGTCCGCTTCGTGGATGACCTCAAGCCGCTTTCGGAAAACGACCTGTACCGCGTCCGGGGAGTTCCCGGAGTGCAATGGGCGGTGCGTCTGTACAAGAACCTGAGCCGCGCCCGCCTGGAGAACGGCAATTTTCAACAAGTAATCCTCCTGGGTCTGGACGACTCCACGTTCGTCGGTGCTCCGGCGGAAATCACGATGGGTTCCCTGGCTGACCTGCGACGACCGGACGCCGTGTTCGTGGACGAAGCAGGTTACCACCTCCTCTGGCCCGGCGAACCGTTCCAATTAGGACGCACCTTCGAAATGAACGACCGCCGCGCGGTCATCGTCGGCATCTGCAAGGCGTCTCGAACCTTTCAGACCTTCCCGGTGGTTTACACCCGCTACAGCCAGGCCGTGCAGTTCGCCCCGCCGGAACGCAAAGTGCTGAGCTTCGTTCTGGCTCAGCCCGAACCTGGTCTGTCGCCGGAGGAAGTGGCAGCCCGCATTACAGCCCAGACCGGCTTGAAGGCCTTGTCCCGGAACGATTTCTCCTGGCTGACCATCCACTACTACTTGCAGAACACCGGCATTCCGATGAATTTCGGGATCACCGTCATCCTCGGCTTTCTGGTCGGCAGCGCCATCGCAGGGCAGACGTTCTACACGTTCACGATCGAGAACCTGAAGCAGTTCGGGGCCTTGAAAGCGATGGGGGTCAGCAACCTCGGCGTCGTTGGGATGGTCCTGCTGCAAGCTTTGGTGGTCAGCGTACTCGGCTACGGGATCGGCGTCGGACTGGCGGCGGCCTTCGGGCAGTTCACGCGAAACCAGTCCAAACTCGCCTTCTTCATGCCCTGGGAAGTCTTGGGTCTGACGGCCCTGGCTGTGCTGGTGATCGCCCTGCTCTCCAGCGTCTTGAGTGTTCGCCGGGTGCTGGTCCTGGAACCGGCCATCGTGTTCCGTTAAAGCACCGCTCCCGACGATCAAGCAGCCACGACGGCAAGAGAACGCCGCTTTTGGGGAGAGGCAAGTGCTCCAGAGCTATTTGCAAAAGGAATTCCTGACCGAGTCTGTGGCACGACGGCAAACACCGGGCGCTTCGGCTGTGATCTGTCGCAGTGTGACCAAAGTCTTTGGCGAAGGCGAAACGCAGGTGCAGGCGCTTCGCGGCGTGGACCTGGAAGCGCCCTACGGCGAAATGAGCCTGCTGGTCGGGCCGAGCGGCTGCGGCAAGACGACGTTGCTGTCCGTCATGGCAGGCATTCTGGAGCCGACTTCGGGCAGCGTGACCGTGCTCGGTCAAGCTTTGGACCAGCTGAGGGGGCAGGCACTTGTCCGTTTCCGGGGCCAGAACATCGGATTCATCTTTCAACAGTACAATCTGCTCCCGGCGCTGACGGCAGCGGAAAACGCGGCCATTCCGCTGCTCATTCAGGGTTGGTCGCGCCGGAAGGCCGTCGCCAAGGCCAAGGAACTTCTGGATGCCGTTGGCGTCGGTGCTCGTGCCCATGCTCTGCCGTCGCAACTGTCCGGCGGCCAGCAACAGCGAGTCGCCATAGCACGGGCATTGGTCCACGAACCGCGGCTGCTGATCTGCGATGAGCCGACCTCGGCCCTCGACGGCGACACCGGCCACGTCATCATGGACATCATCCGCCGCGTCGGAGTCGGACCGGATCGAGCCGTTATCGTTGTGACCCACGACAGCCGCGTCTTCGAGTTCGGGGACCGCATCATCCACATGAACGACGGCCGGGTCGTGAAGACGGAATCGAACGGCTCTGCGGGTCCGCGAGTTTCCGTGAACCCGAGTCCAGCCCAGGAAATCCTGACCGAACAAGCCAGGCAAACTCGTGGGAGATCCCAATGATCCGCAAACTTGTACTTCCGCTTATCGCCGCGGGTATGCTCGGTTTCGCCGTCTGGCATGTCATCGCCGCGCACCAGACAGTCAAGAAAGTGGAACCGCCCATCGAACCGGCCCGCAATCCGTTCAGCAAGACCGTTGCGGGCGCCGGACTGATCGAAGCTCAAACCGAGAACATCCAAGTCGGCTCGCCTTTGCCCGGCATTGTGACCAAAGTGTATGTCAAACCCGGCCAGCGCGTGTCGGCCGGCGATCCGCTTTTCACTCTCGACGACCGGGAATTGCAAGCCGAGCTGCGGATCCGCAAAGCCGAACTCGAGTCCGCGAAGGCGGAATTGGATCGCTTGGAACGCCTGCCCCGACCGGAAGAGGTGCGGATCAAGGAGGCACGGGTCCGCGAACTTCGGGCGGCCTTGGCGGAACAGAAGTCTCAGCTGGATCTGGCGGAAAGCTCGTTCCGAGGTCGGGCGGGTGCTGTTTCCCTGGAGGAAATGGTCCGCAGGCTACAGGCCTTTGAGATGGCCAAGGAACAACTGGCCTGGGCGGAGGCCGATCTCCAGTTGCTTCAAGCCGGGGCCTGGGAACCCGACAAGGCCATCGCCCAAGCGGCGGTCGAGATGGCATCAGCCAAACTGCGACAGACCGAAACCAACCTGGAACGGCTGACTGTGCGAGCGCTGGTGGACGGGGAAGTGTTGCAAGTCAACGTCCGACCAGGGGAGTATGTCGGTGCTCCGTCCAGTCAAGCTCTGATCGTTCTCGGCAATATCCAGCAATTGCATGTTCGCGTGGACATCGACGAGCACGATGTTCCTCGCTTCGTTCCCGGAGCCGCTGCCTGGGCTGTCCTGCGGGGTGACATGGAGAAGAAATTTCCGTTGCGGTTCGTCCGCGTGGAACCTTTCGTCATCCCGAAAAAGTCGCTGACCGGCGACAATCGGGAGCGGGTCGATACGCGCGTGTTGCAGGTGATCTTCGCCTTCGATCCCACGCCAAATCATGTCTATGTCGGCATGCAGGTGGACGTGTTCATCGATGCCGATGTTCCAACTGAGTCTGAATCCCCCGGCGATCAGGGAGTCGAACGGAACGAGAAGCCGAATGCCCCCAAGGACGGCATGGAAGATCAGGCGAGACTTCGCTCCGGCTTGTGACCTCGCGGAGACGGAATCGTGCCTGGGAGCGATTCAGCGCTCCGCATACAGTGTCTCCAATCGGTCCCGGTAGCGTTCGTAGATGACGCCGCGACGCAACTTCAGGCTCACGGTCAGTTCGCCAGCCTCCTGACTGAACGGACGCGGAAGCAGGATGAACTTGTGCACCTTTTCCCACGATGCCGCATTGATCAGGGCGGCGTTCACGCGCTCGGCTACAAGAGCCATTGCCCGCGGATGCTGGACCAGCTTCTCGTCATCTCCTGGTTCGACACCCTGTTCCCGCAAGACAGAACGTAGTCGTCCGAGATTGGGCACGATCAATGCCGTCAGGTAATTCTTCCCTTCGCCGAAGACGACGACCTGTTCGATGATCGGCTCGGCCATGAGCAGGTTCTCGATCTCGGAAGGGATTACTTTCTTGCCGTTGGACAGCACGATCAGATCCTTCTTGCGTCCGGTAATGGTGAGGTAGCCGTCCGAGTCGAGTTGCCCCAAATCGCCGGTGTGCAGCCAGCCGTCCCGGATGGTCTCGGCTGTGGCCTTGGGATCCTTCCAGTACCCCTTCATCACATGCGGGCCGCGAGTCAGCACTTCGCCATCGGGAGCGATGCGGATCTCGACGCCAGGCACGGCCTGACCGACCGTGCCAACGCGGTTCGCATCGCGACGATTGAACGAGATCACCGGCGAAGTCTCGGTCAGTCCGTAGCCTTGCAACAACAGCAAGCCTGCGTCGATGTAGGTCTGAGCGATGGCGGGAGGCAACGGTGCGCCGCCGGAGTTGAGCCATTCCAGACGCTTCCCGAACACATACTTCAGCCGGTCTTTGCCCACGGCAGCCAATACCTTCTCATAAAACCGCGGTACGGCGGAAATGCTTGTGGGATTGCATTCGGCCGCGTTTTGCAGGACGGTTTCCGCGGACTCGGCCAGGCACAGCACGCATCCGGCTTCCAAATGCAGATAGTGATCGACCAGCCGGGCGTAGATGTGGCTCAGCGGCAACCAGCCGAGGATGACGCTGTCCGGTCTCACGCCGCTGCCTTCGATCATGCTCTCGGCATTGCTCAGCAGATTGCCGTGCGTCAGCATCACGCCTTTCGGATTGCCGGTCGTCCCGGAGGTGTACATGATCGTGGCCAAGTCATCGCGGCCCACGGTCGCCAGGCGGCTGTCGATCTCGCTGCGCTGAGCAGGCAAGACGGCGAAGCCGCGAGCCAGGAACCCCGGCCAAGTCATCGTCCCCTCGGCTTGCCCATCGAACAAGACCACCCCTTTGAGCGGCAGATCGCCCAAGAGCGGCCGAAGCTGCTCGTAATGGCCAGGAGAGGCGAGGAACATCCAGGAGATTTCCGCGTGGCGGAATTGCACTTCAATCTGCTTGGGCGATAGCGTGCTGTGGGCCGGGACGTTGACGGCCCCCGCGGTCAGGATCGCCATGTCGGTTAGGAGCCATTCGAGCCGATTCTCAGACCACAGCCCCACGCGATCCCCCGGTTGGATCCCGGCTTGGATCAATACAGCAGCGCCGGCGGCAGCGCGGTCGGCGTACTCCCGCCAGGTCAGGTCGTGGTACAGGCCGTGACGGCGATAGCGAAGGGCAACCCGAGATCCTAACCGATCCGCCTGACGGCGCAGCAGCGCACCCAAGTTCGGCTCGTGCATCCTAACCCTCCTGCACGGGCTTATTCGATTGGGACGGTTCCTCTCCACCTTCCGGGGACAGGGGCGGCAGGCATTCCGCGATGCGGGCAAAGACATTCCCGGCAAGACCGGCCAGCGTGTGATGTGCTTCCAGGGCACAGGCCCGGACCTGACTCGATCCTCCCGTCTCCGGGTCCATCGGCGTCCAGTCTCCCTCGGGCGGCGATTCTCCCTCGGCAAGTTCGAACAGGTCGGCGACGCCCATTTCCCGAAGCAGCCTGCGGCTGTCCTCGGATGGATTGATGACCCGCAGACGTCCCCGGCCGAGGCCGCTGATCTGCCGTTGCAGACATAGCAGCGTGCCGATGAAGGTGCTGTCCATGTGCCTGCACTGGGACAGATCCAGAAGCAAGGTCCCGCCCCGATCGCGCAACCAGTAGCGGGCGAAGGCGCGCACCGCCGGGCTGTGGAGCAATGTGGCCCGCCCGCTGACGGCAATCCAGGCAACGTCTCCCTTACGCAACAACCGCACGGTGGGTGGCGTGACACTCATAATCGGTTTCCGCTACTTACCGCCCGGGGCAATTTGTCAAGGGGTTCTCAGGGCCTGAGCAGAATCGCTTTTCATCTGCCGATCAAAGCCCGCCGATGCCTTGCCCAAGTACCTCGGCAGAGTGTAGCATGAGTCTTCCCGGTTCACCAGACGGATGCCCGTCGAGGCTGGGTTGGCGAAGGAGAACGACTACCGTTCGCCGCACCGGAACGAAATCTTCTATGGAATTCAGCCCTTTACTCACTGTACGTCAGATGATGGTCTCTCAGCTCGTGGTGGTTGACCCGAATTTGCCGGTTCGTGATGTCGTCGGTCTGATGAACCGACACCGCCTCGGAGCCATTCTTATTGTCGGACCTCGCGGCCTGGAAGGCATCTTCACGGAACGCGACTTCCTCCGCCGGGCTGTAGATGCCCCTCCGCACTGGGAGCAACTTCCCATCTGTCAATGGATGACGCCCAATCCGCACACGATCTCCCCTGACGCCACCTGGGAACAAGCACGGGCGACGATGGACCGGCTCCAGATCCGTCATTTGCCGGTTATCGAGACTGGCAAGTTGGTGGGCATCGTCACCGCCCGGGACATCATGAAGCGGGCCAATGAATACCTTAACAGCGTCATCGAAGATCGCACCCTGGAATTGCGGGAAGCCAACGAACGGCTGCAACGGCGCGATGCTGAATTGACCTATCACATGGCCGTTGCCGGCAAGATCCAGGCTCGTCTGCTCCCCGACGAACCGCCGCGTTTGCCCGAGATCGAATGGTCCGCCCTCTACCAGCCGCTCGATCCGCTTGGCGGCGACTACTACGACTTTTCTTCCCCGACGCCCAACCACCTGGGCATCATCATCGCCGACGCGACCGGCCACAGCATTCCGGCGGCCCTGGTCGCTCTGATGGCGCGGATGGCATTCGCTCTGTCGGCCCGAGGCATGACTTCTCCCGCCGCCGTGCTCTCGCGCATGAATCACCTTCTGCACGGAATCAGCGGGGAGCATTTTGTCACGGCATTTTACGGCATCTTCGAACGGCCCACGCGGCGACTGACCTTCGCCAATGCCGGACAGCCCTACCCGTACCGCTTCAATGCCGCGACCCAAAAGGCCGAGCCGCTGCTGGCCCGTGGACTCATGCTCGGCATCCTGCAACACGCCGAGTACGAAGAGCAGACCGTTCAACTCGAACCCGGCGACCGTCTGGTCTGTTACACCGACGGCTTGCCGGACTGTCGCAACTGGGCAGGGGAATACTTCGGAGCCGCTCGCATCGTCGAGGTGCTGGAAGCGTCGAGCCAGGATTCGGCAGAGTCGCTGACACGCCGGTTGATTCATCAGGTGGAGGCTTTCCGCGACGGCAAACCGGCCACTGACGACCTGACCATTTTGACAGCTGTGATCAAGTAGGCGTCAATCGCCTTTCGGGGTCTCTGGTCGCGGATGCTGATCTGCGGTGCTTTGGACGAAGAGCTTCGCCTGCTGAATCCACTCTTCAAGCTCGGTACAAGTCATCGGAGCATGAGCGAATTTGACCAAGTCCGCGCGGTTCAGGAATCGCGCCAGAAACTCCTTGCTGGAATCCGGCATCACGTTGTGGTCTGACAAGCTGGCCAGAAACTCGGGCGTGGTCTGCTCCAGGGCGGGAAACTTGAAGCGTTGCTCGACATAGCGGCGTACCACGAAGGTAAGCGTCGTGCAGAAGCGTTCCACTGCCGCGGGGTCAGGCTCAGTTTGCAGTGACTTGTGCAAGCGATCCAATTCCGCCAAGGCGATGGCCACCGGGGACTGACGGACTGATCTTCGCGGTCTGGGCCTTGCGCTCAAAAGCAGCCGGACGGCCAACGCAACGGACCCAATGACCAGGATCAGTCCAACGATCCCTTTCCAGGTCCAACTTGGCGGAATCTCCTCTGGTCCGACGTTGGGCCGCAAGTCCAGCTTGGGGACGGCAGGCGACGCCGGTGGGGTTTCGGAACCACCCATCGGCAGGGCAGTCAGGCCCAACAAGAAAACCGCCCACGCCATGCCGCCTAAGCTTCCTCCTCCTCCCGGAGCTTGGCCAGGATGCTGTAGTCTTCCAGCGTCGTGACGTCGCCGGTGGTCTGATGGCCCGCAGCGATGTCCCGAAGCAACCGGCGCATGATCTTTCCAGAGCGGGTCTTCGGCAGCGCGTCGGTGAAGCGGATCTCGTCTGGACGGGCCAACGCCCCGATCTCCTTGACGACATGCTCCCGCAACTCTTTCTTGAGTTCTTCGGACGGCGACACTCCGCCTTCCAGGGTGACGAAAGCGGCGATGCCCTCGCCCTTGATCGGGTCCGGCTTGCCGACGACCGCGGCTTCGGCAACCTTCGGATGGCTTACCAGCGCGCTTTCGATTTCCATCGTGCTGAGGCGGTGTCCCGCCACGTTGAGCACGTCATCCACCCGGCCCATGACCCAGTAGTAGCCGTCCTCGTCGCGGCGCGCTCCGTCGGCGGTGAAGTAACAATGGGGAATCTGCGACCAATACTGCTTCCGATAGCGTTCATCGTCGCCGAAGATCGTCCGCATCATGGCCGGCCAGGGCTTGCGAATGACCAGGAAACCACCCTGGTTGACGCCGACTGGTTGGCCGGTGTTGTCCACGACATCGGCGACGACGCCGGGCAGCGGCAACGTGCAGGAGCCGGGCTTGAGCGGCGTGGCTCCCGGCAAGGGCGACAGCAGAATCATACCCGTTTCCGTTTGCCACCAGGTATCGACAATCGGACAGCGACCGCCGCCGATGACCTCGTGGTACCAGATCCACGCCTCGGGGTTGATCGGCTCACCGACCGAACCGAGCAAACGCAAACTGGACAAGTCGTGCCCCTTGGGCCACTGATCGCCCCAACGCATGAAGGAACGGATCGCCGTCGGAGCCGTGTAGAAAACGTTGACCCGATACTTCTCGACGATTTCCCAGAAGCGGTCCTCGCGAGGATAGTTGGGTGCACCTTCGTAGATCAGCGTCGTGGCTCCGTTGCACAAGGGGCCGTAGACGACGTAGCTGTGTCCCGTCACCCACCCGATGTCGGCGGTACACCAATACAGGTCTTCGTCCTTGATGTCGAAGACCCAGCGGTGCGTGCAGGAAACGCCGAGAAGGTAGCCGCCCGTGGTGTGCAGCACGCCCTTGGGCTTGCCCGTCGAACCGCTGGTGTAGAGGATGAAAAGCGGATGCTCACTGTCGAGCGGCTCAGCCGGGCACTGGGTAGAGGCGTCGGCCATCAGGTCGTGCCACCAGAAATCCCGGCCCGACTTCATCTCCACCGGCTGATTGCAGCGGTTGAAGACGATGCACTTCTCCACGGTCGGTGATTTGGCCAGGGCGACATCGGAATTGTGCTTGAGCGGCACGACCTTCCCACGGCGCCAACCGCCATCGGCGGTGATGAGCAGGCGGGCCTTGGCGTCGTTATTGCGATCCGCCACCGCCTCTGCCGAGAAGCCGCCGAAGATGACCGAATGCGTCGCCCCGATGCGGGCACAAGCCAGCATGGCGACGATGGCCTCGGGTACCAGCGGCATGTAAATCGTCACCCGGTCGCCGGGCTGGATGCCCAGTTTCTTCAGAACATTGGCGAACTTGCAGACTTCGCGGTGCAGGTCTTGATACCGGAGGATACGAGTTTCACCTGGCTCGCCTTCCCAGACGATGGCGGCCTTGTTGCGGCGGGCCGTCATCAGGTGCCGGTCCAGGCAGTTGTAGCTGACGTTGAGCTTTCCGCCGAGGAACCACTTGGAATAAGGCTCTTGCCAGTCAAGAACCTTGTGCCACCGCTGAAACCAGTGCAGTTGCTCCGCCTGTTCGGCCCAGAAGGCTTCGGGAGCGTCCACGGACCTTTGCCACATGTTCCGATACTCGGCCATGCTGCGGATGTGGGCCTGCGCGGCGAAATCGGCAGGGGGCGGAAACACGCGGCTTTCCTTCAGCACGCTCTCGATGGTTTGAGCGGCGGACACGTTCGACATCGCACATGCTCCTTGCTTGCGGAATCAGACGACTCCCCGAAAGACTTCAGGCGAAAAACTCCGAATTGTCGGCCATTGTGCTGCTCCGAGGAACATTGTCCAGGCTATTTCACTTGCTGGCCGTGGACAAACCCGGCGATGCATTAAAGGCTTTCATTTCGCTGGCGTCGGCGATCTTGTGGATGCGGACCTCGCCGTTCCAGGCTCCGCTGGCCACGAGTTGTCCATCGGGGCTGATGGCTAAGGCGTAGATGTGGTCGTTGTGTCCGCCGAAAGAGCGGACCAGTTGGCCGTTGTCTGTGTTCCACACCCGCACCGTGCCGTCGCTGGAACAGGTCAGCACCCAAGGCTGTGAGGGATGCAGAAGCACCTTCCAGATCGCCTTGCCGTGTCCCCCCAACGCCCGCACCTGTTTGCCTTCTCCAGTCGCATTCCAGAAGCGAACTTGCTTGTCCTCTCCGCCGGAGATGCCGAGCTTGCCGTCGCGACTGGCAGTCACACCGTACACAGGATTCTGATGTTCCGGAAACGTCACGACGGATTCTTTCGCGTCCAGGTCCCAGACTTTGGCTGTCTTGTCCCGACTGCACGAGAACAGATGCTTGTTGTCCGGCGCGAAGGCCAGACCGAAGACCCAGTCGGCGTGGTTCTCGACGGTTTGCTGCAAACTCCAGTCGCCGGTGTCCCACACGCGAATGACGCGATCACACCCGCCAGCGGCGAGCCGCTTGCCGTCGCCGCTGAGGGCCAGGCACAGGATTTCGTCGGCGGTTTGCAGCAGTTCCCGAACCAGCACCCCAGCCTGCGGATCGACTCCGTTGTAGATGGCAACTTCGCCGTCAACCCGCGTGGGCTGAGCATCAAGATTGTAAATGCGAATGTCCCCCTCCTGACCGGGGCGGCCTCCCGCCACGACAAGCAGGCTGCTGTTGGGCAAAAAGAGCATGGCGTTGGCCCGCTCGGCGCGGGTATGCACTCGGCCCTCGAGCTTGCCGCTCTCGACGCCGTACAGCAGAAGCTCGTGGTAGCCGCCCACAACCAACTTCTTGCCGTCCGGCTTGAAGGTTAAAGCTCGAACGATGCTGGGGAATGGGTACGCGGTCGGCGGGGTGGGCGGCTGCCAGCGTTTCCGCAGTTCGGCGGCCAGATCGGCCTGTGGCGAAGGCCCGTCGAACTTCGCTCCCTCCTTGATCCAGCGTTCAATGACAGTTACCTTGTCAGCCTTGAGCGGCCCGCCTGCTTCCTTGGGCGGCATGATCGGCTCTTCCTTGCCAGCCATGAAGAGAAACAGATTGCTCTCTTCAGGTTTGCCTGGCACGATGGGTTCTCCCTGGTTGCCGCCTTTCATCATCCGTTCGAAGGTAGTCAGGTCCAGCTTGCCTTTCTGCTTTTTGGCGTCGTGACAGGCAAAGCAGTTTTCCTTGAGAATCGGGGCCACGTGCTCCATGAAGCTGATCGGCTTGTCGGCGGCAGCCTGAGCGTGGGCAACCGAGGCGGACACGAGCAACCACACGAGAGCTGCTGCCGCAGCGATCCAGGCACACAGCACGCACAATCGGTAGGTACGCATGGCGGGACTCCGATCCGGTGGGTGGGCGACTGACCCTTTCGATTATAGCGGAGGCAGCTATTCCAGCGAAAGGAGCCAAGTGTCAGCGGAGTTGGGGAATGCGAAAGGGCAGCGATTCGGTTTCGGGGACGTTGGCGCGGTCCAAATGTTGCAGCAGATCCACCTCAAACGGTTTCTTGAGATTATTGCCTGCCAGGTCCTCCAGGATCGTCTCGACGACCAGGGCATAGTCACCCGCGGTCCAAGGTGTGTCCGGGATGAAGTGCCAGCGGCGTTCGTGGTCGCTGATACGGACTTGACCAGAGATCGTCTTGCCGTCCCGGACCACCGACAGGACCCGCTCCAGCAGGCCGTGATCCAGCGGTTCCGGAAAGACGATGCTCAGAGGCTTTCGGGAATTGGCGGGGGGAACGTGCATTTGCCAATCGGCGACCCGCGGCATGACGGTGTCCGGCGGACCGACGGTGAATTCCTTACGAAAACCCACCGTCAGCGGCTTTCCTTCGGCATCCAGCCAGGACTCCACAACGACAAGGGCGTACCGTCCTCCCTTCTGAAGCGCCGGGCCAACCTCGCGGCGGGGCAAAAGTTCACTCTTGATCCGTCCCGGGTCGAGGAGCAACGTCAGGCGTTGCCCCGAGGGATCCCACAATTCCTCGGGAAGCTCCAAGAAAGGCATTTCTACTTCCTTGCCCTCCGCGTCAAACAACTTCACGCAATCGTAGGCCATGCCTCGGCTCATCGGGGCCGAGAAGTGGATGTAGAACTTGAGCAGATTCTCGGGCAGTACGTCGGCCGACGGGTAAACAGCCGTGACGCGGGTCGTGGGCAATTCCCATTTGTTCGGGATGACGAAGGACCGCACCAACATGTCTGTAAATCTTCCAGCAGCCCAATCTGGGAACTTCTGCGTGATTTGCCCAAGCGGGTCCCCGTACACGTCCACCACGGCACCACGACTGACGGGATAGCGTGGCTTGAATTGGATGCCGTCGGGAAGAATGGTGTAGGTTCCCAGGATCGGCGTGGGAAGCGCGGAGCAATCTGCCTGTTCCGCTTGCGTTCGCTTGGTCGCGGATTTAGGCCCCCTCATTGCAACCAGCAGAAACTCCGATCCCGCATTGTTGTCTTCGTCCAGCCGGTCACGGATGCGCTGGATCAGTCCGGAGTGCAGGCCGACCAGCTGAAAGACTTCGTTCCCTTCGGCGTCCTGGAGGATTTTCACCTCGGTACGAACATTTGGCACCGGCATCGCTCGCGGCGGAGGGGAGCTGCAACCCATCGCTGACGCCATGCACATGAGAGCAGCCGTTAAAAGCCATCGCATCTGGGTGAGTCCAGAAAATACCGGGCGGTACCGACCGTTTTCGTCGGTCCGCCCGGTAGGGGTTGCCAGATCCAGGACCAGGAAAACCCTATCGCCTACGGCAACGGCAGGGGTTCGAGATTGTACGTGCCGCTTTCCGTGCGGAGCAGGACGAGCGCGTGGCTGTCGTCGTAGCGGTCCAGTTGCACGACGTTGTTCTGGAACTGCTCCAATGTCTCGTAGCTCTGTCCCGCTTTGTCGGCCACTCGGGTCGTGATGCCCGGGGCTTTTTCGATGTTCTCGGCAGTGATCTTCATCAGACCGCGGCTGTTATTGGCCATGAGCACGGAGGTCTTGCCGCCCTTCTGGTACACGATCATGTCCAACGGCCGATTGCGATTGCCCAGTTCTGCTACCGTCACGCCCTTGACGTGAGCGCCTGGCTGGATGTCCTTGAGCGGAATACGCACCAGCGGCGTGCAGGTGTAGGCTGCCAGAAGATAATCTTCGTTGTCCGCGCCGCGATAGAAGGTGAAAGTGCGGATCGGTGCATTCGTCTCGAACCGGCCATGCGAACCGTGATAAATCTCGATGCCCGCCGGTGGCTCCTCCTTGCTGAATGGGAAAGCGATGACCCGCAGGCGACTGGCAAACTCTTCGTTGGACAGGCCGGCCACATAGAGCTTACCGTTGAAGTAGGCCAGATCGGTGATCGCCTCCATACGATTGCGGACCGTGGCATTGGACAACGGCATCTTGCTGAACTTGACATCCTTCAGCGGCACTTCGCTGATTTTTCCAGTGCGGTCCACCCGCAGGATAAATGGAACTGCATTCGGCCCCTGACCCCGCGTTACCGACAGATAGACCTGCCCCGAGAGCGGATTGACCGCCATGTCATTGATCGTCAGGTCGCGAGGCGTGACGCCGAGCAATCCGGCGATCTTGGCATCCAATGCCTCGACCCTGGGGATGCCTTCGCCGGCGGACTTGGCGTCCCAGGTGGCGATGGCGAACACCGCCGCACCCTGCGGATCTCCCACGAACAGGATGCCCTCCGGGCCGAAAGCCAGAGGACCGACCGACTTGATGTCCGGCGTGCCCACCTGGAGACTGGCAGTCAGGTCTGCCGCCGGTGCCAGCGACGTTGCCGCCAGCAGCGCGATCATGGCGATTCCCATGCGTGTCTGCCTCATGGCTCACTCCTTCCTCCGCTGTGAACCGGAGATGCTCCACCCCACCAACAGGGTAGAACTGGATGGTCTGGGACTGTTCAGTCGTCGGCCCGTGCTGCGGGGCCGACAAGTCGCGCCTCTATCTTGCCGGTTCTGGGTGGATTTGCAAGCAAAAGGTGGAATATGAGAAATCGGGTTTTACACTTCGCCATGCCAGGCCGAGGATACAATGCCCTCATGGGGGAGAAAACGCAAGCCTCAGACCTGGAAACCGATCCGCGATTTCCCAGCGGCCCCTGGATCGGCTTTTGGATCCAGAAACCAGTTCCGCCGGGTAAGCACGCAATGGAACTGCAACTCCGGTTCCGCGAGGGTGTGATCACAGGCGACGGGCGGGATTGGGTCGGGAAATTCTCCATCGAAGGAAGCTACGAGCTTACGACCGGAGCCTGCCGTTGGATCAAACGTTACCTGGGTCGGCACACCGTGCAATACAACGGCTACAACGAAGGCAGAGGCATCTGGGGCCGATGGGAGATAGCCGATGAGCATCTCCACGGCGGCTTCTGCATCTGGCCGGAAGGCTTTCCCGATCCCAGCTTGGACCGGCTGAAAGAAGAAGCCGACTTGCCAGTCAGTAAGGTCTCCGAAACCCTGTCCGAGGAACCGCTGCTGAGTCCCACACCTTAGCCAGTCCCTTATGGACTATCGGCTCCGTTAAGTCTTTAGGCGTTTGTTGTGAGCGGTCCGCGGCTGCGGTAAGTTGAGAGGAAGCAATTCGGAGGTTCGTCACGGAGGGGCGATCATGCGCACGATCTTGTCCTGGGTGTCAATCGCCTTCTTTGTGGCCGGTGTGGGAGTTTTGGCTTACGCCGGCTACCTGTACGCCACGCAACAGACCGGGCCGGTGGTGCATGTCGCCAATGCCGACCAAGAATTGACTCTTGAACCCAAGGAGAATCGCACCGTCACCTTCGAGGTGGTCAATACCGGCCGAAAGCCGGTGCGCGTCGTGGGGTTAACCGGATCCTGCGGACTGGGCGGCTGCCTCACCCCGAAGCCCGAGGCACCCTTCGATCTGCCGCCTGGCAAGACGCATATCGAATGCGAGCTGCGGGTGGGACCGGCTGGACCGATCGACGCCAGAGCGTACCTCTACCTAAACGACTTCGGCCTGCAAACCCACGTCTTGCGGGTTCACGGTCAGATCGTCGCCACTTCGGGTCAACCCGAACAAAAGAATCCTACCGATGCCTCACCGTCAGATGGCCAATAACCCTCGCCTAGGGAGGTAACACAAGCGAGTACGGACACGGCCAACGACGTTTCAACACAGACATAACAAACAGGAACTCGACGGGAGGGGAAGCTGGGGAACTAGGATTCGAACCTAGACAAGCAGATCCAGAGTCTGCTGTGCTACCGTTACACCATTCCCCAGTGGCACGGCCATTGGCCGATCGGGCTGAACAATATCCCGGGATCTAGATGAAATTCAACCGTATGATACCGCCCTCCTGGCACACGGGCAAGGTATCCCGACTGGGCTTCCAGATCTCGTTCACGGGGGACGAGAAACCTTGCAGCCAGCGGTAGCGAGCTGGTATGATACTGGAAAACCGCGCCCCGCAGCAAAAAATGCATGTTGCTCAAATCTCTCCGGTCATCCAGCGAAGTCTCATCGTGGGAGCGGAATGAGGTGTTCCAAGCATGGCTGATGCGTTCGAGGTTCTGAGTCAGAAAGCCCGCCAAGCGTTGGCCGAGGGAGACGGTGTGTCGGCTCGATCGCTCTATCTGGAGGCACTGGCGAAACGGCCCAACTCCCCGGACGCTCATTACGGCCTGGCCACCGCCTGCTTCCTGCTGAACGACCTGGAAACCGCTGCTTTCCACTTCAAGGAAGTGACGCGCATCGACCCGCTGCGTGCCGGAGCGCACATCAATCTTGGGGCCGTGTACAACCGGCTGGGCCAACTCGACGAGGCGATCAAGGCCTTGCGTCGCGGCATTCAGCTCGACAACCGGCGGGCTGAGGCGTATTACAACCTCGGCTTGGCCTACCGTCGCAGCGGACAGCCCGAACTCGCCATGCAGGCTTACCGGGAAGCCACCCGCCTCAATCCCCGGATGGCCGACGCCCACTACAACCTCGCCAATCTCTTGATGGAGGTGGGCCGCTTTTCTCAGGCCATTGCGCACTACAAGCAGGCCCTGGAGGTCAATCCGAACTTCGAGAAAGCCAAGCTCGGGCTGGAACAGGCCGAGGCCGCCATGCGGGCAGAGTCCGGCGAAAAGCCGAGTTCACAGGCTTCGACCGAGGTCAAAACAGCCGGGGCCAATCTGGAACGTACACTCGATCCGGTCATCGATGGCCCGGTGCTGACCGCTCTCCACAAGGCGACCATCGTCTCGGAAAACTACACCCGCGACTTTGTCAAGATTTTGGAACACGACCTCGAACCGGCCATCAAGGATCTGTCCTCGGCCCTGCTGTATGCGGAGCGGACCTCGTCCGGGGAGTTGACCGAGCGGGTCGAGCGCTTTGAAGCAGCCATTCGATCTCTGCGGGGTATGCAGAAAAACCTCCAGCAGAGCACGCGGAAAATGCGGGAGATTACCGAACGCCTCCTGGCCGGTCCCGCCGCTTCGCAGCAGTCGGGCAGCTAAACCCCTTTGCGTCCATCGGTGTGTCAATAACGAACTTCGAGGCCGAGGTTGACTCCCTGGGCCCAGAAGTCACTCCAGGAGTACCGCCGCTCGGGACGGCCCTGGCTACCGCCCCCGCCGTAGCTCGGACTGACGACCAGAGCATCGGAGTTGATGTGCCTGTCCACGAGATTCCCCGGCCGAACCACGTCGCTCCAGTACAGCAGGTCGTAGCCGACCGAAACCCGGCAGCAAGAGCAGATCAGATAGCTGAGGCTGACGTTGACTTCCCCCACGAAGCTGAAGCGGGTTCGTTCCACGCTGTGAATGTTCGTCGGCTGGGCGAGCACGCCGCCGGGTTCGACGTCGCTGCTCAGGTTCAGGTGGGAGCGGTCCAGCCGGCTGACCCCTGCGACGTTGAGGTCGGCCACGGTACCGCCGATGGCCGCTTTCCCCGCTGCCCCCAGAATGAAAGAGCCGAATTGCCAGTTTCCCGCCACGCCGAGTTGCCCCCCATAGAAGCGGTTGGTGGCCGAGAAGCTGTCGTAGAGATTGATAACGGCGTTTTTGGGTACCGGAGCGCCGGCGAAGGTCGCTTGGCCGTTGTCGAGTTCCTTGGTTTGTTGAAACACCGTCAGGTCCTCGTCGAGGTTGACGTAGCGGAACCCAGCAAGGAAAAGGACCGGGGCCGTAAAGCCGTCGGCGAAACCGCGACGCAGGTTGGCCTCAGCTCCGCTGAAGCGGCTGTGAGAACGAATGCGAATCGAACCGTCGTAGGCGCCGGGCGCGGAGATGAGCACGCTGCCTTCTCGACCCGTCACCGGATCGAAGAACGGCCGGGCCAAAAGCGGCGCGCCGTTGGCCGTCGAAGCTCGGTCGAAACGCTCTGTACTTTCCTCCGTGAAAAAGCCGCCGAGCTGCACAGACCAGATGCCGTCGCAATCGCACCAGAGACCGCCATCGAATCGCAAGCCCGAAAAGGCATCGTATTCAAAAGTTTTCAAGCCGAAGACAGGTTGCGTGTCCGCATTGCCCAGGACGCCGCCCCCGTTGCCCGGCCCGAGAATCACCATCGGGATCGCCAGGGGCAGTCCGTTGGGAGTGTCGCCAGTGGTCACGAGCAGCACCGGCAGTGGGCCGTCCTTGACTTTCCACAACAGGTAGTCTGCACGAAACCAGAACCACGGAGCCGTCTTGACCGGATCCACAGGCTGATTGAACAACACCGGCCTGTTGAAAAACTCTTCCGTATTGGACCAGATAAACGAGTAAGGATGCTTCGTCGGCTTGAGCGTGTGAGGCGGGGCGACTTCGGAAAGAGGCTCGACAACCGGCTCGCCTGGCGGAACCAGGATCGGTTCGGCGGCAGCATTCGAGACCTTGCGGACGAACGGCAGTTCAAGCGGTATCGAAGAGCTTCCGCTACCGATGGACTGGGCCGAACTCACTGTCGCCACTATCAGCAGAGTTACGACGGTCAGCACCTTCTTGAGCATCGGCGACCTCCTCGCTTTCGGAGCGGCCCCGGTCTTTCAATCCGCATGACCGCATAGCACCCGGCACCCGAGGCGGACCCTGCGCAACGGAGCAACGATGCCGGTTATTCCGGTTATCGGCAAGAGTCAGCCCAGTTCATCACCGACAAGGATGAAAACGAGTCAAGACGACTCGGCAGGACGGACGCACAGGACCTTGGGTTGGTATCTCCTTCGGCAGAGCGCCTCATTCCACGTCCATGACCCAGATTTCGTAGCTGCCCGAACGGTTGGAAACCCAAGCGATCTTTCGACCGTTGGGGGACCAAGTGGCGTGGTTGTCCTGGGCGGGGTGGTCGGTCAAGTTGCGGAGGCCGGAACCGTCCGGCTTCATGATCCAGATGTCGTAGTTGCCGCTGCGGTTGGACGTGAAGGCGATGTACTTGCCGTTGGGCGACCAGACCGGCCAGTAGTCCATACTGGGATGGTGGGTCAGGCGGCGGATGTCGGACCCGTCGGCCTTCATAACGTAGAGTTCCCAGTTGCCGTGGCGGTGGCTCGCGAAAGCAATTTCCTTGCCGTCCGGAGACCAAGTGGGGTTCGTGTCGGCGGCGACCTCGCTGGTCAGCCGTTTGATCTCCTTTCCGCCGGTGTCCACGACGTAGATCTCTTGTTGTCCGTGGCGGGTGCTGACGAAGGCGACGCGTTCTCCATCCGGCGACCACCGGGGACATTCCTCGAAGCCTTTATTCTCAACCAAAACTTTGTTGTCCGTGCCGTCAGCGTTGATCATGTTGATTTGAAGTTTGCCGTCCGTGCCCTGCAAGACATCAAAAACGAAGACGATTTGCTTGCCATCGGGCGACCAGTAGCCGTCGAAGTCCGGAGCTTCGTCGTGCTTGAAAAGCCGACGCATCCCGCGGCTCTCCAGGTCGAGCAGCCAAAGCCCCATCTTCTTTTCGTGGATGCGGGTCAAGAGGATGGATCGGCCGTCGGGCGACCAGGCGAGTTTCTCCTTGAAAGAACCGTCGCTGGTCAAACGGCGAGGTCCGTCGGCTTCGTCTTGCCCGACGCCAGAGGCCCACGGGCACAAAAAGACCACAGCGACCAAGCCCAGACACATGGCCACAGTCGCCGGGGTCTTCCCAAGACACCCGCGGATGGATTGACACCAGGGTTGCATGCCTTCGATTCAATTACTGGCGGTCCGCAGCTTGGCACTGGGGGTCGCGTCGCCGGGTTCCAGTCCCATAGCCCAACGCAGCCCACCCATCAGGTGCTCCTGGAACCGCGGGTCTCGCCAGACCTCTCGCCGATGTCCGAACGAGGTGTAGAACGACCGCCCTTTGCCGATCTGCTGACACCACGAGATCGCATAGTCCCGATCCGGCCGCGCACCGCTGCGGGGCTGGAACGATTCCGGGTCAATGCTGAGGATGATATGCAGCCGTTCCCGGCTGTACGGCTCCGGACGGAAGATGTACATTTCGTCTTCGTACTCCTGGCCATCCTGGAAGCTGCGGGCCGCCGGGTGCTTGGGATCCTCGACGCGGACACGGATCTTCTGGTATCCTGGGGGGTGCGTCTGGAAGTAGGCCCCGATCAGTCGGCCGTAGGCGGGGACGTCGTAGAGCGTGTCCGCGCCGCAGTGCGTACCGGCCACCGCACCGCCAGCTTCAACCCAGGCAACCAGGCCTTCGACCTCTTCCTTTGTCATCGGAGCTTCCGCGCCGCTGCCCGTTGTGAAAAACAACACCAGATCGAAGTTCTTGAGCGTCTCCTTATTGATCCGGCCGATGTGTTCGCGGGTCACTTCTTCGCCCGGCTTGCCGCGTTCGCCGGTACGTTCCCGATACAGCTGGCTGTAACGGGCCAGGGCGGTCGTCTCGCGCTCTTCTTCCTTGCCTTCTACGCGGACCTTGTATTTGACCTTGCGATCCGGATCGCCGGTGAACCGCCAGCAGGTGACCTCCATGCCGTACTTCGGGCCGATCTCCTTGAGCACCTGTTCGGCGACTCCGATTGAGTCGTGCATGAAGCCGCCGGAGTGCGTCACCAGGAGGACGCGCTTGAGCGGCTTCTGCTCCTGCTCGGCTGCCATGCAGCCGTCATGCACTGGATGGGAACTCAATGGCAGGAAACCGACGACCACGGTGAGCGTCAGTCGAAGATTTTTCATGGCATCTCCCAGGTCAGGTAAGGCGAACGGCGAGGCTCCGTTTCGTGAATCCTTCCTGATTCACGATCTCCTGCAATTGTAAAACCGCTCGGCGTGTCACGCAACAGTCGGGATCGGGCACAGGTCCCTGTTGCATGATACAGTGCTTGGTGCGGGGGCTACGGATTGACCTGGATGTGGTCGGTTTCATCCAGGCGGACCTGGTTGAGGCTCCGCCAGTACCAGATGCGTTTGGCCCGGACGGGTTCACGGGGTCGTCCGGGAGCGACCTGCCGCGTCAGGGTCGCCAGGTTGCCGTTTTGCCCTTCAAGAATCAGAAGATCCTTGCTTTCGACATACTTGACCACGTCGGCCTGACCGCTGAAGTCGCCGCTGCTGAGTCGGCCCTGGATGCGAACACGATCGGCAGCCTCGAACTCCTGGGCAACCGTGCCATCTTCCTGCCGCCGACTGACCGCCCGGAGCCGATTGCAACCCAGCCACAGTCCACCCACTGGCAGCCGATCGGGATGGAGGTCTGCATCTGGGTCGCTGCCAGGTCCGTGCATCAACTGAATCCGGTCGGTGAAAAGGACGACGCCAGACGCTCGATTGGCCTGCATGTGGCCGCCGAAGTGGATGCGGGTCAGCTTCGTCTCAGTAACTCGGGCGGCATTACCTCGGTCGGCTTGCGGAACGGAAGGTTGTTTGTTGCTCCGGTTGGTTTGGGGAGAGGCTTGCGGCTTAGCAAGCGCGCCGGCAAAACCGCCGGCGGAGCCTTCGTGCAGCATGGTCACGATGCCTGGCCCATAGACATTCAATTGCGAACTTGGATTGTCGAAGAGCACCTCCCGTGCTTCGATCCGCTGGTATTGCTCCCAACGATCTCCAGAACGGACCCCTTTTTCGAGCCGGCAACCGCGGTCACACAGCATTCGATGCAGTCCGGGCAGCGGTTCGCCGTCGCGCTGCCGCGGCTCCTTAAGCGAAACAGCGCGGTCGAGGACGACTTCGAGCTTCTGGCACGCCAGCCGACCGCCGCCCAAGTCGCTTTCTCCCTGCTCAGCCTGCACGTTACCGTCGAATTCGGCGATCTTTCCGTCGAAAAACATACGCTCCGTCCAGAAGATGGTGACCTCAACCGGCTCCTGAAGTGGATTGCCCTGGAAGTCGGTGCGGGCGGGCAGCTTCATGGAACCCGCTCCGTTGATCCAGGCATTGTTCGCCGGCTGGTCGATGTGGACCAGCGGTCCCAACAGGGTCAGGCGGTCGAATTGCACATAGGCCGGTTGACCCGCTACTTTAAGCACGTTGCCTTCGTCGCCGTGGAACAGATCCAGGCGGTCGCCGCGGACCTCGACGCCGCCATCCTTGGGCGAAGTCGGCCGCCGCGTGACAACGACCTGCCCTTCCGTGCGTACCTCTTTCAGCTGAGCTGACCTGGCAGTGGAATTGACGACTTTGACGTCAACGGTATTGGCTCGTAGAACCAGCGGCTCCACACTGACGTCGTTCTCCGTGGGCAACACCCCCGGTCCTTTGCTGGATGCTCCGCCCGGCGTATTGCCTCCCGCTTTAGCCGTTCCGGGGGAGGCGGTAGGGGGCAGGCCTTTCCAGGAAGGCTCGGCGGCCAGCGTGGGGTCTGCCGACCTGGACGAACTGGAAGGAGGCGGAGCCTCTTCAACTTGGACGCGCAAGTAATTGGTACGAGTGATGCGCAGGTCGCGAGTTTCCAGAGAGACTTCACCGAGGGCGTCCATGCGTCGAGGTCGGCGGTTCGCTCCGCTCTTGGCAGCCGCTTGGGGCCTGACAGATTGCGGCTGGGATTCCAGCCAGACGAGAATCTGCTCCGCCTTGAGCCGACCGTATTCCGGGTCCTCGAACGAAGCTTTGCCAACAAAGTCCAGCCGGTCGAGTTCGCCTTCCCTGCTGATTCGCATTTCCTTTTCCCAGCGAGCCACGCGGTCGTACCGGGGTTTGCTCGCCTGTTTGGCCTCCTCCTCGGGCTGAAAGGGTTCGAGATTGCGGATGCGGATTTCGCCTCGGCCCTCGGCTCGGGCCTCCTGAATCTCCTTCCGCTCACCGGACGGATTGGTGAAAACCAAAACGCCATGCACCACCAGCTCATTGCCATCGCGTTCCGCCTGCGCAGGATCGCCGATTAGGCGGGTTTCGTTGGTCATCTTGTCGTAGATCAGCTGGGTGCCGGTGGCCCGTAGCCGTTCCACGTCGGAGGAAAGTTCGAGAGGTTTGCCCTCTGCTTGCACCCGCAGCAGGTCCACGGCTGGTTCATCCCGGTGCGGCGATGCAGAGCCTGGATCGGTCTTACGCCGATGGAGAAACAAGGACAGGCGGTCGCAGTCCATCTGGTCGTAGCGGGTCGTGGACGGCTTTCCATCTGGCCCCTGTGCGTCGGGTTCTACTTTGCGAATGACCGATACCTTGTCGCTGAAATCGGCCCGGTCGCTTTCGACCTCATACACAAACGGACCCCGTGAAGTAACCACCAGCGGCGTCTTGTCCCGGCCCTTGGAAGCGGAATCGGTCCTGGCAGCCGATGACAGACCCGCGTCGGACGTCCCAGACGCATCGGGTCTTCCGAGGAAGGCGGAACGGGCATCAATAAGCAGATTCATGCTGACGTCCCGATCCAACCGCACGTATTTGACCCCGGCAATAGGGGACTTGCGCGACGGATGCTCGGGAGGAGAGAGGGGCGGACGCGGTCCAGAATCCTCGGGGCTTCCGCTCCTCTTCTTCAACCTGTCCGAGGATGCAGTGTTCGGGACGAGGACGACTTCCATACCCAAAGCAGTAACGCGGGCCTGCTCCGGCTCACCGTCCACGAGACGGACCTCGGCGTGCGTCCAGATGCGGTGCTCCTTGTCGCTGTAGGCCAGCCAATCGGTGTAGAGGCGGATGTCGTCGTCGGTCTGCGGAGTACGACGATTGTTGCGAAGTTCCACCTTCATCCCTTTGCCAATCAGCTTTCCGGCGACGGGTTTGCGGTTGAAGGCGTCGCGGCGGTCGGTGATTGGCTTGTCGAACTCGATGTCGGCCTGTTCGCCGCGGACGGTGTTGATCTCAACCCCGGGCTGATCCGGTTTCGCTTTGCCGAAGATGGCTACGCTGACCTTGTGCAGCCGCAACTGGCCGTTGTCGAGCAGTTGCCAGCGGTCTGCCGCCACCACGATCCCCTCCAGCCGCCATTCCAGCTTGATGCGGCGGAATTGCTCTTCGCAATTCGGCCCGAAGGCTTCGATCAGCCGAGCCACGGCCTGGTTGGGACGAGCCGTGGGCGCGACTGGGCCACCTTCGGCACCCTCTGGAGAGGGCATGTATTCCGGGGGCAGCGGCGGCAAGCCGTCGTAGTGGCCAAGAAAATAGCTGTAAATCTGGAAAAGCGTCAGGAAGAAAGCCAGGCCGACCAGCCACAACACCAGCCGCCGGGGAGTCCACATGATGGCCAAGCTCCTCGTTCCGGGCGTCCGTACTCCGGGGCGAACCACGGCCGATCTCAAGCAGCAGCACGCGGTTCCTCAAGTTCTGCCCCATCCGGCAACAAGCCAAGCACATCGGTGATGTCGATTAACCCAATGGGTCGGTGGTCGTCGTCCACTACGGGAAGTTCGCTGATTTTGCGGGTCCGCAGGATGTCGAGTGCATCGAGCAGGCGGGAACCGGCCCGGATGGTCAAAGGCCGCTGGGTCATGACGCAGGAAATTGGCTCATCCAGGAGATGATCGCGCCGCTGCTCGAACAGCCGGGCCAGATCGCTGTCGGTGAACAGTCCGATCAGCCTTCCCTGTTCGTCCACGAGCATCACCGCTCCGGAGCGGCGCAGCCGCCCGACGGACTGAGCGAAGACTTCCCGGATGGACTTGGTGGCGGCAGCGATCCGCAGCTCGCTGCCGCGACGCATGACCGCCTCGACCTTCATCAATTTGCGGCCGAGGCTCCCGGCGGGATGAAAGCGGGCGAAATCGTCGTGATTGAAGGCCCGCTGACGGCTGAGCACAAAGGCCAGGGCATCGCCGACAGCGATCATCGCTGTGGTGCTGGTGCTGGGGGCCAGACCAAGCGGATCGGCTTCGATCAGCGGTCCCAAAACAATGGCGATGTCCGCTTCCCGAGCCAGGGTGCCGCTGGGGTTGCTGGTCAAGGCAATCAATCCGGATGCCAGTTGGCGTAAAGGACGTAGAATGCGGACCACCTCCTCGCTCTCGCCGCTGTGCGAGAGGACCAGCACGACATCGTCGGGACCGACCATGCCTAAATCACCATGCACGGCCCGCGTGGGATCAAGCAAGTAAGCCCGGGTGCCGGTGGAATTGAAAGTCCCGGCGATTTTCTGGGCGACATCGGCCGATTTCCCAGTCCCGGTCAGACACACCCGCCCCGTGCAGCGGAAGATGGCATCCACCGCAGCCAGGAAGGAAGGACCGAGCCGGTCGGCAACTGCGTACAAGGCCGCGGCCTCGGTGCGGAGCACCTGACGGGCTTGCTCCAGACGGAGATCGACCTGACCCGCTTGGGCATGCGTCGTCATCCTTGATACCCCAACATGCCGTCTTTAGACCGGATTGGGACCAATCCCTAAAGGGATCGGAGCAAGAAAACTATAGCGAAGTAATGACTTGGCTCAACGGCAGTTGACACCCGAAAAGGCCCGGGCGCATCCTAAGGAACTTTCCCTGCTTCCCGAAGGACTAAGGTTTGGCAAGTCTCCAGGCACGACCTATGTTTGCGTAGCGGTGGGGGGTGCTTGGGGAGGAACCCGTCATGGGGTTGTTGCGCACTCCGTGCGGCGATGCCGAGGATACGGTGTCGCTGGCCCACGAAGGCGAAGTTCTGTGCTGTGCGTTCGCCGCCCGGCGCGGCTGGGCAGCATCCGGCGGTTGGGACGGCTGCGTAATTTTCTGGGAACCGGCGACCGGCAAAGCCGTGGCAACCTGGCGGGCTGCGGAAAAGCCCGTCACCGCCTGCGCTTTCTCGCCCGACGCAAGCCAATTCTTTACCGGCACCATGAATGGCCTGCTGGCCGCCTGGGATCCCCTCAAACGAGAACGCAAAACTATCTTCCTCGCACACACACGGCCTATTTCCGGCATCGAATTCTCGCCCGACGGCAAAACGCTGGCCACCAGCTCCTGGGATGCCACCATCAACCTCTGGCAATTCGAGCCGGAGAAGAATTGGAAGACGCTGGCAGGGCACAAGGACATCGTAGCGGGGTGCCGTTTTCTGCCGGACAATAAATCACTCCTCTCCTGGTCCCACGACGGCACATTGCGATTGTGGGACGTGATGCGTGGCAAGCAGATCGCAGCCTGGTCCGCCCACACCGACCGCATCACCGCCGCGGACGTGTCACCTGACGGACGCTGGTTCGTTTCCTCGGGTCGGGACGGTCATGTAATTCTCTGGAATTCCGCTACGCAGAAGGAAGAGGCCCGTTACCCCCACGCGCGGGGAGATCTGCCCTGGTGCGGCTTCACGCCGGACGCCCAAAGTTTGCTATGCGTCTCTGCCAAGGGCGAACTGATGCGGCGAACCGTGCCCGATCTGCAAAAGTTGCCTACGCAATCGACGGGTTACGAAGTCCAGAGTGCCGCCCTCTCGCCCACCGGGGACTATCTCGTCATTGGAACTGTCAAGGGACACGTGCATTTTCACCCGCTGCCGGAAATGGCAAAGGCCCCGTTGTGCGTCACCGCCATCGAGTCGCAGGAATCTCGGCCCTCGTTTTTCGAAAAGCTGCTCGGACGGGACCATCTGATCCGCGTACTCCGGTGCACCTGTCCGATTTGCCACCGGGTCTTTGAATTGCACGAGACGGGGCGTCGCACGGCGGTCTGTCCTGAGTGCCAGCGACGGTTGCACGTCAATCCGTTCACGCTCTCGTTGGAGTCGTGAGGTCCACCAACCCAGCCCTTCTCTCCTCCCCCTGGAGGAGAAAGCAGCAAGGCGACGGTTTTCCCGACTTTCTTATGCAAAAAGCTCGGTGACGGGATTGCCGCCCTTGTCCACGATGCGGATCGGGCGTCCGCCTGGGGCAAGGTTGCGCTTAGTGTAGTCGATGCCGAGGATCTGGCAGATCGTGGCCATGAAGTCGAGTGTCGTCACCACGCGCTCCTCGACGACCGCACCTTCTTTGTCCGTGCGTCCGATGACTTGCCCGCCCTTGATGCCGCCGCCGACGAGCACGGTGCTCCAGGCTCGCGGATAATGGTCCCGCCCCGGCTTGGGTCCGCGGTTGTTGATCTTCGGCGTGCGGCCGAAGTCGCCCATCCAGACGATCAAGGTCGAATCCAGCAATCCCCGATCTTTCAGGTCTGTAATCAACGCACTCAAGGCCGGATCGACCACGGACGACAACCGCTTGACACGGTCGAAGTTGTCCTGGTGCGTGTCCCAACCACCCAGCGTCACTTCCACGAAGGCGACGCCGACCTCGACGAGTCGGCGGGCCAACAGGCAGCCACGGCCGAATGGCGTGTTGCCGTAGGCTGCCCGCACCGTCTCCGGTTCCTGCGAGAGGTCGAACGCCTTAGCCTCCCGCGATTGCATCAACTGCACAGCCCTTTGATAAGTGGTCTGATGGGCCTGGGAATTGGCAGCCTGGTATTCCTTCAGGAAGCCTTTCTCCATCTCTTCCAGGAGGCTGTAGCGACTGGTAAACCGCTGTTCATCCACGGCGGCACGGAGGTTCTCGACCCCCCGATCCGGATTGTTCACCACCAGCGGCTGATGTCGCGGCCCGAGGAACCCAGAACCGAAGCTGGGACCGCCGATCGAGACATAATTGGGCAGTGGAAAATCCGGCTGGCCCAGTTCCATCGAGACGATGGAGCCGATGCTCGGATAGACCAACCCGCCCTGCCCTTCCCGATAGCCGGTGTGTAGATAATACCGCGCCCGGGCGTGGGCACCCTCCCCGGTACTCATGCCGCGCAGGATAGCAGCGTGCTGCATCAGTTCAGCGAATTTCGGAAAATGTTCGCTGATGCGGATACCGGGCACGGAGGTCGGGATTTCCGAGAACTCGCCGGAGTCGGCCGTTCCCGGCTTCATGTCGAAGGTGTCCTTGTGGCTTGGTCCGCCCTCCATCCACAGGACGATACACGATTTATGCTTGACGCCGGACTTCGCGGCATCGGCGGCCAGTATGTTCAACCAGCCGGAGAAGCAGGTTCCGACAACCCCAGCGGCCGAGAGCTTCAAAAAGTCCCGTCGGTAGAGGTCCACCAGATGCGAGGACACCTTCCACAGCTTCGGTTCCATTTTCGACTCCTCACTCTCAGCGATTCAGGACAAACTCGCTGCTGTTGATGAGCACCCACAAGACATCGCTCAAGCCGTTTCGCTCATTGCTTCCGCTACGTCGCACATGGTCTCGGAACCGCTGCAACTCCGCTTCGGTGGGCCGACGGCTGAGCGTGCCCAGGAACAAATGTTCGATCCGCGCCTCGGTCGTGCTGTGTTGTCGCAACGCCTCCTCGACGAGCACTCCGCCCCGGTTGAGTTGGGGCGAATTCATCAACCGCAGCGCCTGCGGAATACCGGCCTGATACTCAGCGGGATCGGCGCTTTCATCCGCTTCGAAGAAGGCGACGAACTGGGCGCGGGCATTGGCTTGGTTGGGGTTCTTCGCGGCTTGCCGATTGCTGTTCTGAGGGGGAGTTGCTGGGCCGACGACCAGCTGAAGTGAGTCGAAAAGCTGCTCCGGCGACAAGGGTTTGACAATGCGGTGGCTGTACAGGATCGCGTCGTCTGCGTTGTTGCCGTGGGGTTTACTGCTCCGCTGATAAGTTTCGCTCAGGCAGATGGCTCGGATCAGCCCCTTGACATCGAACCCGCTATCCGCGAAGTAAGCGGCCAATTCCTCGAGTAATTCGGGATGGCTTGCGGGATTATCGGGCTGCATGTCATCCACCGGATGAACCAGACCGCGGCCGAATAGTTGACCCCAAAGCCGATTGACCATGGCTTTAGCAAAGAAGGGGTTCTCTTTGGCTGTCAGCCATTGAGTGAACACGGGCCGATAAGGTTCAGACCGGGCTAGCGTCGGCTGTTCGCCGAGGAAAAAGCGCGGTGGAACCTGCTTGACCCCTTCCGGTAACATTCCCCTGCGACCTCGCTCCCCTTCTGTTACGCCCGCCGTGCCGTTCTGGCGGGGATTGCCCTCCAAACGCACCTTCATGAAGAATTGTGCCAGGCCCCAATAATCATCTTGCTTCCAGTCGGTGAACGGATGGTTATGGCACTGAGCGCATTGCAACTGCACTCCGAGGAACAAGCGACTCACCGATCCGGTCACCAAGTCCACCCTCGGATTGGCCAGCCAATAAACAGCCGCTCCGTTTTCCTCTGGCGTACCGGTGGCCGTCAACAGTTCAGCCACCATCCGATCCCAGGGCTTGTTCTCGTTGAAGCTGGCGCGCAACCACTCGGTCAAGGGTTCGATCCGGATGCGGCGGCTGTCGGAGGTCTTGGGCAGCAAGAGCGCCTGCCAGATGTCCGCCATGTGTTGCCCGTACCGCGGATCGCCGAGCAATTCATCGATCAAGCGAGCGCGTTTCGTCGGCACTTGGGAATCGAGGAAGGTTCTGGCGACCTCAGCAGTGGGGATCACGCCCGCCAGGTCGAGGCTGACCCGACGCAAAAACTCCGCGTCGCTGCACCGCGGCGACGGGTCGATCTTCTCCTCCCGGAGCGTGGCAGCAATGTGCCGGTCGATCATCGCCGCGATCTCGCCAGCCGAGACCAGGGGACGTGTCGGAGCCTTCTCAGGCTCTTCCCCGCCCCACGTTCCGTTGAGGATTCCCAAAGTTATTAGAACGCCCAAGGCTCCCATCCAGAGCGGTTTCCAAGCGGCATACATGGCCGGCTTCCTTCACAAGAACCGGAGATCAGCACCACCCAGTAAAACACCGGCCGCCGCTTGAAGTTCCGCTGCCTGTGAGAAGAAAATGAGAACGGCGATCAGCGTTCCAAATGGCTGATACAGTAGAGGTTATCGACGGTTCGCAACAGCAAATCGGAACCGATGACGGCGGGAGAAGCGTAGATTTCTTCGCCGAGATCGTTGACCGCCACCCGCTCGAATTGGGGTCCGGCCTTGACGACATGGGTCTTGCCGTCGTCGTCGGGGAAGTAGATGTAGCCCCCGGCCAGGATCGGCGAAGCACTGTGCCGCCGACCCAGGCGAACCGTCCAGAGCCGCTTGCCGGTGCGAGCCTCCAAGCAGTTGGCGATGCCGTTGTCGTTGACGAGGTAAAACCGCTCGGCATCGGCAATCGGACTGGGAACGTAAGAAGCCCCATTGCGTTCGTGCCAGACCACGTGAGTTTCCGTGACATTGCCGGTGCCATCCGGGCGGATCGCCAGCATGTGATACTCCGGGTAGCCCCCGGTCATGAACAGCAGTCCCTGCGTGTAAACCAGACTGGCGACGAATTGCTCCGTCGGGCCGTCGATGATCCAGATCTGCTTCCCGGTGTCGGGGTCGTAACTGGCGACGCACTTGCTGCCGCTGAGAACGAGCTGCTTCTTGCCTGCCGCCTCGACGATGATGGGCACGCAGTAGGAACGGGTCCGGTTGGGCCGATCCGCCCGCCATCGCTCCCGGCCGGTGCTTTTTTCCAAGGCGACGATCCAGGCTTCGGCGTCTTGATCGCCATTGACGATGACCAGGTCCTTGTAAAGAACTGGCGAACTGCAAAAACCGTGCTTGGAGTAGAACTCCCCCGGCGAGACGCGCCAGATTTCCTTGCCCTGCAAATCGTAACAGGCGACGAGAACCCAGGGCATGTCGAGAAAGGTCACGAAAACGTATCGGCCATCAGTGGCCGGGGTCGAGCTGGCGTAGCTGTTGAGCCGGTGCTTTTCTTCCAGCTTGCCCGTGAACACCTCTCGCCGCCACAGCTCTTTGCCGTCCCGGCGATCCAGGCAGAGGAGCAACCGTTTGCCTTCTTCCTCGATGCAAGTCGTCAGGAAGATCCGGTCGCCGGTGACGATCGGTGAAGAGTGTCCCTTGCCGGGGATAGGAGTCTTCCAGCGGACGTTTTGGGTGCGGGACCAGGTAAGCGGCAAAGATGTCGAGCGGGAAGTGCCGTCCATGCGTGGGCCACGCCAGCATGGCCAATCCTCCGCAAACGACAGGCTGACGACCAACGAAACACCGATCACCACGGCAGCCAGACGATGCAGCATGAAGACCTCCGGAGCGAGCTTCGGGGCGGGATTTCGATCGGCATCCTGCGGAGGGGCCGCTTCCTTGCACAACTTTTATAATGCAAGGGAATGACCGTTGCCATCCGCTGTCGTCAACTCGTCAAGGTCTATCCCGGACCTCCGCCTGTCGAGGCCGTGCGAGGGCTGGACCTGGAGGTCCAAACCGGTGAATGCTTCGGCATGCTCGGCCCCAACGGAGCCGGCAAGACCACGACCATCGAGATCTTGGAGGGACTGCTCAAACCGACCTCCGGTTCGGTCGAAGTGCTGAGCCGGTCCTGGGACCGCGACGAGGCCGAGCTTCGGCAGCGCATCGGCATCTCGCTCCAGGAAACCAAACTCTCCGAGAAGCTGACGGTGCGAGAGACGCTCGTCCTGTTCCGCAGCTTCTATCGGCAGGGGCTGGAACCGGAAGAGGCGATTGCCTTGGTGTCCCTTACCGAGAAGAGCCGTACCCGGGTCGGCAAACTGTCCGGAGGACAGAAACAGCGGTTGGCTCTGGCTTGCGCGCTGGTCGGCGATCCGGAACTGCTCTTTCTTGACGAGCCGACGACCGGTCTGGATCCGCAGGCCCGTCGCCAGGTCTGGGACATCATTCGCCGTTTCCGGGACCGCGGCCGGACCGTGATGCTGACGACGCATTACATGGACGAAGCCGAACGTCTCTGCGATCGGGTCGCGATCGTGGACCACGGCAAGATCATCGCCGAAGGCACGCCGAGGGAGTTAATCCAATCGCTGGGCGGTGAGCACATCATCGAGTTCTCTCTGATCGATGGCAACGGCCGGGCACCGCAAGCTGAACTCCAATGGTTCGCCCAGGTGCCGACTGTCCACGCGGTTCGAGAGGAGGATGGACAAATCTGCCTGTCCGTCGGCGAACCGCACATCGCCCTGCCCGCTTTACTGAATCGCCTTCGAGATTCGGGGCTGGAGTTGGGAAGTCTGACCACGCGGCACGCCAGTTTGGAAGATGTGTTCGTGTCTCTGACCGGACGTCATCTCCGCGACGCAGAAACGAACCGACCATGAGCCAGGAATCCGTTTCCTCATCCACTGCCTCGACCCGTCGTTATTACCCACTGCTTGAACTGGTGGCAGCTCGGGTGCGGGAGTTCTACCGGGAGCCGGAGGCCATTTTCTGGGTGTACGGCTTTCCGATTCTGATGACCATCGCCCTGGGCATCGCTTTCGCCAACAAACCGATCACGCAGGTCGACGTGGTTGTGGCCGCCGGTCCCGGCGACAGGGAAGTCGAATCTCTGCTCACTTCACATGACGATCCGAAGTTCCAGGTCCGCATCCTACCCGCCGAGACGGCTTGGGAGCGTCTCCGCACCGGTAAGACGGAGTTGGTCCTCGTTCCGCATACGGCAGGAGGCGGCTTCACGTTCCTGTACGACCCGGCCCGAGCCGAGAGCATGATGGCCCGCTTCGCCGTCAATGAAGTCCTCCAAGGACCGAAGCGGATCCCAATCGAAGAACAACACATGACGGAACGGGGCAGCCGTTACATTGACTTTCTCATTCCCGGGCTTCTGGGGCTGAGCCTGATGGGCGGGGGCATGTGGGGCGTCGGTTTCGTCACCGTGGACATGCGCATCCGCATGTTGTTGAAGCGGCTGCTGGCCACACCGATGCGGAAGCGGGATTTTCTCCTGGGTCTGATGCTGAGCCGCCTGCTGTTCATGATTCCCGAAGTGCTCCTGATGCTGCTGTTCGCCTGGCTGGCGTTTGGCGTCGAAGTGCGGGGGAGTTTGCTGTCGTTGGCGTTCATCATCGTGCTCGGAGCGTTCACGTTCGCGGGCATCGGGCTTCTGGTGGCCAGCCGGGCCAGGACCATCGAAACCGTCTCCGGACTGATGAACCTGGTGATGCTGCCGATGTGGCTGCTCTCGGGCATCTTCTTCTCGTCGGAACGATTCCCGGCATTCCTTCAGCCGCTTATCAAGGCCCTGCCGCTGACGCCGCTCATCGATACTTTGCGGTCAACCATGCTCGAAGGCACGCCGCTGATTGTGCTCTGGCCTGAACTGGCGCTTCTGGCTCTGTACGGAACGCTCAGCTTCGCCATCGCCCTGAAGATCTTTCGCTGGCAATGAACGGCGGATCTCCACTTTGCCAGGCGCGGTTGAGGCTCATTTGGACTCTGGCCGGTTGACGAACCGATTAGGACTTGCAAAACTGAGCCATCATGGGGAACCCTGCCGGCGGTTTAGCTTCTGCATGGACAAAAAGTCTCGTCCACCCCGCCTGCGTGAGCCACGACCGCGATGATTCTCGTTCCCGCATCCCGGGAGATTGACCATGAAGACCGCGCTGCAACGGCATCGTTCTTTCGGCGTCAGGAATTACGTGCTGATCGGGATCGCCGTTATCGCCTCTTTGGCTGGAACCTGGGGTCTGCTGTCGGCTCAGCAGGCTTCGACGCCGCCGCAGATCCTGCACACGCTCAAAGGTCATGAGGAACTCGCCTACGCCGTGGCTTTCAGTCCCGACGGCAAGCTGGTAGCTACGGGATCGTTCGACCGCACGCTGAAGCTTTGGGATCCCGTCACGGGAACCTTGGTCCGCACCCTCGGCGGACCGCAAGGGCATCAAAACCTGGTCCTCACTCTGGCTTTCAGTCCCGATGGGAGCCTGCTGGCTTCGGGAAGCAGCGACAACACGATTAAGGTCTGGGACGTTCCTCGGGCTTCGCCCCTGTTGGAGCTTGTAGGAAGCCCTGCCGAGGTGCTTTGCCTGGCTTTGGCACCCGATGGAAGCCGACTGGCCACGGGCGGCAAGGACGGGGCCGTTCGCATCTGGAACACCGCCGACGGCAAACAAGTTTTTCAATGTGACGGGCACAGCGGAGCGGTCTTGCGCGTTGCCTTCAGTGCTAACGGAGCGATCTTGGCCAGCGTCGGAGCGGACGGCACCCTGCGGACCTGGAACCCGGCAGACGGCAAGCCGGTTGCCGTCGTCGGCGCTCACCCCGACGCGGCCTCGGCCCTGGCCATCAACCCGAACAACACCGTCGCTTACACCGGCGGACACGACAGCAATGTCAAAGTGTGGACGCTGCCTTCCGTTCCCAGTCGTGCTCTGGCCGCTCCCCACGGAGACGCGGTCACGACGGTCGCCCTGACGCCGGACGGAAACAAGATCATCAGCGGCAGCCTGGACAAGACCATCCGCGTGTCAAACTTTGCCGATGGTGCTCAGGAACGAGTTCTCGAAGGGGCGACGGCGGGGGTCGTCGGTCTCTCCACCAATGGCACCCTGGTAGCTGCGGCCTTGGCAGACCGCAATCTGGCCGTCTGGAACCTCGCCGACGGTGCGCATCAGGGCGTCGTCTCGGCGGGTGCGTCACCCGTGAGCGGCGTCGCCGTGCATACGCAAGGCACGCAACTTGTTGTGGCCGAGGCCAGCGGTCTGTTGAAGCTGTGGTCGCTGCCGCTTAAACCTGCCAGGCCCCTGGCCCATCCGGAGGCGGTGTTGTCAGCGTCCTTGACGGCCGACGGCAATCGGCTCTACACCGGCGGCGCGGACAAGCTCATCCGCAGCTGGAACCTGCAAACCAATCAGGCTGACAAGACCTTGACCGGGCACACGGCTCCCGTCACCGCCGTGGCCGTCAGTCCGAATGCTGCTCTGTTGGCCTCGGCCGGAGCCGACGGTATCCGCTTCTGGAACCTGAGCAACGACCAACAAAACGGGTTCATTGGCGGCCATGTCGGCACCATCACTTCGCTGCACTTCAACCATGGGAACAACCTGCTGCTCTCCACGGGAGAAGACGGCGCGGTGAAAGTGTGGAACCTGCCGCCCAATCCGACCTCCCCGTTGGCTCACCCAGCGGCTGTCACCTGCGGCGTTCTCAGTCCGGACGGATCCAGACTGCTGACCGGCTGCCAGGACAACCAAGCCCGCTTGTGGAATCTGGCAAACGGGCAGGTCGAACGAGCGTTCGCCGGTCCCGCCATGCCTGTCACCTGCGTCGCCGTCAGTCCCAATGGCACCCAGGCGGCTGTCGGAAGCGCCGATAAGACCCTGCACGTCTTCAATCTCGGCGATGGGGCCGTTGCCGCCAAACTCGAAAACCTGCCGCACATCCCTAACTGCGTCGCTTTCAGCCCTGACAATACCCGACTGGCCGTCGGCTTCGCGGACAGTGTTATTCGCATTTATCTGATCGCCGGGCAGAAAGAAGAGAAGAGCTTGACTGGCCACGGAGGACCTGTCACGGGAATTGCCTACACGCCGGACGGGTCAAAGCTGGTCACGGCCAGTCACGATAAGAGTCTGCAACTTTGGAATGTGGCCGAGGGCAAAAGCATCGCCAAGTTCGACCATGCCGGTTCGCTTTACGCTCTGGCCCTGAGCAAGGACGGCAGCCGGGCGGCGGTTGGGGGAACGGACAAGTCGGTAAAGGTGTGGAACTTGGCGGAAAACAAGGAGATTCTGACGATCTCCACGCCGGCGGAAGTTCGCGGTCTCAGTTTCAGTCCAGATGCCACGCGATTAGCTGTGGGAGGGTCCGATCATGTCCTGCGAACCTATTCCACCGACGGACGGCTGATGCAATACTACGTCCATGAGGGACCGATCACGGCCGTCGCCTACCATCCAGACGGCAAGCAGGTCGTCAGCAGCAGCGATGACAAGACGGCCCGATTGTGGCCGGGGTTGTTGGTCTGGCAAGCAGTCCTTGGCGGACCGGCACGGAAGGCCGTCTTCTCGCCGAACGGACAGCATGTCGTGTGCTGCGGCGATGACAAGAGCGTGAAGCTGCTCAATGTCGCCGACGGCAAGGAAATTCGCTCCTTCAGCGGGCATGAAGCGGCCGTCTTGAGCGTGGCCGTCAATGGCGATGGGAACCGCGTCGCTTCCACTGGGGCGGATAAGAAACTGCTCGTTTTCAATGTGGGTGACGGGCAGACGCTGGCAAACATCGCTCTGCCTGTTGCTCAAGCCGCCGTCGCAATCAGTCCGGACGGCTCGAAAGTCGCCGTCGGTTCCGGACCGGATGGGGACCATGTGATCCGCGTCTTCGACGTGGCGAGCAAACTCGAACTTCAGACCATTCCGGGCCACGCGGGACCCGTGACCGGGCTGCTGTTCCATTCCGACAATCGCACCCTGTTCTCCTGCTCGGTGGATAAGACCGCCCGGGTCAGCGACGTGGGGGTTCTTAAGACATTGGCCGGTCACAACGGACCGATCACTTCCGTCGCCTTCCATCCCAACGGCACGCAGGCTATCAGCGGAAGCGCGGACAAGACCGTAAAACTATGGGACCTGGCAATGGGAAAGGAAGTGCGAACTTACCCTGCCAACGAGGCTGTAACGTCCGTGGCCTTCAGCCGCGAAGGCACGCCAACGCGCCTTGCCGCTAGTTGCGCGGATAAGTCCATCCGCATCTGGCAAGTCGCTGACGGACAACAGGTCGCCGTGGTAAATCTGCCTGCCGTTCCCCGATCCGTGGCGTTTTCCGCCGACAACGCCAGGCTCGCCACAGGCTCCGAAGACAATCGCATACGCGTCTGGGACATCGCCAGCGGCAAAGAATTGCAATGGTTCGGACACGGCGGCCCAGTGACGACTGTGGCATTTCATCCAAACAACACCGTGGTCGTCAGCGGCAGCGGCGATAAGACGGTCGGCATTCATACGGTCACGGCCCAGCGTGTCGTGCCGTCGCTGGGGAATCAGGTGTATGGCCTCTCTTTGACTGCTAATGCCAGCCACTTGCTGGCCGCCTGCGCCGACAAGACCGTGAAGTTGTTCAATCTCTCGAACTTTGTCATGGAACGCACTTTCACCGGCCACGGCGGAGCGGTCCTCGGTGTCGCTGTTTCGCCCAACGGAGCGATGGTGGCCACGGCTGGCGAAGACAAGTTCGTTCGCATCTTTCACTTCGCCGAGGGGCGGGAACTCAAGGCGATTGAGACTCCCGCTCCGGTTCGCAGCGTCTTTTTCAGTCCGAACAACAACGCCCTGGCCGCGTCCTGCGACGACGGTTCCGTGCAGGTGCTTCATGTCGAGCAGCCGGCGAACATGCCTCAGCCGCCCGATTTCGGAAAGGTATTGCAAGTCTTCAAACACTCTGGACCGGCTTACGATGTCCGCTTTCACAGCGACACTGCGACCTTGTATTCGGCCTCAGCCGACAAGTCTGCCAGGGCGTGGAAACTGGCCGGTACCGTACCCGCAAAGAATCTGGCAGGTCACGGCGGCATGGTGGACGCAGTTGCGTTCAGCCCCAACGGTCAGGAACTCGCCTCGGCGGGACACGACGGAACGCTCCGCATCTGGAACGTTGCCAGCGGGGCTCTCGTCCGCACCATCAATGCCTTCAACCAGCCCAGCGTGACGCCGATCTACTGCGTGGCCTGGAGTCCGAACGGCCAGGTAATCGCTTGTGGGGGCCTGGCTCACAGCGTCAAGCTGTTTAACGCCGCGGATGGGAATCTCATCCGGGAACTACGCGGTTTCCACGACAAGGAGTTTCCCAAGGGGCACAAAGACGGCGTCTTCTGCATCGCTTTCACCAAGGACGGACAGTTTCTGCTTTCGGGATCGAGCGACGGTCAGATCAAAGTGTGGAACGTCAACGATGGAACGGTTGTGCGGCAGTTCCTCGATCCGGAACTTGCTCCGCCGCCCGGGCAAGGAGAAGCCGAGCGTGCCCACCGGGACTGGGTCTATCATCTGGCCCTCTCCGCGGACGGAAGCAAACTAGCGTCAGTGGGCAACGGTGGCTGGCTTAAGCTCTGGAACATGGCCGACGGCAAACTTCTGGTCAGCCAGAAACTGCCGACCGGCATCTACTCGGTGGCCTTCGCACCCGACGGCAGTCTGCTGGCCACGGCCAACAAGGACGGCACCGCCTTCGTGCTCAAGGTGCCTTAACTCGGACCAGGCCGCGGAAATATTCCAGGGTCCGCCGCAGTCCCTCAGTCCGGTCGATCTTCGGGGACCAGTTCAGAAGCTGCTGAGCGCGGGTGATGTCAGGACGACGGATGCGGGGATCGTCCTCCGGCAACGGCTTGAAGACGATGCCGCTGGAACTGCCGGACAAGTGCAAGATCTCTTCCGCGAACTGACGGATCGTGACCTCGTTGGGATTGCCGAGATTGACCGGCTCGTGGAAATCGGTCACAGCCAGGCGGACGAGTCCTTCGATCAGATCGTCGATGTAGCAGAAGCTGCGTGTCTGCGAGCCGTCGCCGTAGATGGTCAGGGGTTCGTTGCGAAGGGCCTGACCCATGAAGTTCGGCAAGGCCCGGCCGTCGTCGAGGCGCATACGCGGACCGTAGGTGTTGAAGATCCGGGCAATGTGCGTGTTGACGCCGTGGGTACGGTGATAGGCCATCGTCATCGCCTCGGCGAACCGTTTCGCTTCGTCGTACACGCCCCGCAGGCCGATCGGATTGACACGGCCCCAGTAGGTTTCCCGCTGGGGATGCTCCTCAGGATCGCCGTACACCTCGCTGGTGCTGGCCAGAAGGTACGATGCGTTCTTGGCCTTGGCCAGACCGAGGGTGTTGTGCGTGCCCAGCGAGCCGACTTTCAACGTCTGGATCGGATATTTGAGATAGTCCACAGGACTGGCCGGCGAAGCAAAATGCAGGACCATGTCCACCGGCCCGTCAATATGCAGAGGATGCGACACATCGTGCTGCACGAAGCGGAAACGAGGATGGCTGACGAACGGTTCGATATTCTCCCGGCGTCCGGTGATCAGATTGTCCACGCAGACGACTTCGTGGCCGTCGTTGAGATAGCGTTCGCACAGATGAGAGCCGATGAACCCGGCTCCTCCAGTGATGACGATGCGCACGGTGGTCGGACCTCGTGCCCGTCGGATACCCAGCAGTCATTTGTGGGGAGCATACGGCATAGGCCAGCGGAGCGGCAAGTCCGGCTCTCGGCCTGACAAGGCATTGTCACTGGGGCACCGGCGTGACGCCAGTCCGGATTTCGGGTTGCTGTCCCCCCTGTTGCGGCTCGGCCTCGGGTTTGGTCAGCTTGGGGCGTTGCATCCGCTTGGATTCCAGGACCTGCTCGTCCAGATACAGGTCGAGTGGACCGGGTTGAGCCAGCAGCGTGATTTCCAGTGCGGACAAGCGCAGAGGCACTTGCGGATTGGGCAGGCAGCCGACCGCACCGATCAGCGAAGCCCCGGCCCCCGCCTGGTGGGTCCAGAATTGGCACAGGTGCCATAGATCGCAGCCTGCCCGCAGCCAGTGCGGAGCGTCGCAGCGGGCGCGAAGGGCAATGTACTCCTCGTGATGGGGTGCGATTTCCTCATGCGTCTGTTTGATCTGGCCGAATGGAGTCAACTCGAAGAACGGCCGGGACTGGAAGACAGCTCCGGCATTGAAGCTGAACGGAGCCAGACCAAGAAGTGCTTCGGCCCGCCCCTTGTCCGTGACGAGCAACCGCCTCCATCCGTCCAGAGCCGTTTCATACTCGTCCCGGGCAAGCCAAAGGTCGGACTTATAGCGATTTTTGGCGTTGAAAAGGTGACGCCACACTTCAATGCCGTCGGACCTGCTATAAGTCTCCGAGGTCACCTTCCAATAACGGTAGTTGCCGAACTCCTGCCGACCCATGACGCCCTGGAGACGGCGATACGCGGCCATGTCCTTGAGGATTTCTTCATCCTTGGCGGCCCAGGTCGGCAGATCTTCCCGTCCCGAGGCCACCATCGGGAACTGTCCGCCAAACCGCGTGGCTCGGATGCGCAGTTCCGCCTCTTCTTGCGGATCGAGATCCAATTGGTTCTCTCTGCCGAATTCCCGCCACATTTCGTGGGCTTCCGTCCAGGCCCTCCGCGACTCCTCGATCCAGCCCTCCTGGGCGAGGCGCTCCGCCATTTTGCTCTTGGAGCGGGCCGGATTGCTGCGGAAGATCAGCGATACCATTCGCTGCGGCCGCCGATACAGCCGCCTGCGATCCGGGTCGAGCTTTTCCAGGTCCACGTTGGGCGGCGGAAGCGGCGCACAGGAATACTCAAACCACAAGCGAGAAATCTCGTAGGAATCCTGGTCCTCCGGCCGTTCTGGCGCGAGATTGTCGAGGGCCTGACGCAACCGCGGCGGAATCACCTCCAGCGGATCGGGCTGCGGCCAGACCGGGAACTTGTCCAGACTGCCGGTGACGACCCGCCCCAAAATTCCGCTTTGTTGGCCGATCAGTTGCTCCGGATAGAGTGAAGGGAAGCCGGGACGGAACAACGGCGTGAGGAAGTCTTGCAGTTCCTTGTCCAGCGCCGCTTCCGCTTCCTCCGGCAGATGTTTCAAGTCCCGGATCCGTTCGACGAGGTGCGGATAGTCCCGTTTGAAATCCTTGAGCCGCTGCGGATCGCGGCGGAACTCATAGGGATCCCAGTCCTTGGGCGGCGTGCAGCTCAGGGGAAGATAGCAACGGTAGGTCTTGACTTCATCCGCCACCGACATCTTGTTCTGCAAGTAGAAGCCGATGCTCCAGCGCAGGCCGGGATCGCCGACGATCCGCTTTCCGCTGGGGCTGTCCGGGTCGTACAGCGACGCCCGGTTGATCTCCTCGCCGCGAGCGATCCAGCGAATGCCCTCGGAGATGTAGAAATACTTGTCCTGAGTGCGGTCGAACTCGACGGAGACGTTGTAGGCCAGGTTCCAGCCCTGGTATTCCCAAGTGCTGCGGAAGTGGGGCTGGAGCTTGGTCAGCGACTTGATGATGATCTCCATCTGGTCCCATTCGTGGCGGGCTTGCAGTTCAATCGCCTCCCACCACAACGAACAGATCAGGGGACCGCGGATGCTGGCGAGCAGAAAACGGGCCACGGAACCGCCCAGGTCAGTCTTGCCGATGTTGGTCTCCGAGATGCCGTGCCGCTCCGCCGCCTGTTCCACCACGCCCATTTGTCGATATACGACCAGCCCGGTGAACAGGAGGATGATCGCTCCGCCGTAGATCAGCTTGCGATAGCGTGCCTGTTCCAGCGGTGTCGCCATCTTCTCCACCTCCAGGCGGCTCGGCTTCATCAGCCGCGCCCATTCATTTCGACTGCTTGTTCGTCAGCCTCCTCAGTTGGCCACCTCGCGGGCATTGAGCAGATAGTAGGCCGCCAGCAGGAACGGAAACAGATAGGCCACCAAGATCAAGAAACTCATGGCCAATTCCGTCCCGGGAATGTTGAAACCCTCCGCGACGTAATCGGTGCGGGTGTAGTGCCCCAGATCGGGCAGGATCGCCAACAACCCGTTGAACAGGACGCGGAAAACGTCATCCATCCATTGAAGCACCCGGATGCCTCGCGTCTGCTCGATCGGGGCGGTCAAGCTCTTGTTCTGCAATAGCCGCACCACCGACTCCATCGGCCCGCCGCCCGGGTTTTCGTCAGGGTCGAACGCCGAACCGACCAGCTTGATGAATCCCCGCAGCTTGGGAATGCCGCACAGCAGCATGAACCACGACAGCATCAGGCTGACCAGGGCGTTCAAATAGGTGCTAAAGACCACGCCCAGCGTGATCATGAGCACCATGACGAACCAGATGCACAACGTGCCCTTCATGAAGTTCAGGTAGAAACTGCCTTCTTCGGCCAGAATGTACAGGTCCGCCTTGGCCATGCCGAGGTACTGCGACGTGCTGCGGCAGGCGACGCGGATCTCGAACGGCTCGTTGCCCAGGTCTTCCAGCAGGCTCGAGGGAAACCAGACCGTGTAGGTCTGATAGTCCACCACCGTCAGCGGCGACTTCAGTTCGTAATAGCCGAACTGGCGGGCCAGTTTGTGCGGGTCGTCGCTGGCTTCTGTTTTGGATTCCAGGAGCTTGCGGTAGTCGGCATAGCGGCCGAAGTCCCACTTGTTCGGGTTGACAAAGGCCAGTTGCGTGCTGACGCCCTCCTTGTAATCCTCTCCACCCTTGGAGGTGCGGAAGATGTCGAAGGTGAATTCGACCGGGATCATCCGCTCCGAGCGGGACAGTCTTGCAGGCAGTCGGTTAAACCGCCAGACGGCTTCCTGGGCGGAACCGCCGCGGATATAGCTTCGATAAGTCCATTCCCGACCCACGCTGACGCCGGTGGCCGTCGGCCGCCATTTCATCTGCGAATCCAGTTCTTCGAAGTGCAGCGAGCCGAAGATCGGCACCCTGGCCCGCATGCTCTGTTCCTTGGCTGACTCGTCGATGCCGCGGAACACATACAGCAGACTCAGTTGCGACATGACCAGAAGCACGGCGGTCATGAGCAGGGTGAAGCCGACGATCCGGCCCAGGACCAGCTCGAAGCGGCGTACCGGCTTGGTGATGATGGTGTGGATCGTCTGTTGTTTGATGTCGTTGGGCAGGCTGAAGCAGGCGATGATGCTGGACGTGATCAGCAGCAGCAAGGTCATCACCAAGAACACCAGCTGGACATAGATCCGCCACTGGTGCTCGGGCCGATCCGTCTGGATGAACCAGCTGGCAAACAGGAACACGGCCAGGATGACGACGAAGCCCCACAGCGACTTCCGGCGGATTGCTTCGGTCATGCTGACCCGGGCGATGGCCCAGACCCGCCGGGGACTGAGCGTGGCCAGATCCAGAAGGAATTCCCAGGAAACCGCGAGAACCGCCAGCAGTCCTGCCGCTCCGGCAGCCAGCAGCGCCAGGTTCTCCCGCGACTGTCGAATGTCGGGAGCATCTGTACGAAGCGACCAGAAATACAGCCCCAACGCCACGGCCACGGCCAGAGGGATGAAAGCCACGAACAGCCGGTACAGTCGCAGCTTCCAGGCGTCCTGCTCACCGACTTCCGAGAGCCGGCCTGTCAGTCCCCGCCTCAGGGAACTCCCTCGTCCCGTGGCCAGGCGATAAATCTCGACGACCACCAGGACCAGCACCGCCATCGTCCCCGTCACGATCAGCCAGTGCAGGAGATACGGGCCGAAATCGCTGAGCGTCGCGTTTTCCGATTCCTTAATCAGAACCGCGAACATGGTCGGAGTTCACCCTCGCGCCAATGGATGCCAATGCAGCAATCGCACTCGGTACGCCGGGCAGAAACGGCGATCCATCCACATCAAGCTCCAGACTTGCCGCCCGCGACCACCGGCGGTTCCCGCTGCGGCAGGTAGCGACGGCCCGGACGGGCCTTGCTCTCTTCGACGATGCGCAAAAACAACTCTTCGAGCGTGGTCGTCGGATGGTCCACTTCCACCAGTTCGCCGCCGTGCTTGCGAACCACGCTTTCCAGGTCCCGGCGCAGCTCGTCCGTCATGCGCAGTCCCTTGGCCCGCATCTGGACTTGTTCCTGGATCTCCAGGAGCTTGTCCACCTCGCCCAATTCCTGAAGGTCGCCTTCGTACAGGATAGCGATGCGGTCGCACACGTCCTGCACGTCGTCGAGCCGGTGGCTGCACATGAGTACCGTCTTGCCCCGATCCTTCAGCTCCAGGATCAGGTTCTTCATCCAGCGGGTGCCGATGGGATCGAGGCCGGACGTGGGTTCATCGAGAATGATCAGCTCCGGATCATTGATGAGGGCCTGAGCCAGACCGATACGCTGCCTCATGCCCTTGGAATACTCTTTGAGTTGCCGCTTCTTGTCCCGTGCCAGGCCGACTTTCTCGATCAATTCCTGGGCTCGTTGCCGCCGCACGTCGGCGGGCATATTGAACAACCGGCCATAAAAGTCCAGCGTCTCTTCCGCTGTCAGGAAGCGGTACAGGTACGATTCTTCGGGCAGATAGCCGATCCGTTCGTTCTTGCTGACGTCCGTACCGGGTTTGCCGAAAACCCACGCTTCGCCTTCGCTGGGGAAGAGCAGCCCGAGCAGGAGCTTGATGGTCGTCGTCTTGCCGGAGCCGTTCGGTCCCAGCAACCCAAAAACCTCGCCGCGTCGGATGTCCAGGGTCAGCGCCCGCAGGGCCTGTTTCTTCTTCCGGCCCCAGAAATCCAGATAAACCTTGGACAGGGTTCGCGTCTGAACGATGATGTCATCCGATGCCGTGGGCTGCGAATTGGAAGTGATTTCGGCCATGATTACCCCACAGTAAGCCGAACTGATGATAATTGCGAAAACTGTGCCAGCGTCCCGTGGCACGCCGGGCGACGGGCTTCCCCTGCTCCGCCCCTGATGAATTCCTAGGCTATGTACGCCGTCCCGCCGTGGGACGTTCATGGAAGTTGAGCAAAAGTCAGCCAAAATCACCTGAGCACAGGATTGCGAGGCACAAATTACCTGTGATCTGGCCCAGTCTGCCTGCGCCGTCCGGGCGACCGGCTGACAGCGTATCCGCGAGTTGTTACTCTAAAACTCTGTGCAGGCAAAAGCAAGGGAAGGCCATGACAGCACATCCCGCCTCGGGTTGGGGACAGCGGGAAGTTGACGCTGCCCAGCGGCTTATCCGTCTGGCCCTGTCCGAAGACCTGGACGCCGCAGGTGACCTCACAACGAACCTTCTCGTTCCTCCGGAACGGCTCGGCTCAGCGGTTTTTGTCGCCCGTTCCACTGGCGTGGTGGCCGGGTTGCCCATCATTCCGCTGGTCCTGGAAGCCGTCGCCGCCGGTACGGGCCATGTGGAAATGGTCACAAAGGACGGCACTGCCGTTGTCAAAGGTACGCCACTGGCCCGCATTCATGGCAGCTTCCGCACGATCCTGACCGCTGAGCGGACAGCCTTGAACTTTCTCCAGCGGCTCAGCGGCGTGGCCACGCAGACCCGCCGCTTCGTCGATCAGCTCGCCGGCCTGCCCTGCGTCTTGCTCGACACGCGGAAGACAACCCCGGGCTGGCGTGTCCTGGAAAAATACGCCGTCCGCTGTGGAGGGGGAAGCAATCACCGCATGGGTCTGTACGACGGTATCCTCATCAAAGACAACCACTTGGCATCACTGGCCGATCAGCCGCACCCCATCGCCTTGGCCATCGAGCGTGCCCGGAACAATATCGGTTCCGCCCTTCCGATCGAAGTCGAGGTCGAAACCCTGTCCCAATTGGAAGAGGCCTTGCTTGCCCGACCAGATGTTATTCTTCTGGACAATATGAACCTCGAAACGCTGCGCCAAGCTGTCGCTCGCCGGAATGTCGTCGCTCCGGAGGTGCGTTTGGAAGCCTCCGGCGGCGTCCGGCTCGACACCATCCGGGCCATTGCTGAAACAGGCGTGGACCGCATCAGCGTCGGCGCCTTGACTCATTCGGCCGTCGCCTTGGACATTGCCTTGGACCATGAGTGACCCGTTCGTCAGTTGGTTTTCCCCCGAAACGCCGCCGTACCGCATCGGCCATCGTGTGCTCCATCTGGAGCAGACCACCAGCACTAACACGGTGGCGGCGGAGTATGCGAATGATCCTACCAACGACGGCCTGGTTGTTCTTGCCGATACTCAAACGGCGGGTCGGGGACGGCTCGGCAGATCGTGGTCGTCTCCGCCCGGCGAAGGCATTTGGGTTTCCATCCTGCTGTTTCCCCCGGAACCGCTCCGGCGATCCTCCCTGTTGACTATTCTGGCCGCCGTGGCCGTGTGCGAAACCATTCACGGCGTTGTTCACTTGCAGTGCTCGATCAAGTGGCCGAACGATGTGTACATCCAGGGCAAAAAAGTGTGTGGCGTGTTGGTGGAGCAGAACCTCGGGGCTTTCGGAGGAACGCCCTCGGCGATCCTGGGAATCGGCCTGAACGTCTCCACGCCAGCTCAGCGTTTCGCCGCCGCGGGGCTGCATCAGGCGGGATCGCTGGCCATGTTCACGGAGCACGTCCCCAACCGCCGAGCCGTCTTCCAGACGCTCCTGCACCGCCTGGACAACGGCTACCACGAACTCCTCGCCGGACAGTGGGCGGATCTGGAAAGTCGGTGGCGATGGCACAGCGGACTTTTGGGCCGACATGTCCGCCTCGTCAGCAACGGCGAAGCGCTCGAAGGCCGACTTCTGGAGTTGAGTTTCGACGGCATCGTGCTTCAGGACGAGTTGGGCAACTGCCGCGGCTTCGTGCCGGAATCCGTCACCGAGTTGCTGGCGATTCGACGGCGGTGAATCCGTACAGGCGGGCCGCATTTTCCCAGTAGAACTTCCGCAATACTTCCTCCGGCAGGTTCAGTCCGAACAAGCACGGCTCTTCACTGGCGTCCTCATCTTCGATTGGCGAATCGAAAACGCCGTCGCCTTCCCACATCAACTGGTGGACGTAGAAGCGCGATGCATAGTGCTCCCGCTTGCCCTCTTTCTCCCGATCCGGGCTGGCGACCAGGTCCGTACCGAACAGGACCCGCTCGACATGGGCCACAAGGAAGTCCCGGGCTGCCGTCCGGTGCCGACTGAATTCCCGCGAAACCCACTTGGTCGCACTGGAATCCAATACCAGATTGGCGTGGCGTTCCAGGAGTTGATGCAGGTGGTCCAGGTTTTCCGGATCGGCTGCGAAGTGAGCGACCTGGAACACAATTCCGGGATGACGCTCCAGGCGATGGATCAATTGCGGATAATGCTCCGGCTTGGCACCGTGGTGCTCCATGTCCCGCAGCTGTTTGGCGAACCAAGCGTCAGGATCGCCGACGTGGACCAGCACCGCCAGGCCGAGCCGTTCGATGCGGTCGAAGAAGAAATCCAGTGACGGATCATCCATCCGCAGGTTCCACCAGTCGAGAAACCGCGGCGTGAACCAGAGCTTGACGATCCGCATGCCCGCCTCGGCAAGGGCCTCGAGATGGGCCTCCTTGACACTTCGGAAGGCCCGACCGTCCCGAAGGGCCTCATTGCGGGGATGAATGCCCCACACCGCGGGCTGGACGCGGTTGCCGTAACGCTTCTTCAAACCGACGGCGGTTTTCAAATCGACGATGGGCACGCAATAGTGGACGCCGTACACCCTCTCCGCCACGTCCCAGTAGGCCGCGATGGTCTCCTCGTCGCGGCTGTGCATATGGGCGTCCACAATCGGCCCACGGTAGCGGCGCGGCGGAGGATTGAACAGGGGAAAGGTGTCGAGCGCGGCAACAGGTGCGGCCATGTCAAAGGAGTGTCACAAAGGGGCCGATCCCCGGTTGTCAGGGCTTCACTTCAAAAATGCACTCGATTTCGACGGCGATGTTCCCGGGCAGGGAGACCATGCCGACGGCGCTGCGGGCGCCAATGCCGTTCTCCTTGCCGAACACGTCGGCCATCAGTTCCGAGAAGCCGTTGATGACCTTGGGATGGTCCTTGAAGTCCGGAGTGCAGTTGACCATGCCGAGGGTCTTGATGAGCCGCTTGACCTTGTCCAGCGACCCCAGCGTGTTACGCACGGTGCTCAGGATGGCCAAGCCCACCTGGCGAGCTGCCTGATAGCCTTGTTCCAAGGTGAGGTCGTCGCCCACTCGGCCAAGGATCTGGGTCATGTCCGGGCGGAGCGGCCCATGTCCGGAGACATAAAGCATGTTGCCCGCGAGCACGGCGGGCTTGTACACGGCGACCGGCTTGGGGGCCGGCGGCAGGACCAGATGCAGTTCCTGGATCTTCGCTTCCGGACTCATGACCACACCTCCGACGAAACATGACACGGACAACCCGCTTGAAGAAATCTGCATCATTGTGCCGATGCCACCGCCCCGGTCAAGCCGAGCACGAAATCAGCCCGCACTCACACCGGAGCGCCGGCTGTGCCGGATCGCTCTCGAAGCGATCACTCACCGCATCTGCGTGTAGGCGGCGTCGAGCGCCTTCTTGATCCGTGTCGCCGACTCGGTGAGGTGCGCCTGCGTGTATTCGTCCACGTTCGGGAACCGCGTCAGAAACTGATTGATGTCCCCTTCGAGCTTCCGCAGCTTCGACCAGGCCAGGGTGCGGGCGTCTTCCGGCATACCGTCCGGTGGATTAAGCACAATGCGGATCAACGCCTTGACGTGCTCCCGCTGCAAACCGCGTCGGAAGCTGCTGATCGCCGGGTTGCGGTTGCTGGCCCCCTGCGGCAATTCCTTGAGGTCCAGCTCCGACCAGATGGCCGAGGTCGTCGTGTTGAACACGTCCGGCAATGTCAGGCAATTGTCATCGGGACAACGCCGCTCATTGTCGAGCACCCGCGTGAGCGTCCGCGGATCGTAGAGCCGATCCAACAGCCGGGTCTGCGTCTGGAGTACGATCCGATGCAGCGGGAACTCGATGCTCTTCTGCTCGGAGGTCCGCGTGCCCCAGTGCTCCCAGCGGTCGGCGGCCAGGCTGTTGAGCAGTTCCGGTGAAAACTGAAAGGCCTTGTCGGAGAACGCTCGCTGGGTCACGAATTCCAGCGCTTCCTTCTGCTTGTCCGGCGGCGTGACCGTGAACGGCGGCTTGGCGTTGGGATCGCCTTTGTGACTGCGATGGAACTCGACGCCGCCCACGTAGCGGGCGGCGTAGTCCAGCGACCGGCCATATTGTCCGATCAAGGCCCCGAACACACGACGGACCCGCTGATAGCCCTGTCCCTCCTGAACCAGCTTTTCGACCAGCTTGCCCCGAAACATCTCGTCGATCAACGCCGCTTGATGCTTGGCGTAATCCAACGGCTCGCTGCCGAAGTCGAAGCGGTTCACCAGCGGATCGGGGTCCCAGGAGCGACCGAATTGGTCAGACCGGGTGTCTTCGTCGGTGGCGTAGGCCAATTCCCGTTCCCCGGAGCGAGAGGCGATCTTGTTCAGTTCGGCCCGTTCACCCTCAGGATTGGGGGCCTGAATCGGTTTGTAGCCATACTCGATGGCCCAGTAGTCATACGGACCGATGGTTGTCGAGAAGTAATCGCCTTGCTTGACGCCCTTCGGGGCGATGTTGACCGGGTTGTAATCCATCACGGAAGACGATAGTCCTTTCTCCCGCGTCTTCGAGGTGTCGTGCAACTCTTCCGTCTTCCACAAGGTACTGGCCTTGAAGTTGTGCCGCAGGCCGAGTGTGTGGCCCACCTCGTGCATGACCACCTCTTTGAGTCCTTGACCGATCAACTCTTCGGGCACTTTGTGCCCCGGAGCCTGGTCGCGGAGGAAGAAGGCAGCTGAACCGAAAGCGATGTCGAGGCCCCGGCCCGTGCTCAACATGCAGCAGCGGCAGCGGTCCGGCGTGTGGTCGTTCCAGCCCAGCGCCAACGCGGCCTTGTCCTCATGGAACAGGTCATACTCGAACTGCCAGGCCCGGATGAAGTCGGCATCGAAGAGAATGTCGGCGTCGAAAATCTGGCCCGTCAGCGGATTGACCCGGGACGGTCCGATGGCGAACCCGCCTGACGACGGCGTGATCCAGCGGAACGTGGAATAGCGCACGTCCTCCGGATCCCAGTCTTCGTCGTCCGGCTGCATCCGCACTTCGATGGCATCCACGAAGCCGATCTTCTCGAACGCCTTGTTCCATTCGAGGATGCCTTCCCGGACGTACTTACGGTACTCGTAGGGCACCGTCTTCTCGATCCAGAAGATGATCGGCTTTTTGGGTGGCGACATTCTGGCGTTCGGGTCCGCTTTTTCGAGGTGCCAGCGGTTGATGTAACGGACAAAGGCCGTCTCATCACTCGGCCGGGAAAAGTCCTTGACGACGGTGAGGAAGTAGCCGACGCGGTCATCGGCCAAACGCGGACGATACCCCGTCTCCGGCAGCGCGCACAAGCTGTACTGCAAGGTCAGCGACACCGAACGCGGATCGGGAACGGTGTAGATGCCTCGTCCGCCGTCCGAAGCGAACGTGGCATTCAGTTCAATCTCGGCGTTCATCGGGAAGTTCTTGATTTTGCCGAAGGAGCTGCGGCTCGGATCCAGCCGATAGAACCCACCCTGACTGGCGGAAGCCAGCAGGCCGCGGACCTCGAACAGGTCGGCCATGAGGACGTCGGTGATGTCCACGAGCACGCTGCCGCTGGGCCGGGCACTGACGATCCGAAAGGCGGCCAGAACGCTGTCGGTGAACGCATTTTTGACCGCCTCGGCGGCCGGGGTGCCTGGCTGGGCGCGGAAGCGGGTGTTGCGGTGGACGAGATGCACCTTGTCACCGACACGGCGGAAAGCAATGAGCCGCTCGTCCAACGTCATGCCGCCCAGAGCGAAGCCAGTTCCGATGCCCCGCTTGATCGCGCAGGCCAGCAGGTAGTTCTTGTCGAAATGCTTCGGTTCGATTTCAAGCAGCAGCCGATCCTTCTTGAGATACAGACGGAAGACGCCCTCGAAGCGGGTGGCGTCGGAGACGACCTTGTCAAAGTCCTCATATGGACCTGGCGAACCGGCAGGCGGCTGGCCAGGGGCCTGTCCCGCAGGAGGGGTCGGAGAGATGGAGGTATTGCCAGGATTCGTCGGCGGATCACCGGCAGCAACCACGACCAGGAGCAAGGTGGCGATGCCGGCACTGATATAACTGTGTGCTTTCACGGAAGTCCTCTCACGATGTCTGGCTCGAACTGGGTCACGATCTTCGGTGGGCCTGACCATGCCGGAGCTAATTCTCGGTACGTCGGTAAACTTGCGAAAGTTTACCGATTCTTCATGGTGGCTGAAGATTCACGATATTGCAACCGAAGGGCGTCGGCAAAGGGCGGTCGGATCGGGATCGTTCCGGAAAAGTTGCTACCGGCACTCCAGGTGATCACCTGCACTTACTCGTCAGAACCGTCGTTTTAAGCAACGCTGCGACGTCGGTCATCGGTTCTCGTAGCTCATGAGGATCTCGGCCTGGGGCGCGCCGGCGATGGCATGGAAGCCCCCGGCGATGATCGCGTCGGCCAGTTCCGAGGCCGAACGGAAGTAGTGGTCGGTCGGCCGCTCGCCGGTCAGGCTGCGGCGCAAATCCTGACACAAGATGTCCGCCGCCTGGGTGCAGACCGGATCCTTCTGCCGATGCGCCCACAGGGCCGTCACCACAATGATCATGAGACTCTGAATGCGGGCGGACAGTTCGGCCATGCGGCACTGGCGGTCGGCCAATTTAAGCTGGTGCTTGCGCATGACGGCGCTGATTTCACTGGGCGCGGTTTGAAGGGATGCCCAGGCGTAGGCGAAGTGCTCGGCCAATCGCTCATCCATGTTAGGAACGGAGGGAACAGTGGCGGAGCGAAGCGACTGACTGAGCCACCAGCGGGAATAAGCGGCCAGTTCCTTGCGCAAGGCCCAGGCATGTGCCGGATTGGCGGGATTGAAGCTTTTCATGCCGTGTTGTTGCAGGGCTTTGCCGATCGGCTCGAAGAACGCCTTGCCGTGTTCTTTGACCAGCGACTTGAAGAAGGCCAGTCCCAGCATTTCCCCCTCGCCCTCGTAAATGCAGGGGGCGAGAAAGTCGTGGACGTTGTCGCCAAAAATGTGCCCCTTGAGGAACGACCTCCCTCCGTGGGTCTTCATGAACAACTCGATGGCGGCTTCCTTCAGTGCCTCCGAGCCGAAAATCTTGGCGATGATACACTCCATTTCGCCGCGAAAACCCTGGTCGATGAGCCAGGAAGTCCAGGCGACCAGGGCATCGCAGCCGACAATAAGCGCAGCCAGCCTGGCGATGCGTCGTTTGACCAGTTCCCGGGTGTTGATCGGCTGACCATAGGTGCGTCGGAAGGCGGCCCAGGGAAGGATGTTGGCCAGCATGACACGGAGATTGCCCGCAGCCGTGGCGCACAGCGACACCCGGCCGAGATTCAGACCGTGGTAGGCGATCGTCAGCCCATCGCCGATCTTCGGCTGGAGCAGGTTCTCGACCGGCACGCGGAGGCGGTTGAATCGCAGTCCGTTGTTGTGAGCGTGGCGAAGCGCGTGCAATCCGTAGCGGATGATCTGAAACGCCTCGTTTTCCTCCTTGGGCAGTTCGACGATCAGCACCGCCGGTTTGCCCTCCAGCATGACCACCAGGCCAATCGTCCGACCGGGAATGACGTTGGTGATGAACAGCTTTTCGCCCGTGACTTCGAAGTGATCGCCCACTCTTACGGCCGTGGTGCGGAGGGCCGTCAGGTCGGACCCGGCGTTCGGCTCGGTCAGGGCGAATCCTGAGAGGGCCTCACCGCTGGCCAGTCGGGGCAAAAACCGCTGCTTTTGTTCCGGGGTGCCGAAGGTGCGAACCGGATCGACAGCTCCGATGCAGCCGTGAACCGAAGCTAATCCCGCCACCATCGGTTCCCAGACGGCCATGCGGGTCAGGAAATCGGCGAAGCGGGCGAACCGCGCCCCCTGGCCGCCGTACTTGGGGTCAATGAGCAGTCCCCAGTATCCGGCCCTGCCCAGTTCGGCCAGGGTTTCTGCGGAGATTTTGCCGTTCTGATCGTAGAGGGTCTTGTCGGCCAGACGCCGCTTCACGATGTCCAGCGACGCCTTCATGACCGTGTCGCAGGGGGCCGTCTCCGCCAGCAGCGGAGGCCGAAACAACTCCACCGGGCATTTGGCATCCCAGACCACCCGATGGGCCGGACTGTTGACCGTTTGATACTGCGGAGCGAACAAAGCTTCGACCTGCTCATCGGCCTTGTCCACGGCCCCGAGCCGACGGGCTTCCTCCTCGCTTTTCCCGCTGAGGCGGAGAGCAGCCTCAGCGAAACTCTGGCGCTCCTGATCTGACTGCACCGGTGTCGTCATGGCCCACTCTCCGCTTCGGATTCATCCTCGACATTGCCCGCGCAACAGCCCCTATTGTAGCAAGAGATGAATCCTTCCCGTATAAAGCACGATGGCCAATCCAGCGAAGGCCAAGCTCATCGCCAGGGCAAAAACTTCGTCCTGTATCTGAAAGGATGCAACCGTGCAAATCCACAAGATTCCGGGCAGGTCGTCGGCATCCGTCGTGACCCTTGTTATCGTCGTTTGCGTCGGCTGTGCCGTCGCGGCCGACAACAAGGATGAGAAGGTCATCACCACGCCTTCCGGCCTGAAGTATGTGGACCTCAAGGACGGTACCGGACCTGCTGCCAAGAAGGGCGACACCGTCGAGGTGCATTACACGGGCTGGCTGAAGGACGGCAAGAAGTTCGACAGCAGCCTCGACCGCGGCCAGCCGTTCAGCTTTCCTCTCGGGGCCGGACGTGTCATCAAGGGCTGGGACGAAGGCGTGGCTGGGATGAAGGTCGGCGGCAAACGCAAGCTCATCATCCCGCCTGACCTCGCCTACGGTGCGCGCGGTGCCGGCGGCGTCATTCCCCCCAATGCCGAACTGACCTTCGAGGTCGAACTGCTCAAGATCAAATAGGCAGCTACTGCGTCGAGGCCGGTGCGGCCGCCTGCTTGCTGGAATCAGGCAGATCCTTGGCGGCTTCTCCGTCCCCTTCCTGCTCGAACGCCGGAACCCGCACCGGCTGATCGGTCAGCGTCTGCGTGAGGGCCTCGGAGACGCTCTCGACCAGCAGGATTTCGATATCCTCGCGGACCTGCTGCGGCAATTTCGCCAGATCCCCCTGATTGGCCTTCGGCAACACGACCCTGCGGATCCCCGCCCGGTGGGCGGCCAGCACCTTTTCCTTGATCCCGCCCACGGGTAGGACCAGGCCGGTGAGCGTGATCTCTCCCGTCATGGCCGTGTCGGCTCGGGCGGGCCGACCGGTCAACACCGACGCCAGAGCGGTCACGATGGCGACGCCGGCCGACGGGCCGTCCTTGGGCACGGCCCCCTTCGGAACATGGACATGGATGCCACAGCGCTTGAAGAGCTTGACCGGAATGCCGAACTCGGCGGCGTGGGAACGGACATAGCTGAGCGCGGCATGAGCGGATTCTTTCATGACGCGGCCCAACTGCCCCGTCAACTGAAGCCCCGACTCGCCCCAGACGACCAGGGCTTCGACGTACAGCACCTCGCCTCCTGCTTCCGTCCAGGCCAGACCAGTCGCCACCCCCGGTTCCAGCGTAGTGCGGACTCTCTCTTCGAAGAACCTCTCAGGCCCGAGCAGGTCGGGCAGTTGCTCCGGCGTCACCGTGACATGCTCGACTTGTTTCTCGACCCGCTGCAACGCCACCTTCCGGGCCAGGGACCCTAACATGCGGTCCAGCTCCCGCACTCCGGCTTCCCGGGTGTATCGTCGAATCACGGCTCGCAGCGTGTCATCGGGAATCGCGAGTTGTTCGGCAGTCAGACCCGCGTTGGCAAGTTGCCGTGGAATCAGATACCGCCGGGCGATGTGTTCCTTCTCTTCCTGCGTGTAGCCGGACAGCCGCAGAACTTCCATGCGGTCCAACAGCGGCGTCGGAATGGCGTGCAGGGTGTTCGCGGTCGTGATGAAAAAGACGCGGGACAGGTCGAAGGGCAAATCCAGGTAGTTATCCCGGAACGTGTGGTTCTGGGCCGGGTCGAGAATCTCCAGGAGAGCCGCCGCCGGGTCGCCCCGGTAGTGGCTGTCGCCCAGCTTGTCCACCTCGTCCAGCATCAACAGCGGATTGCGGACGCCTGCCCGGCGAATCGCCTGGATGATGCGGCCGGGCATGGCCCCGATGTAAGTCCGCCGGTGGCCGCGCAACTCCGCCTCATCGTGCATTCCGCCCAGGCTCAGCCGCTCGAACTTCCGACCCAAGGCCCGGGCAATCGACTGCCCCAGCGAGGTCTTCCCCACGCCTGGCGGACCGACGAAGCACAAGATCGGGGCATTCGCCTTCGGATTGAGCTTCAGAACCGCAAGGTGCTCCAGGATGCGCTCTTTGACGTCCTCCAAGTCGTAATGGTCTTCGTCGAGCACTTGCCGGGCGTGCGTGAGGTCGAGGTTGTCCTGGGTTTCGTTCCTCCAGGGCAATTCCAGGATCAGCTCCAGATAGGTGCGTGTCAGTTGGAAATCCGGTGCGATGGGCGGTGTACGCTCCAGGCGGGACAGTTCCCGCTCCGCCTCCTTGCGCACGTCGTCGGGAATGTCGGCCTTGCGCAAGCGCTCCCGCAAGGTTTCGACCTCTGCCCGTTCCGGACTGGTTTCGCCCAGCTCCTGACGAATCGCCTCCATCTGCTGTCGGAGCATGTATTGCCGTTGCTCCTGCGACATCGCCGACTGGGCCTTCGAGGTGATCTGGGCGCGCAACTCGAGAACCTGGACCTCGTGGGTCAGGTATCCGTGCAGCAGCCGCAAGGCTTCCAGCTGCGTCGGGGCTTCAAGAAGAGCCTGCTCCTGCGGCACCTTGAGACTCAGCATCGAGCCAAGCAGGTAGGCCAGTTGCAGCGGCTGGGCCGTCTGCGCAGCCAGTTGCTGGATGTCGATGGGGGAATCGGGATTGGCCAACGTCAGGGCCTTGGTTGCTAGCTCAATGATGGCCCGCGTCAGCGCTTCCACCTCCGGCCCGCTGTCGTCGGGCAGCGGCAACGTCTGCACCGTGGCCTTGAGGTACGGTTCGGTCTGAAGGACTTTGACGATAACGACCCGTTCGATGCCCTGGACGAGGATCTCCAGGTGTCCGTCGCGGCGAGCCATCTTCTTGGCGATGGCCTTGGTCCCGATGGTATAGATGTCGGTCTCGGCCAGGTGTTCTTGCTGCTGATCGCGCTGGGCGACGACGACGAACGTTTTTTCCTCGGTGGCCAGGGCTGCTTCGACGGCCGCTACCGAGGCCGGTCGCCCTATCGACAACGGCAGAAACAGATAGGGGAACAGGACCGTATTCTTGATCGGAAGAACCGGAAGGGTTTCCACGGTGTCGGGGACAGCAGCAGGTTCATCGGCCATGACTGCTCGGTCGGCTCCAGGATCAAGGGGGCTGGCCAAACGGGCCTCGATCCGCAGTCACTCCAGGCCGGGTCAGGCAGAAGCGGCTGCCTCCTGGATGAGCACGAACAGCATCCCGTCCCGGAACTCCTGTCGGATGTCGGCCCTGTCCACTTCACAGGGCAGTTCCAACTGCCGATGGAAATGATTGTAGGCAATTTCCATGTGATACATCAGACAATCTTCACTGATGCTCCAGTCGCGCCGCGTCCCTTCGATCTCCAGCCGCCGACCGTGGGCTTTCAGCCGGACATCCTCCGGCCTTACCCCCGCCAGATCGAACTTGACCAGCCAGCCTCGGCGTGTGCGATAGATGTCCGCGGGAGGGGTCCAGCTCGCCTCTTTGCAACATTCGCAAGCCGGAAGGAAGAAGGAATGCATCAAGTGAATCGCATCGCCTCGCATGGCTGACCTCGTTTCTTTTCAGACGCCCACCCTATGCCTTGATAATGTCTCGCACCGTATGCCCGCTCGGAATCATGGGCAGCACGTGCTCCTGGTACGGCACCATAACTTCCAGCACATACGGCCCCGTCGAGTCCAGCATCTCCTCGATGGCCTCGTCGAGGTCCGCTTTCTCCTGGACCGACCGTGCTCCGCAGCGGAACCCCTGAGCCAGTTTGACGAAATCGGGATAAGGATCCTCGTCCGGTCCCGCGCCCAGATAAGTGTGTGCCCGGTTGCTCTGGTAGAAGCGGTCCTCCCACTGCACCACCATGCCGAGATGCTGGTTATTGAGCAAGAGGACTTTGACCGGCAGCTTCTCGACGTAGGCCGTGGCCAGTTCCTGGATATTCATCAGGAAGCTGCCGTCGCCGTCGATGTCGATGACAGTTTTGTCCGGACAGGCTGCTTTGGCTCCGATCGCGGCGGGCAGACCGAAGCCCATCGCTCCCAGACCGCCCGAAGTGAACCATGTCCGCGGAGTCTCGAAGCGGTAATACTGGGCCGCCCACATCTGGTGCTGGCCCACGCCCGTGGTGATGATGGTGTCCTTCAGCTGCCCCCGGTCGCGGATGATGTGCCACAACCGCTCGATGGCGTATTGGGCCAGGATGGCATCGTTCCGGTCCCGGTAGGAAAGCGGCTCGGTTTCCCGCCAATACTCGATCTGACGGAGCCAGTCGGCGTGCTTGCCGCCGGGACTTTCGCCCGGATCGAGATGCGCACCCTGTTCAACGAGTTCGAGCATGTCCTGAAGGGCGAGACTGATATCCCCGGCGATGGGCAGCAACGCGGGCTTGCACTTGTTCAGTTCAGCCGGGTCGATGTCGATGTGAACGATCTTGCCGTGTTTGCAGAATTCGCTGACCTTGCCGGTCACGCGGTCGTCGAAGCGGACGCCCAGGGCCAAGAGCAAATCAGCTTCGTTGATGGCGTAGTTGGCGTAAACGGTCCCGTGCATCCCGAGCATCTGGAGGCAGAGGTAATGGCTGCTCGGGAAGCTGCCCAATCCCATGAGCGTCAGGGCCACGGGAATGCAGGTTTTCTCGGCAAAGGCCTTGAGGAGATGTCCCGCGTTGGCATGCACGATGCCGCCGCCGGCGTAGATGATCGGTTTACGGCTTTGCCGGATCAATTCCATGACCTTGAGCAATTCTTCCCGTTTGGCCCGCCGGTGCGGCCGATAGCCGGGCAGATTGATCGGCGGGTCGAGGTCGGCGGTGATGCAGCGGTTCTGCACGTCCTTGGGCAGGTCGATCAGCACTGGTCCCGGGCGGCCCGTGCTGGTGACGTAGAACGCCTCCTTGACCACTCGTGGAATGTCCTCGGTGCGGGTCACCAGGTAATGATGCTTGGTGATCGACCGGCAGATTTCGACGATTGGGGTTTCCTGAAACGCGTCGGTGCCGATGACCGGCGTCGGAACCTGCCCCGTGATGGCGACCAGCGGAACCGAGTCCATTTTGGCGTCGGCCAGACAGGTCACGAAATTGGTCGCCCCCGGTCCGCTGGTGGCGATGCAGACGCCGACCCGCCCCGTGCTGCGGGCGTAGCCTTCCGCCATGAAACCGCCGCCCTGCTCATGCCGCGGGAGAATGGTGCGGATCTTGTGCTCCCAGCGGGTCAGGGCTTGGTGGATCGGCATGCTCGCCCCGCCCGGATAGGCGAACACGACCTCGACGCCGTTGCGGACCAGGCATTCGACCAAAAGATCGGCCCCGGAGGCGTGTCGGATCGTGGAAGAAGAGGCAGTTTGAGATGCAGGTATCACTAGACAACTCCGCAGTAAAACACCATCCAAATTGCCCAGCGGCCTTACATTACCAAATCCCAGGCAATCGGAGAACCCGCTTCGGCCCGAATTCAAGAGGTTTTCACCGGTCCAGGTAGCGTCGGACCGGGGTGGACGCAAGGTACAGGCCGCAATGCTTTGATTTCAGTACCCCATTTCCAGGTTCACAAGACGCCCGATTTCTTCGCTTTTCAGGTATCGTCGTAAGTTTCGCATGAACAGCTGGCCAGGTAGAGCGGATTGGTTGACCGTCTCTCCGCTGTAATGAGGGGTGATAACGACGTTGGGCAGGGTCCACAACGGATGTTCCGGCGGCAGCGGTTCGACGGCAAACACGTCCAGGCCAACTCCGGCCAGGCGGCCCGATCGCAAAGCGTCAAGCAGGGCATCTTCGTCGGCCACCGCCCCTCGGGAAATGTTGACGTAAATCGCCCCCGGCTTCATCGCCGCGAACTCGGTCGGTCCCAGTATTCCCGCAGTCTGCCGGGTCAACGGAGCTGCCACGACAACGTAATCCGCCTCACCGACCATTTCGGCGACCCGATTGCAGGAATAAAGCTGGTCGATGTGCGGCGTCGGCTGCATGGTCCGTCGGCAGCCGACCACCCGCATGCCGAAACAGCGGCATAACCGGGCAATGTTCTGCCCGATATTGCCCAAGCCGACGATGGCCGCTGTCTTGCCGTAGAGGTCTCGCATGGTCCGGGACAGGTCCCGCTGCCAGACCCGCTCCATCTGTTGCCGAAAAGCGATGTGGAAATTGCGGGAGACGACCAGCATCAGAGCCAGAGCATGTTCCGCAATGGTCGGCCCGTACAGCCCCGCCAAGTTCGTGACCATGACCTCGCGACCTTGAAGAGCGTCGCACAGGTCCCACGGCACGCCGGCGGCCGGCAGTTGAATCCAGCGGAGACGGTCGGCTTTCGACAACAACTCGGCCGGCGGCGTCCCATACACGATCTCGGCTTCAGGAAGCAGACGCTCCAAAGTGCTCCGGTCCCGGGCATCCTCGAATCGGCACTCGGGAAACTGGTCCAAAAGCTGCCGCCTCACGGCGTCGTGGACCCAGGCTGCCAGCAGAACCAATCGTTGTCCGCTCATGTCCCGCTTGTCCTTTCGCCTCCTCGTCCGCCCTATAAGATAGTGGTCAAGTCCGTCTTGGACCCTGCGACAGGCAGCGAGAGGCGATTTGAGCCAAGAGGACAAAGTGCCCCAGGAACGCAACTGATGCCCGCACTATTCCGCGAGGGAACCATTGTCGGCGTGATCTGGAAGCCGCTCACACGCTTTTCCGATCACCGCGGCTGGCTCAGTGAACTGTACCGCGAAGACGAGGTGCCGCCGGAGTACCATCCAGTCATGGGTTACGTCTCCGAGACGCTGCCCGGCGTAATTCGCGGTCCCCATGAACACGTCGATCAGGCGGACTATTTCTGCTTCTTCGGGCCGTCTAACTTCCGCCTCTATCTGTGGGACAACCGACCGAATTCGGCATCCTACGGGGTCAAACAGGAAGTCGTCGTCGGAGCGGACCATCCGATGGCGGTCGTTGTGCCACCCGGCGTTGTTCATGCGTACAAGAACATTGGCGGGATCCCCGGCTGGGTCGTCAACCTGGCCAATCGCCTGTACAAGGGTCCCGGACGGAAAGAGCCGGTGGATGAAATCCGGCATGAAGAGAAGGACGATTCGCCCTTTCGCGTGGATTGATATTGTTCATTGGGACTCGGGAAAGGAAACACCATGCGTACCGGATGGCTGCTGAGCCTAGCGGCGACGATGCTGAGCGCAAACGTGGTCCGCTCCGCCGAACCGCCTCCGCCTCAGAAAATCACCACGGTCGAGGGCATCACGGAATATCGGCTGCACAATGGAATGCAGGTTTTGCTCTTCCCGGATCCCTCCAAGCCGACGGTGACGGTCAACCTGACGATCTTCGTCGGCAGCCGCCACGAAGGCTACGGCGAGACGGGCATGGCCCATCTGCTCGAACACATGGTTTTCAAAGGCACGCCGAGCCACCCGAACATTCCCAAGGCCCTCCAGGACCGCGGCGCCCGCTTCAACGGCACCACCTCCTATGACCGCACCAACTACTTCGAGACGCTGCCAGCCACCGACGACAACCTTGAATTCGCCATCCGCCTCGAAGCCGACCGCATGGTCAACAGCTACATCAAGCGCGAGGATCTGATCTCCGAAATGACCGTGGTCCGCAACGAGTTCGAGATGGGAGAGAACTCGCCGCTCAACATTCTCACCCAGCGGATGATGGCCACGGCGTTCGAGTGGCACAACTATGGCAAGACGGTCATCGGCAACCGCAGCGACATTGAGCGGGTGCCGATTGAAAACCTCCAGGCGTTCTACCGCAAGTATTACCAGCCCGACAATGCGATGGTCGTGGTTGCCGGCAAGTTCGACGAGGCCAAGGCTCTGGCCCTGGTCAACAAATACTTCGGTGCCATTCCGAGGCCGGAACGCAAACTTCAGCAGACCTACACCGAAGAACCGCCCCAGGACGGCGAACGCCTGGTGATTCTTCGGCGGGTCGGCGACGTCGGGGCAGTCGGCGTCGTCTATCACATCCCGGCCGGTCCGCACCCGGATTATCCGGCCTTGCAGGTGCTCGAACAGTTGATGACCACGGCTCCTTCGGGACGGCTCTACAAGGCCCTGGTCGAAACCGGCAAAGCCGCAAGCGTCGCTGGCGATGCCGCCGCCCTCCACGATCCTGGCATTATCGAGTTCCTGGCCACGGTCAACAAGGATGGCAACCTCGAAGAAGTGCGGGACATTCTCTTGTCGGTGGTCGAAGCGGCCGCGGCCAATGGCTTCAGCGAGGACGAAGTGCGTCGGGCCAAACAGCAGATTCTCAAAAACCGCGAACTGGCCCAGGCCGACACCAGCCGACTGGCCATCGGGCTGAGCGAATGGGCCGCCCAAGGCGACTGGCGGCTCTACTTCCTCCATCGGGATCGGCTGGAAAAGGTCACGCCCGACGACGTTCGCCGGGTCGCCGCCGCCTACCTGCGAAAGAACAACCGGACCCTCGGCATGTTCATCCCGACTCAGGAACCGGAGCGGGTCGCCATCCCCAGCCCGCCGAATGTCAAGGACCTTGTCGCCGAATACCGGGGACGTGAAGCCGTCGCCTCCGGCGAAGCTCTCGATCCCAATCCCGCGGAACTGGAAAAACGCATTCGCCGCATCCCACTGATGGAGGGCGTACAGGCCGCTCTTCTGCCCTACCGCACCCGCAATCAGGCCGCTTATGCCCAGGTCACCATCCGCTTCGGCAACGCCGAAAATCTCAAGGGTCTGACCGCCGCCAGCCCAATCCTCAACGACCTGATGCTTCGCGGCACCAAGAAACTCACCTATCAACAACTTCAAGACGAGCTGGATCGCCTGCAAGCCCGTCTGGGCACGGGACTGGGCGGGTTTGGAGGTCGCCGTCTGATGGGCATGTCAGCCCCTCAAACAGGCTCCATCACCTTTGCCATCCAGGCGAAACGGGATACCATCCCGGAAGTGCTTGAACTGCTTCGCCAAGTGCTCCGGGAACCGACTCTGCCCCCCGACCAGTTTGAAATCCTTAAGCGGAACCGGCTCGCCGACCTCGAAGCCACTCGGTCGGAACCGACCGCCCTGGCTGCTCGGTCCGTGCAACGCCAGCTCAGCCCGTATCCCAAGGGCGATGTCCGCTACGTTCCGACCATCGACGAGGAAATCGCCGACTTGCAAGCCTTGACCTATGAACAGGTCCGCAAGCTCTACGAAGACTACCTCGGATCGCAGGCCGTCGAAGTGGTGCTTCTGGGCGACTTCGACCCGGACAAATGTCTCAGCATCGTTGGCGAAACGCTGAGCGGCTGGCGGGCCAGACAGCCCTACCAGCGCATCGAACGCACCGTAGCCGAGAAGGCGACCGGCTCCAAGCAGTCCATCAACACGCCAGACAAGGCCAATGCCGTGTACTTCTCCGCGTTGCCGCTGGCCATGCGCGACGACGACCCGGAGTATCCGGCCCTGGTGATCGCCAACTACATCCTCGGCGGCGGGTCGTTGTCGTCCCGTTTGGGTGACCGGGTTCGGCAGAAGGAGGGGCTGTCCTACGCCGTGGCGTCCATCTTCGCTGCCGATCCCTACGACGCTCGCGGCAACCTGGCCGTCTTCGCCATCTGCAATCCTGAAAACATCGAGAAGGTGGAAAAGGCCATTGCCGAAGAGTTGGAAAAGTTGCTCCGCAACGGCATCACCGCGGCCGAACTCGAAGCGGCCAAAAAAGGCTACCTGCAACAGCAGAACATCACTCGCACCAGCGAGATGATGCTGGCCCCGCAGCTAGCCGCCACGCTCTACGCCAAACGCACCTTCCGCTATCACGACGACCTGGAACGCAAGATCGCCGAACTGACCGTCGAACAGGTCAACTCGGCCATCCGCAATCATCTGGATCCCCAGAAGTTCATCACGGTGACGGCTGGGGATTTTCGGAAGTAAGCCGCGTCAAAGAATATACGGTCGAGGGAAGCGAGGGGGCCGTCGGCGTCATCGTTTCCCCGACCGAGGTTGTCGTGAGGTTGACCATGCCATTCTCGCTGAGAAACCACGTCGCCATCGTGACCGGCTCAAGCACCGGCCTCGGCCATGCCATCGCCTTGGCACTGGGCAAAGCGGGAGCCAAGGTCTGCGTCAATTACTTCAACAACCAGGCCCGTGCCGAGCGGAACTTTGCCGCTTTCCGCGAGGCGGGCATCGAAAGCATTCTGGTCCGGGCCGACGTCACGACCGAGGAGGGCGTCGAGAAGCTGTACCAGGAAACCGAGGCGAAACTGGGCAAGCCCGACATCCTCGTGCCCAACGCCACCTGCGAACAGCCGCTCAAGCCCATCGAGGAGTACGACTGGGCTTTCCATCAGGCCATGCTCGATTTCTTCATCAAAAGCCCCTACCTGCTGACGCGGCGGGGGCTGGCCCACATGAAGGCCCAGCGGTGGGGGCGGATCATCAACCTCACCAGCGAAGTCTTCCATCGGGCTGTTGCTCCGTTCAGCGCCTACGTCGCCGCCAAGGGCGGACAAATCGGTTGGAGTCGGAGCATGTCCCGGGAACTGGCCCCGTTCGGCATCACGGTCAACACCGTGGCCCCGGGCTGGATTCCGGTCGAACGGCACGAAAAAGTACCGCAGCAGGAAAAAGACGAATACCGGGCCTTGATTCCAGCCAACCGCTGGGGCACTCCGGAGGACGTGGCCTACGCCGTGCTCTACTTCGCCAGCGAGGAAGCGTCCTTCGTCACCGGGCAGACTCTCTGCGTCAACGGCGGAATGACACCCTGGTGACACTGGCTCAACATCCGGGCAGCGGGACATCAGCCAGCCGCGGCCGATCCCGGACCGCATCCACGATGCACAGAAAACCCAGAGGCTCCGTTCCCCTTGGGTTGCGGAACTGATGCAACTCCTCCGGGGCGACATAGACGACATCCCCCGGTCCAAGGGGATGCACGCTCGCGCCTAGCTGCACTTCGCCGGAGCCGCGAAGGACGATGACGACGTGTTCGTGCCGATGCCGCTCCAGCGACGTGAAGCCGCCCGGAGCAACCTCGAAATAGCGGACGTGGAAGGCCGTCCGTTCGCCGCTTTCTCCGGCGAGCACCATGCGAACGACGCCCCGCCAGTGTTCCGCTTCGCTTTTGTACTGCTGCACTACCACGCCTTCCCAGCGGAAGCGGTCAATGCAGCGGTGAACGCGGGACCCGGTGCGGCTCGGCTTGTCCCCATCCGGAGGCGTGAACTCGCAGGAACTGAACTCGGTCACGACAGCGTCTCCCGATGCAGATGTACGACGACTTTCAATGCCGCACCCCCTGCCCGGGCGGTGTCGAAAGCGGCCTGCACCCGTTCCAGCGGAAACCGATGCGTAATCAGCGGTCGAGGATCGACCCGGCCCGTCCTCAGCAGACTGTACGCTTGCCGGGTGTCGTCCGGACCGCAGGAGTAGGAAGGAATCAGACTCACTTCGCGGAAATACAGTTCGCCCAGGTCCAGAGGAGTCGCCACGCCGTCCGGCGTCGGAGTGAACAGGATCGCCGTGCCGGCCGGTCGGACGTAGCTGAGCGCTTCCCGGATCACCTCGGGATGTCCCGGCCCGATCACGACCCAGTCGGCGATATGCCGGGCGTGGCTTCGGGCTTCATCCGGTGACAACACCTTGTCAGCCCCCCCGTATTCCACAGCCAGCTTGGCTCGAACGGGATCGGGCTCGACAGCCAGCAGCCCAGCAGCCCCCAGAGCACGGGCCGTCATCAGGTTCAGCATCCCCATGACGCCGCAGCCCGCCACGATGCCGGTTGACCGGGATATGTCACCCGGAATCCTTTGTAAGGCCTTGACGCAACAGCCCAGCGGTTCGATGAACAACGCCTGATCGGGGGTCAGGTCATTGACGCGAAACGCATCGTGGGCCACGATCTCCGCGGGAACGCGAATCCACTCCGCCATGCCCCCCGGATCAACCTTGCTGCTCCGCCATCGCGGACAATGGACGAAGGCCTTGCGTCGGCAGTGTCCGCACTCCCCGCACGGAGCATGATGATGGAAAAAGACCAGATCGCCGACGGCGATGTTCTTCACTTCTTCGCCGACTTCAACCGCCCAGCCGACCATCTCATGACCGAGCACGGTGCCGACCTTGCGAGCCAAATACCACGGCATCAGGTCGCCGGAACAAATGCCGCAAACCGCTGTGCGGATGAGGATGTCTCCGGGACCTTGCAGCCGTGGCGTCGCGGCTTCGACCACTTCCAGACGTTCCGGAGCGACGATGCGGGCCTGACGAGAAAGCGGCGGAACGGACGGACGATGGCAAGGTGGTCCCAACAGCTTACCCGGGAGCGATGGCATACTGCATCCCCTCGCTGGCGCTGAGCCGACGCATCACTTCGGGCAACTCTTCCAGGGACATGCAGGCGTCAACGAGCGGGTCGAGGTCCAGGCCGCCTTCGAGCAGCGCCTGCCGAGCTTTGAGCACGTCCTGGGGTCCGAAGTGGAAGCCGCCGATGAGACGGATCTCCTCATAATGCAACCGCGTGCAGTCCACCGGCCATTGCGTCCCCTTGGGCAGTCCCCCGAAAAGAAGTACCTGTCCGCCAGGCAACACATGGTCGAAGGCCAACTGCCACCCTTCCACTTTGCCCGTGCATTCGAGCGCCAAGTCAAAGCGACGTCGTCTCAGGTCGGCGGGAATCGGTTCGCCAGCAGGCACCTCCCAGACGGGATCGAGTCCGAAACGACGAGCCAGCTCGATCCGCCGCTTCCGTCGTCCTGCCCCGCAGCGCATCGCCGAGGTGTAGCGAGGCAGCAGTTGCGCGAACAACAATCCGATCACGCCGAGGCCGACGACCAACACCCTTTCGACATGCCGCCAGACGATCTGCTCCAACCCATGCACCACGCAGGCCAGCGGCTCCAGGAGCGCGGCATGGACGGCGCTGAGGCGGGCGGGTCGCGGAAAAAGATTCAGCCGGGCGATGTGAGCGGGGATGCGCAAAAACTGGGCGAAGGCCCCCAGAACCTTGTCCCGCATGACGTGCGGACACAGGCTCCAGCGTTCCTTTGCGCACATCGAGCAACGCAGGCAGGGAGCGGTATGCACGCCCATGATCGGCTGACCGACGACGAAATCCGGCCCTCCCTCGCCGACAGCCGCCACGACCCCGGCGTACCGATGGCCGAACGGTCCCGGCATCGGAATCTGCGGATGGCCCCGCTGGAATGCCTTGCGGTCTGTTCCCCCGGCCAGGGCCGCCTCGATCCGCACCAGCACCTCGCCCGGACCAGGCCGAGGCACGGGGACGTCCCGAATCTCGACGTGCCCCGGAGCCACCAGCACGGCACTTCGCATGAGTTGCGGCAAGTCGTCGGCCACTTGACCTCGCTGATCGGCAAAGGCGATGCTGCTCGAATACGGCTCGTTCATACGTCGCAGATGCGGAAGCCCAACGCCAACGCAGTCGCTGGGTCTTTAGTCGGAATATATTCCTGTCCCAGGTAGCCCGTGTAGCCCGTTTCCAGAATCGCTTTCACGATGGCCGGGTAGTAAAGCTCCTGGGTTTCATCAATCTCGTTTCGTCCGGGAACACCCCCCGTGTGGTAATGCCCGAGGTAGTCCTTGTTTTCCCGAATGGTGCGGATGATGTCCCCTTCCATGATCTGCATGTGGTAGATGTCATAAAGCAGCTTGAACCGCGGGGAACCGAGCTTCTTGACCAGGGCCACGCCCCAGGCCGTCCGGTCGCACATGTAGTCCTTGTGGTCCACCTTGCTATTGAGCAATTCCATGCAGATCGTGACTTTCTTCTCCTCCGCCAGACCGAGCACCCGTTTCAGCCCGATGACGCAGTTTTCCAAACCTTCCTCGTCGCTCATGCCCCGTCGGTTTCCCGACATGCACAGGACGTTTGGAATCCCCTCCGCCGCGGCAAATTCGATGTTCGTCCGCAGCTCCTCCTCGATCCAGGCGTGGTTCTCCTTGCGGTTGAGACCGTCGCTGATCGACTTGCACCGCACCATCGCACAGGTCAGACCGAATGGTTTGATGACCTTGTACTCCTCCGGGCCGATCAACTCGATGGACTTGTAACCGATCCGGGCGGCTTCAGCGGCGAGCTTTTCCAGGGGAACCCGGCCGTAGCACCAACGGCACACCGACTGCTTGATGTTGCCCTTGATCGGCCGAGGGTCCTCAGCGAAAGCGGCATAGCGGGCCGGCAGCACGCTCAAGCCCGCGGCTCCGACGGCAAAGGTCTTGATGATCTGACGGCGGTTCGGCGTCCGGTTCATGGTCGGCCCTCTTTCTATCGGCGGGAGCTAGCGAGTCCGTGGTTGCTTCCCCGGCATCGTAGCGACCAGGCACAGACGGTCAATCATCGCGCACGGTGCGAAATCTCCGAGCAAGCTGATCTCGACCCGATTCCCGTCGTCCGCTATAGGACGCCCTCTCGCACTGGTCTCGCCGCCTTGGAAAAGGCTGACGGACGCGGCCGAAGCGGACGACCGCCGACACGGCTTACAGAGTGGTTTGGATAAAGCAGGGTGATAGCCATGAAACATCCAATTGCGACTTCTCTGGCCATTCTCTCGGCCCTGGCCCTGGGCGGCAGCGATGCAGGGGCTGAACCCAAAGGCTCGGCTTCGTCGAAGGCCGCCGCCGTCGTCAACGGTGAGGTCATTCCCCTGGCGGAGTTCGAGAGCATCTACGCCAAAGGCCCCGGAGCACAACCGAACCTCACGCCGGAACAGCAGAAGTTTCTCCGGCATCAACTCCTGCAAACGCTCATCGACGAGACGCTCTTCCAGCAGTTCCTCCGGAAAAACGTGCCGCCTCCCGATCCGGCTGTGGCTCGGGAACGCATGGCCGAACTGGAGAAAAGCCTCAAGGCCCGAGGCAAAACGCTCAAGCAGTTCTACGAGGACAGCGGACAATCCCCCGAACGGCTGGAGCGGGACATCAACGCCGTCGTGCAGTGGAACGCCTACGTCAAAAAGCATGTCACCGACGAGGACGCCAAGAAGTACTACGAAGACAACAAGGACCTCTTCGACGGTGTCATGATCCGCGCCAGCCAGGTCTTCCTGCGCGTGCCCCGGGACGCCGATCCGAAGGTGCTGGCCGAAACGCGGCAGAAGATGCTCGCCCTTCGACAACAGGCCCTGGCGGGAGCCGACTTCGCCGAACTTGCCCGGAAGCACGGTCAAGATGCCAGCGCGGCCCAGGGAGGAGACCTCGGCTGGTTCCCGCCCAGCGGCAAATCCGAAACCGATCCGTTTCTCCGCACGGTGTCGTCGATGAAGGTCAACGAGATCAGCCACGTCGTGCAGACCGATTACGGCTTCCATCTCATCAAAGTCACCGACCGTAAAGCGGGCAAACCGAGCAACTACGAAGAGGTGAAGGACGATGCCCGTCTTCTGGTGGCCGAGGAACTGCGCATGAAGATCATCGAGGACATGCGCAAGACCGCCAAGATCGAAGTCCTGATCCCCTGACGGGCTGGAGCGGGCGGGGAGGTACCGGCTGGGATCACTCGAAGCACAACTGGCTGACGAAGCGGAGGATGTCGCGGACCGAGATGATGCCCTGGGGCTTGCCCTCGGCCATGACCGGCAGATGCCGATAGCCGCCCCCGTCCATCTTGTGCAGGGCGAAGGCGATCTTGTCGTCGGCAGAGACGGTTTCGGGGTCGGGCGTCATGAAGTGGCTGACCGGCAATTCCTCATACTGATCGCGCAGTCCAGCGAGACGGTTGAGCACGTCGCGTTCGGAGAAGATGCCCAGGAGTTTGCCCCCGTCGCCTAGGACCAGCACCGCCCCGACGCTGTTTTCGACCATGATCTGCACGGCCTGGCGAACCGTGGTCGTGGGCCGGACCGACACGGGGCGGGCGGGCTGGAGCGAACGGACCGGCTCCTCCATGAGCGCCCGTTCGATGCGGTCCTGGGCGCAGGGCCTGTCGAGATGGGTCAGGTCCTGCATGCACTGGGCGCACTCCTCGGCCCCGGGCAGGTTGTCGTGACCGCAGTTCGGGCAGATCATCGAACCACCCAGACGTCGTCGCTGGCGAAAAGCTCTTCCAGCTTGCCCGGTCCCTTGGAGCGGATCACGTCCTCCACCTGCTTGTTGATGAGCGACTCGTAGGTCGGCCTTTCCACGGCCCGGAAGACGCCGAAACACTCCGGAAAGCGGGGATACACCATGCGGCTGAGGAGGTAAGCGAGACTCGGCTCCTCGGCTTTTTCGTCGTGAATGAGCAGATCATCGACGGCGAAGCCGTTGCCCAGCGTCACCACCTCGGGGTCGAGACCTCGGAGGCGGATCCCCTTGTTCCGATCTTTGCCGAAGACCAGCGGCTTGCCGTGTTCCAGATACAGGGTATTGTCCGCTTTGATGCTCTTGTCCGTGGCGTATTCGAAGACGGCGTCGTTGAAGATCTTGCAGTTCTGATAGATCTCGACGAAGGCGGCCCCCTTGTGGAAGGCAGCCCGGCGGAGCGTATCGGTCAGGTGATTGACGTCCACGTCCAGGGTCCGGGCCACGAAGGTCGCTTCGGCCCCGATGGCGATGGATATCGGCCGGAGCGGGTTCTCGACCGACCCTTGCGGCGAGGATTTGGTCCGCGTGCCGATCCGCGACGTGGGCGAGTACTGGCCTTTGGTCAGACCATAAATCTCGTTGTTGAACAGGATGATTTTGATGTCCACGTTGCGGCGAATGGCGTGGATGAGGTGGTTGCCGCCGATGGACAAGCCGTCGCCGTCGCCAGTGATCACCCACACCGACAAATCGGGCCGGGCGATCTTCAAGCCGGTGGCGAAGGTCGGAGCGCGGCCGTGGATGGTGTGGAAACCGTAGGTGTTCATGTAGTAGGGAAACCGGCTCGAACAACCGATTCCCGAGATGAACACGAACTTCTCCCGCGGAATCCCCAACCCCGCGAGGGCCTTCTTCATCTGAGCCAGGATCGAATAGTCTCCGCACCCCGGGCACCAGCGGACGTCCTGATCGCTGGACAGGTCCTTGGGCGTCAGTGTCGGGAGCGGAGTGGAAGCAACCGTTGCCATGTTTTCCCCGTTCGCTTCTTGAGTTCCGGAGCGAAGGACTGGCATCCTCCGCCCCTGAAAGTGTTTCCTTGCAGTTCCTCAGGTTCCCGCAAGCCGATGGATTTCCGATTCGATCTCGGACACCAGGAACGGCTTGCCCTGGATCTTGTTCAGACCGATGGCGTCCACGAGGTATCGGCCTCGCAGGAGCAGCAGCAGTTGGCCGCAGTTCAGTTCCGGTACCAGAATCCGCTTATACCGCTTGAGCACCTCGCCGGTGTTCTTCGGCATCGGATTGAGGTAGCGGAGATGAGCCGACGCCACCTTTAGGCCCTTGCGCCGCGCCCGGTTGACCGCCGTGGTGATCGAGCCGAACGTGCCCCCCCAGCCGATGACGAGCAGATCACCTTCCTCCGGCCCATTGACGGACAAAGGCGGAATCTCGTTGGCGATATTGGCGACCTTCTGGGCGCGGATGCGAACCATTTTCTCGTGATTGAGCGGATCGTAGCTGACGTTGCCGGTGACGTCTTCCTTTTCCAAGCCGCCGATGCGGTGCTCCAGTCCCGGCGTGCCGGGCAAGGCCCATTCGCGGACCAGGCGAGCGTCCCGCAGGTAGGGCATGAACTGCCCGTCGTGGTTGGGCTTGGTCGGATGGGTGATCTCGATCCGCGGCAGGGCGTTGATGTCGGGAATCAACCAAGGCTCGGCACCGTTGCCGAGGTAGCCGTCGGAAAGCAGAATCACCGGCGTCATGAAACGCAGGGCGATGCGGACGGCCTCGATGGTCATGTCGAAGCAGTCGGCCGGCGAGCAGGGAGCCACCACGGCAACCGGCGACTCGCCATTGCGGCCGAACAGGGCCTGGAGGAGGTCGGCCTGCTCGGTCTTGGTCGGCAAGCCGGTGCTGGGGCCGCCTCGCTGCACGTCGATGACCAGCAGCGGCAACTCGACCATCACGGCCAGGCCGATCGCCTCGGACTTCAAGCACAGTCCCGGCCCGCTGCTGCCGGTCACGCCCAAGGCCCCGCCGAACGACGCCCCGATGGCCGCCCCCACCGCCGCGATCTCGTCCTCCGCCTGGAACGTGCGGACGCCGTAACGCTTCAGTTCTGCCAACGCATGGAGGATGTCGCTGGCCGGAGTGATCGGATACGAGCAGTACACCAGCGTCTTGTTGCACAGCACCGACGCCGTCACCAGTCCCAGCGCCGTCGCTTCATTGCCGGTGATCTTCCGATAGGTGCCCGGCTTGATCGAAGCTGGCGGAACCCGGTACTGGACCTGGAACAACTCGGTGGTTTCGCCGAAATGAAAGCCGGCCTTCAAGGCGCGGGTATTGGCTTCCAGGATCGCGGGATTCTTGGCGAACTTTTCGCGAATCCAGCGGAGCGTCGGTTCCAGCGGCCGGTCGTACAGCCAGTACACCAGTCCCAAGGCGAAGAAGTTCTTGCAGCGGTCCACTTCGCGGGGACTGAGCCGGATGTCCTTGAGGGCCTCGCGATTCAGCGTGTTGATCGGCACCGGAATGACGCGATAGCCGGACAGCGAGCCGTCTTCCAGGGGATTGGTGGCGTAGTCGGCCTTGCGGAGGTCGTTGAAGGTGAAGGCGTCGGAGTTGACGATCAGCAGCCCGCCCTTCTCCAAGTCCTTGAGGTTGGTCTTGAGAGCGGCGGGGTTCATCGCCACCAACGTGTTGACCAGATCGCCGGGGGTGTAGATGTCGTGACTGCTGAAGTTGATCTGGAAGCCGGAGACGCCGGCCAGCGTACCTGCCGGGGCGCGGATCTCCGCCGGGAAGTCCGGCAACGTGCTGATGTCATTGCCGAAGATCGCCGAGGCGTTGGTGAACTGCGTCCCGGCCAACTGCATGCCGTCGCCGGAGTCGCCGGCGAAGCGGACCACCACGGAATCCAGCTCTTCGACCCGGTGCTTGACGGGATTGCCTCGGGTTTGCGGCTCGCTGGGAGATTCTTCGACAGATCGGGCCACGCTGCTCATAACGCCTCACTGCTCCTTGAAACAGACCCAGCGGCCGATGCCGCGACTAGGCTCCGTCGCGATCCTTTTGCACGGCGTTGGGGTCTGGAGGTTGGTTGTACACCGTTTGCGGAAAATGTTCGACCAGGTAGCGCATGATCCGCCGCACGGAGAGCACGCCCACCGGCCGATCCTGTTCGTCCAGCACCGGCAGATGCCGATACCCGCCTTCGGTCATGCGTCGCAGCGCCAGGCCGATCGGGTCGCTGCTTCGCACCGTCACCGGATTGGGGGTCATGCACTCGGCCAGCGAGAGGGTCAACGGCCGACCCGCCGCCACGATTCGCTTGAGCAGATCGCGTTCCGTAAAAATCCCGGTCACTTTGCCGTCTTGCACCACCACGACGCAGCCGATGCGGTGCTGCTGCATTACGGAAACGGCCTGACGGACGCTGTCCCGCGGCGAGAGCGCCACCGGGCCGCTCATGTTCAGCCGGCACACGCTTTCGATCTTGAGATTCTTCGCCAGGTCCATGCTGGCAAGTCCTTGCGAGACGGGGCTTATCGCCGATGCTCTGCTGGCATCCTATTCCAGTGACACCAGTCCGACCAGTACAGGCGAACGCCTCGGACCTCGCCTTGACTATACTACACGCTTTCGATGAACAGCCGCGCAAGCCCGGCATGGATCTCACCCCCGATCGCGGTCACGCTATACTGACTTCAAAGAGTTGCTGCAAGACAACACCCCCATGCCGGATCCGGTCAAACTTTTGAACACGCTGCGCCGCGCTCGCGAAGCCTTCCGCGCCACGCCGGGCCGCTGCGGACGGTTTGTGCACATTGCCGACGCCGAGTCAGTCGTCGTCGCCGGCGATTTGCACGGAAACCTGACTAATTTCAAGAAACTGCTGGAACTTGCCGACCTCGCCCGCCATCCGCGCCGCCATCTGATTGTGCAGGAACTGATCCACGGCGGACAACGCTACCCCGACGGCAGCGACGCTTCCCATCGCGCCCTGGATTTGCTGGCCGCCTTAAAATGCCAGTACCCCGACCGCGTCCACATGCTGTTGGGCAATCACGAAATGGCCCAATGGACCTGCCGCCAGATCCTCAAGGCGGAAGAGGACCTGAATCAGTTGTTCCGGCTTGGCGTCGAGACGGCTTACGGCCGCCAGGCCGAGCAGATCTACTCCGCCTACGAAGAACTGTTTGCCGTCATGCCGTTGGCCATCCGCACGCCGAACCGGGTCTTGCTCAGTCACAGCCTGCCCAACGGCAAATGGATCGGCGACTGGGATCCCGCCTGCCTCCGCCGCGAGGAATGGACGGAGGAAGACTTGGCATTGGGAGGAGGGTTGTACGCTGTCGCCTGGGGACGCGATTCCCGGCTGGAGACGGTGCAGCAGTACCTCGCCAAGATGGACGCCGACCTGCTCATCACCGGCCACATTCCCCTGGCCCACGGATTCGAGTTTCCCAACGATCGCCAACTTCTCCTCGACTCCAAGGACGACAACGGCTGCATCTGCCGCTTCGCAGGCGACAAACCCGTGACGCGCTCCGATCTGGAAGCAGGACTGATTCGGCTGGCCACCGGAAGGCATCCGGCCGATTCGGCCTCGGACCCGCAGTGATCGGGTCAGAGCGTCTCGGCGAGCACCTGATACATCCGGGCAAGATGGTGCCAGGCGTGGCCCTCCGGCCAGGCAGCGGCAGCGCGGTCAAGGAATTCAACGGCTTGGGCTGAGCGATGACACAGGGCCGTCAATCCACGGTTCAAAAGCACGACGCCGCTTTGGGCCTGCGGGTGATGAGTCCAGATGTGCTCGGCCTGCGCTAAATCGCCGCGGAACCAGCACAGGGCCGCACGTTCATTAGCCAGCAACCCGGCCCACGAGGCAGGCCCCCGCCGTTCGATGGCGTTCAACAGGGTTTGACTGGCGTCGAATTGCCCGCCGACACGCAACATGCCGACGGCAAAGAGAGTTTCGGCCAGGCGTCCGTCGCCGAGGCGTTCCCGCCCCCACTCCTCGACGTCCGGCATTTCGCAGCACCAAAGGGCAGGCTTTGTCCACTGTTCCACGTCGGCCGTCAACAACGGAGCCGGATCCCGCACCAGCTGCGGGAAAACGCCGATGCAGCACGGGACCAAGCAGCGCGGTTCCGCTCGACATACCAGCCGAGACCACTCGCCGGGCGGACGGAATTGCCGGACCTGCAATCCCAGTCCCTTTTCTCCTCCGGCCAGCTGCACCGCCGCTTCCCAGGCATCGAGCAGGGCCGCCTGCGGCGAGACGGCAAGAAGTTCCGAAGCCTGATACAGTTCTACCTCGCCGGTCAGAGGTCCCATTTCAGGGGCGTCGGCTTCCGCCGAGCGTTGAACAAGGTAGCGGCACAGTAATTGGGCGATGCTGGGCACCGCAGATCTCTCCTGGCGGTCTTGGTCCGTCATGGCTAGTCCTCCGCCGGCGATGCACTGCCGGAACGCTGGTGGGATCGAGTTCCCCTCACGCCAGGAGTAACGCTCCCGGCATTCCGACTTGCGCCGGCCCGACGCATTTTACGCCAAAAAGAGGTCCGCTCGGGATCCCCTTAGCTGCTGTTGGTCACAAAGAAACCGACATGCAGCCAGGAAGGCCAGAACTCTTCCTTGTTCTCTTGCAGCGGCGGCAGGGTGATTATGCAGTGCGGAGCCGGATCGATGCTCAGATGTTGCCCATCCCTTGTTTCCCACCACAACGCCTGATCGAAGAGCATGCTCAGGGTCCGCTCCTGTTCGGCAGCTCCAAAGTGCATGAGGAGGGTCAGACTCTGGCCCGGCTCGATCCGGTACACGCCTCCGGAACTGGGGTAGATTTCCGCCCATTTCTGCCGCAGATCTTCCGCCGACCATCCGTAGGCTGCGTAACCGAATTGGACGCCCATCTTGAGAAAATCCTGATCACTCATCGGTCGGCGGCGTTGACCGGAGCCGAGGCGATAGGCGATCCGATCCCAGTCCACGAACAGGTCGCGGTCCTCAGAGGCGTTTTCGACCCGCAGCACGAAGCTGCCTCCGCGGCTGCCCCGACGCAGGTGCTCGACGGCAAGACGCATTTCCGCAGGGACGTCACGCACAGCCGCGGCAGGCTGTTGGACACAAACCGTCCGCGGCTCGATCGGTTCGAAGACGCTGAAGCTGCCCAGCGTGGTACACCCACTCACGCCTGCCATCAGAAAAGCCAGCCCGTGAAAAAGAACAGGGACGGCAACTCCCCCCATTCCGAACGGCCGCATCGTCCCCTCCCCCTGATACCGATAACTCTGAATGCCCCGTGTGAGGCGGCTTTTCAGTTCATCAGTTTGACGTCCGTCGCTCGGAGCACGTTGTTTCGCAGGTATGCGTGATAAACCAGACCGTCGCCTTCGACGATCACGTTCTGCTCCAGGAAACGCTCGAGGTTTATGCCGCTGACGTAGCACTTGAGCTGGTTCTGGCTATCCAGAAGAGCATAAAGCGGCTTGCCATTGATGTCGGTCTTGGACGACCGAACCAGCCGGCCGACCATGACCGTCGGCGTGGACGGGGCCGCTTTCGCCGCGGCTGGGGCGTACTGGCTCTGGTTGGGTGCAGGAGACGACCGTCCGGGTGGCTGAGCCGGTGACGCGCCCTGCCAGGAGCCGGGCGTCGCTGGCGGAACGCCCTGGAAGGACCGGCCGTCGTCCGGCGCATAGGTGTACGAGGACCGCGGAGTTGAGCGGGAAGTGCCGCCGGGTCCGATGTTGTCCCGGAAACCCGCCGGGACGATGGGGCTTCCTCCCTGGGCCAGTTTTTGCTTGATGAACTCGATGCGGTTCCACGCCGTCAACCGCACTTCGTGATTGGGACTCTGTTGCAATTCTTGATACAACCGCAGGGCCTCCGACCAGTCGCCGGTCGCTTCCCCCCGGCGATACGCTTCCTCCGCCGCCTGGACTTTGGCGGCCCATTCGGGCGGCATCGCCGAGCCACCGGGCCTTGCTGCCGCCGCAGGGTCGGTACCCCGACGCACGGCAGAAGCGGGGATGAAGCGATACTCGTTGATCGGCACGATCTTGTAATACTCGACCGGTCCCTGGGCCGCGTGGATTGTTTCACTTCCAAGGATGGTCACGACGGTTCCGCGCGGCAAAAGCGTGCCCCGGACGTTGTAGGTCGGCGACAGCCCGCCCATGACGGTCATGGCCTGCTCGGTGACGACCTGCCCGCTTCCAGGCTGGAGCTGCTGCACATCCCGCTTCAAAATCAAACTGAAGGAACCGGCCGGAGGGACGATCTTCAGGAAGCCGTTCTCCGGTTCACCGACGACTTGCACTCGGTCGCCGGCTCGCAGTTTCCCCGTGGGATAGTAGAGCGGACTCGTGCTCGGTCCGCTGCGCACTTCCACTTCGGAGGCGACGATCACCTCCTCGGCGGCACGGACAGAAGCCGACAACAGCGGCAGACAGAACAGCACAGAAACGGAGACGCCAAGTCGTTTCATGGCACACCTCGCGGCGACAGTTCTGCGACGGGCAGATGACAGATGGCCGGATCAGGACGCGATATTCATCGGCAGCACGACCGCGACCTGACCATGTTACCCGACGCACATCTGTCGTTCGTCCGAATCGACCGCGCAGCACTGCGGCCGAGGCGAGCTATAGCACGAAGCGAATCCCGTGCAAGACGGACTAGTTGCCCGGCCGGGAAGATTGGCTCGGCGAGGCAAAAGCCGGATTATGGAGACGACCGGACCGGCCTGTGCGCCTTCCCTTCCGCCATTCCCTCTATCCTGTTAATTTCCAGGGAGAACGCACTTCGCACTTTCGCGGCAATCGCCCGTGAAGCTCCCTATGTTGATCGGTAAACGGAGGAATCTGGTGTCGGGCAAATGTTGCGCCAGTCGGGCAGTCGCCTTGGATTTGGGGGTTAGCCCCCGCTCTCCCTCTCTTGGAGACCTGCCCTCATCCCTGAAAGACCTGGTAGGAAATCAGGAGTCGTTTTGTTGCGCAACGTTTGTTGCGCAGCAGACTTTTCCCCCGGGAAAAACGGGCCAGGACTACGCCTCTCAGGACGGCAAAAATGTTGCGCGAGAACTGCGGAGGGAGC
>CALFAY010000009.1 GCA_937944855.1 uncultured Planctomycetota bacterium
GTGGTGGCTGTACGGGATCGTTGTCGGCTTTGCTCTCGTCATCTTGAGCGGCATTGTGTACAAGGTCGTCGGTCGCTGGCGGACTCAGGCTGCCAAGCCGCAGCCCCGTTAAGGAGGCCTCTGATGACGCCGCGTAAAGGCCTCCCTTTGACCAAGTTTCCGCGACGGTCAGTCGGCCGACACCTCGGCCCTGCTGGATTGACTGAGCGGGTGGCAACCGGGCGGTGGCTGGGCCAGACTCGGGAGCTTGACCACATCTTTCTTCGTGCCATGCTGGTTCGACGGACACCGTCGCTCAAGCGTACCGGGCATCAGCACCCGGTGTGGGGGATCGTGCACTTTACCGACTGATCTGGAATCCGTGAGCCGGGGCGGTACGCTGAAGGTTGACGGTCGGGAGGGGGGATTCTGCCCCCCCTGACAGTCTCGGCGGCATTCAACATATGAACTCATCCCCCCTTTCCGAGTCTCGGCTGGTGTCCTTCCTGCACGAGACGCCGCAAGAAGCCGTGCGGGAAGTCAAATTGGAACATGTCAGCGTCGGAGGGCGCCTGTTCAAAATGTTGCGCCCGACGCAACCCTACCGCTTGCTTGACGATCCGACTATCATTCGAGCCTTCGAGAGGGACGAGTATCTCCCTTACTGGGCGGAGCTTTGGCCGTCCTCGATGCTGCTGGGCGAAGTGCTTCTCGCCGAGCCTGGGCTGGATGGCCTGGAAGCCTTGGAACTTGGCTGCGGACTGGGGCTTGCGGGAATTGTTGCGCTTTCCCTCGGGGTCCGGGTGACGTTCAGCGACTACGACTCCACAGCCCTGCATTTCGCGGCCCGCAATGCCAGGCTGAATCGGTTCGAGGATTTCCATTTGTTGCGCTTCGACTGGCGCGATCCGCCTTCGTTGCGCTTCCCGCTCATCTTCGGTGCGGATCTGCTGTACGAAGAGCGGAACCTCAATCCGGTCCTGAACACAATTTGCAACATGCTATCTGACAATGGCTTGTGTCTGATCGTTGATCCCGACCGGCGACCCGCCCAGCGGTTCCGGGCGGCGTTGGACAGCCGGAGGGGCCAGGGTTTGGAATGGTCCGCAAAAATGTTGCGCGGAACCATCGGCAGTTGCGCCCATGAAGCAACGCTTTACCGCATCCGTAAAACCGATGCAGGAGGATGCCCGATACTCAAGTCTTTGGGTGCCGATGACGATGCCGGAAAAAAGCCTACCATTACTGATAAACTAGGTGATGTTCCCAGAACGCTGTGAGTCGGGTATGAGTGAAAAGGCGTTGACAGCCGATGCCGACTTGGAATCTCCCCGTCCAGAAACTCTACTCCGCCTGAGCGAGCAGTTATCCAGGGCGACGCCGCAGGAGATCCTGCGCTGGGCGGTGCGGACGTATCACCCGCATCTGAGCATGGCCACTGCCTTCGGGGCGGAGGGCTGTTGCATCATCCACATGCTGGCCGAGATCGAGCCAAACGTCCACATCTTCAATCTCGACACCGGCTATCAGTTCCCGGAAACGCTTCAGATGCGGGAGCGGATCCGGGAGCGGTACGGCATCGAAGTGGAGCTGGTACGGCCCGAGACGACCGTGGAAGAATACGAACGGATCCATAACGGACCGCTGTACGTCATCAACGCCAACCAGTGCTGCCACGACCGTAAGATCGTGCCCTTGCGGCGGGCGTTGCAGGGAAAGAAAGCCTGGATCAGCTCCATCCGGGCCGACCAGACCGACGACCGGGCCAAGGCGAACATCGTGATGTGGGACAGGAAGTTTCACCTGGTCAAAATCAATCCGCTGCTGCGCTGGACGCGGCGGGACGTGTGGGAATTCATCCTCAAGCATGACATTCCCTACAACCCGCTGCACGACCGGGGATACCCGAGCATCGGCTGCGAACCGTGCACGGAGCCGGTCGAGGACGGCCGCGACGAACGGGCAGGACGGTGGGCCGGGACGGGCAAGAAAGAATGCGGTCTGCATGTGCAGTACGAAGATCAAGGTTCCGGAATCTGAAGCCCCGGGGATGATTCGATCATGCGTCTGTCCGCCAAGGCTGAGTATGCTTGCGTGGCCGTGCTGGAACTGGCCGCCCATCACGGTTCGCCGCAGCCGCTGTCGGTGAAGGCCATCGCCGAGCAGCACGGGATTCCGCAGCGGTATCTGGTGCAAATCCTGTTGCAGCTCAAGGGAGCCGGTCTGGTGGCGAGCAGCCGCGGTCCTCTGGGCGGATACACGCTGGCTTTGCCGCCGGAGCAGATCACAGTGGCGGACGTGATGCAGGCCATTGACGGCCCGTTGCCACAACGGCATGAACCGACGGCGTCGCCACAGTCGCCGGCCACGCGGGCCTTGGGCCAGGTCTGGGACGAAGTCCTTCAAGCGGAGCGGCGTATGCTCGACCAGGTGACCTTCGCCGACCTGGTACCTCGCATGCACGCCCCGCTGGAAAACATGTACTTCATCTGAAGGCGGCAACGAGCCGGCAAATCCTTGCCGCGACCAGCATGTCTTCCCGAAGAAAAATGCACTTGCTCGTTGACAGTCCGGCTTGAGGAATCTACGCTTTTGGCCATACCTTTACGCATCTTTCCGGGCATCACGGTCAAGCCGAGGTCGGTACAAGGAGCAGATATGTCCAAGAAAGCGAAAGGCAAAAGCGACGCCGCGAAGTCCACCAAACCAGCGACCAAGGGCGAAATCTACGACGCTCTCAGTCAGGCCACAGGACTGAAGCGCAAGCAGATCGCCGACTTTTTCGACAAACTCCAGCAGCTCGTGGCCGGACATCTGAAGCAGAACCAGGGAGGCGTCTTTGCTCTGCCCGGCTTGCTGAAGTTCAGACTGATCCACAAGCCTGCGGTGCCGGCCCGCGAAGGTCGGAACCCGTTCACCGGGGAAATGATGATGTTCAAAGCCAAGCCGGCCCGCAAGCTGGTCAAGGCCCAGCCGCTGAAGAAACTCAAGGAGATGGTCTAGATTCCGAAGTATCCTTTAGCAGCGAAGCAGGTGGGGATCCTGCGGCGAGAGGCGATGCCCTTGGGGAACGTTCTCCGGGAGGCGGGGCGTGAACCTGCGTTGCCCGCATTGTAATCAGACCGTCTCGGTTTCCGATCACCTGGCCGGCCAGGTCATGCGCTGTGCGGCATGCGGCGGCGAATTCACCGTGCCTGTGGTGCCGATGCCGACGCCGGCCCAAGCTCAACGGGAGCAACCTTCGGCCATGCAAGATTCTCCGACGGGAACGGGTAAGCAGCCGTATTTGAGCGAGGCTGCCACGGAGCGTAGCAAAAACGAAGGTCCCAGGTATCTTGGCTTCACGGAGCCGCGCTTTTCCGTTCCGCTGCATCCCGAAGTGGTCCGCTGGGTGGTGCCGGTCTGTCAAGTGTTGATGTTCGTATTTTTCTTTTTCCCGTGGCTGAGTTCGCCGCTGGGCGAGCCGTTCAACTTTTCCCAGAGCGCTTTCGGCGCAGCTTTCGGCTTCGCGGGATCGTCGTCGGTTCAAAGTCCGGCCCCGGCACCGTGGCTGATTCTGCTTTTCATCGTGCTGCTGCTGGGAGTCCTCAGCACGGTGGCCCTGCTGGTGCATCGCTTCGTCCTGCCGTTGCTGGGCAAGGAGGTGCCCCCGGTCGTGGCCGCAGTCGTGGATAAACGCAGCTTCATCCTCGGCGGCCTGGCGGTGCTGGCATTCCTGTTCTTGACGCTGCAAGTGGTGCTGGGGCTGCCAGCCGAATCGCTCGATTTCTCGGCAGCGACCCCGGAGAGTTTCCCCGGCAGCAAGGAACTGTTCGGGCAGCTGATGGCCGAACTGGTTCGCCGCACGGTCTGGCTGCGGATCAGCTTTACCCTGGCCCTGGTCGGTCTGCTCGGGGCCTTGGCCAACTTCTGGCTCGAACGTCGCCTCAGCCTGCCGCCGCCCCAGCTGACTGTGCAATGGTGAGGTAGGTGACAAGGAGGTGTCAACCGTCCCGCAGCGAAGATCCGAAGCCGCCCGACGGCTCACAATTCCTCGCCGCGGAGCCGGGCCACCTCGAAGCAGTCCTTGTCTCCGCGGCCGGAGAAGCAGACTACGATCACGTCATCCTTCTTGCGTTGGGAGGCGATCCGCAGGGCCTCGACCAGGGCATGAGCAGTTTCCAGAGCGGGCAGAATGCCTTCGAGCCGGGAGCACAGACCAAAAGCGTCCAGCGCTTCCTCGTCGCCGACCTGGGTATAGTGGACGCGGCCGGATTCCTTCCAGTAACTGTGCTCCGGGCCGACGCCGGGATAGTCCAGCCCAGCAGAGACGGAATGCACGTCGGCGGTCTGGCCGTCTTCGTCCTGCAAGACGTAGCTGTAGCTGCCGTGCAAGACGCCGGGCGAACCGAAGTTGAGCGTGGCGGCGTGCTGGCCCGGTCCCCGGCCCCGGCCTCCCGCCTCGACGCCGACGATCTCGACCGAAACATCGTCAATGAACGGATAGAACATGCCGGCCGAGTTACTGCCCCCGCCGACGCAGGCGACTACGACATCGGGGAGTCGGCCGATCTGTTCAAGGCATTGCGACTTCGTTTCCTTGCCGATGACGGACTGAAAATCGCGGACCATCCGGGGAAAGGGATGCGGCCCGACGACGCTGCCAATGATGTAGTGCGTGGTTTCGACCGATCCCATCCAGTCGCGGAGGGCTTCGTTGATGGCGTCCCGGAGCGTTCGGCTGCCCGAGCGGACGGCCACGACCTCGGTGCCCAAGGCCCGCATCTTGAAGACGTTGAGCCGTTGCCGCCGAACGTCCTCTTCGCCCATGTACACCTGGCACTGGAGACCGAACAAAGCCGCTGCTGTGGCCGTGGCCACGCCGTGCTGGCCCGCTCCGGTCTCGGCAATGACCCGTGGCTTGCCCATGCGGCGGGTCAACAGGGCCTGACCGATGCAGTTGTTGATCTTGTGCGCGCCGGTGTGGTTGAGGTCTTCCCGCTTCAGATAGATGCGTGCTCCGCCGGCATGCCGCGTGAGCCGTTCGGCGAAGTAGAGCGGACTGGGTCGGCCGACGTAGTGGCGAAGGTAGTAATCGAACTGCCGGTGGAATTCCGGGTCGGCCGAGGCCTTGGCGTACTCTTCAGTCAACTGACCGAGGGCGAACATGAGGGTTTCGGGAACGTAGCGTCCGCCGAAGGCACCGAAGCGGCCGTGGATGTCGGGGACGGCGGAAAGACTCGGAGGCATGAAGGACTCCTGTCGAGGAACAAAGCCGGTACTGCGATTGTACCGGCCCGAAAGGGCGGCGACACGGGCCGGAGTGGCGTCGCTGCCAAGCGGGACCGGCAAGTGTCGGATGGGAGGAAAGGCGGACAACACTGACCCGGGGGGTTAACCACAGTGCCGTTGGCAGTCTTGCGAAGCCTGCAAATTGCTGAGCAGCGTCTCAGCTTCATCCGGAGCCAGTCGCCGGAGCTGTCTCCGTTCCAGCTCGTTGTTGATAAGACCGATCTGCCACGCCTCCCGAATGCTCGGGCCATCAGCCAGTCCGTGCGTCTTCAACCACCAAGCCACGTCGCTCCAATACCACAACATGACTCGTCGGGTCAACTGGCCGACGGGAGCCGGAAAGCATTTGGGTCCACGAACTCCCGTCACATATTGGTGAACAAGCTGACGACTCCATCCAAAGTTTGCGTGCAATGTCGGCCTGTGTCACAAGCTGGCTTTCGTCCACGCGGAGCACGCTGGCCCCGATGTCGGATCGAGCTACGTCACGAATCGCAGAGAGAACCGCGTCGGTCAGCGAAGGAGCCTCCCGAGAAAACAAGAGAAAAGCTCGACCGTTTTTCATGCTCAGGGTGGCATCGTCGCAACCGGATTCAAAAAGAGCATTCTCGATCTTGGCGGTGATCTCGATAACACCGTCCAAAACCAGAGTGAATTCATACTGGGCGGTTCGCGGCAATTCTTTCAGCGTCTTGATTTGGGCTTTGTATGGGGACATTGCCTTACCAGCTTGCGGATCAGTCGGGCATGGTGTTCAGGAACACGCGGCGCTGACCAAACGCTGACAATGCAACCCTCCCGTGAGCGCTCCGGGCAGTACAACCGCCCCCAGACATGTCCCTGCGAAATCTGGACCTCCCAACCCAGCGACTCAGCAATCTGCCTTGGCCTCGAACTTGCATAAGATGTCTCGACAGAGACCCAGCCCAATGCAGATTAGCTCCCCTTCAGCGGCGCAGCAGCTCCAGAATCCGCTCGAAATCGTCGTTGCTGGCGAAGTCGATCAGAAACTGGCCTCTGTCCTTGCCCGTCAGACGAATCTCCACTTTTACCATGAACTTGCATCGCAGTTCGTCCTCGATGTCCCGGATGTGATGCGTCTTTTCCGGCGGCTGCCTGGATGGCGAAGAGGCCCCGGAAGCTGTCCGGTTGCGTTCGGCCTTGACCATCTGCTCCACCGCCCGGACGGACAGGCCGTTGCGAATGATCTCCCGACACAGGCTTTTCTGCCGTTCCGGATCGTCGAGCGACACCAGGGCCCGAGCATGGCCGTTGCTGATCTGACCGCCTCGCACCGCGTCCTGCACTTCGGGTGGCAACTCCAACAGTCGCAAGAAGTTGCAAATCGTCGCCCGGTCCAGGCCGACCCGCTGGGCCAACTCTTCCTGCGTCAGCCCGTACTGCTGCAAGTAGTCCCGGAAGCCCAGGGCTTTTTCGATGGGGTTCAGGTCGGCTCGCTGAAGGTTTTCGACCAGGGCCGCTTCGAAGGTCTGCTGATCGTTGAAATCCACAATCCGGACGGGGATTTCCTTCCAGCCCGCATCCTTGGCCGCCCGCAACCGACGCTCCCCGGCAATGACCTGGTAGCCGCCATTGGTCGGACGGACCACGATCGGTTGTAACAGGCCGTGCGTCTGAAGACTCCGTTTCAAGGCATCAAGTTCGCCCGGGTCGAAATCGCGCCGGGGTTGGAAGGGATTGGTTTCGATCAGGTCCACAGGCAACTGCGAAGGAGGAACCTCCGCGGCCGCTTCTTCCACTGACATGCCCAACAACGCTTCCAAGCCTTTGCCCAAACGCCGCTTCTCCATGCTTTTCTCCCAGTCTTGCCAGTGATTCTCCGGCCGCCATCTTGGGCAGCACTTGTTCGCTGCCCTCGCAATCAGGCGGGCGATTGTAAAGCCCAGGCTGGGAGCGGACAAGGCGGTCCGCCAGCCGATGGCTTGAGCGGCTGCGACGATCAGGGCTGGGCGCCAGGCAGGATCAGCCGGGCGAAGCGGTCCGCTTTGCCGCCCGACTTCCAATCCGGAATGATGTCGGGGCTGGAACCCATTTCGTAGCTGGGCTGCAACTCGCTTTCCCGCTTGTCTACGGCAGCCCGACGTGCCGCGTTGATCCGCAGGCTGCTGCGGTTTCCAAAAACAGTTAGCGGAATTGCCAGTTCAGCGGTCCAGACGCCTTCTCCCCCTTGGGCCTGTGCCTGCCACGGACGCTGGACCTGCCTGCCATCGGCTTCCAGGTAAGTGATGTTCTCGGGCGAGATGGCAAAGATCTGGCGGGTCGATCCGTCGCTCAGTTCGACACGGAAATGCTCTCCGGAGAGGACCAGTCGGCTCGGTTCCTGGTTGGGGGAAGGGGGACGCACCTTGACCTTGCGTTGGGGATCTTCGAGCACGGCAGCAACGAACAGCGTTTCGCCATCGGTCCCAAGCCGCACCTGACCGCCTTGGATCCGCTCCTTGGCCGCGGTCGTGGGCAGCAGAGACAACGTCGGCATGGACTGCCAACCGGCTTCGTCCGGAGCACCGTCCACTTTCGGTTTGGGCATGAGCGGCACGGAGACCTCGCTGGGTCCGGTCAGCTTGAACGGAAATAGCTCGATGGTGCGATTGCGAAACCACCCGGGATCGAACTCGATGGTCAGCAGCGGGGTGTTCGACAAACCGTCAGTCTCAACCACGGCTTCCATGGGAATACGGAACGGCTCTTGAGGATTCAGCACGAAGGGCAGATCGGTGGCCTGGAAATACCAGCCTTCAGTCCGTTGCCACAGAAGGTGGCCTGTGATGGGAATCCGGAAAGGGTTTGGCACTTGCAAGACGGTCTTGATCTTGGTCGGCCCCGTGCCCTGAGCGACGCTCGGGGGCAAAACCAGCAGGGCCTTGCGAAGGAACTCTTTGAGTTCCTCGACCTCGTAGGCGCCCAGGAGATTCGAGGGCGTCGGGCCGGGCACTAAGTGCCAGGTATCGAACGTGGTTCCATTGATGTCGATGGCATGGATCTCCACTCCATCGTCCGAAAAATGGAACAAAGTGAAGTGATGGACCGAGCGGATGGCGTCGATGTAATCGCGTTCCCGGATCGGGTACAAGGGCGCTCCTCCCCCCGCGCTGGTGATGAAGGGCACCCCCTTGCAGGGCGGATGGGTGACACGACCGATGGGAAAGGTTCGACAATAGAAGTGGTCATGGCCGTTCAGCACGGCATCCACCTTGTGCAGAGGGTCCACCAGCAGGGGTGCCCATTCCCATCGCAGCGGATTGATGGGTCGCGTCTTGTGCCCGCTGAACAGCGGATGGTGAAAGACCACGAAGGTCCAGTCGGTATCCGTTACTTCGGCAAGTTGTTCCTCCAGCCATTTGTACTGCTTGGAATCTCGACCCTTTTCGATCCAGCCATTGCTGTCGAGGCAGATGAAGCGGGCGTTAGCAAACTGAAATGTGTAGTAGCGTTCATTGCCCGGCAGAGCGACGTAGGAGAAGTAGTTCTCGGCATCCGCTTCATGGTTGCCGATGGTGCTGACCCAGGGCACCGAGCGGGCGATCGGAGCCAAGGGAACAAACCACTCCCGCCGCCAACTGGCGTAGTTTTTCCCGTTGGCGACGATGTCTCCGGTATGCACGATGAGGTCCACGTCGTGTTTGGCGATCTGCTCGACGACCTTTCGATGAACGGCCGGGTTGGACCTGGAGTCGCCGTACAGGGCCATTCGCCAACGTTTGGTTCCCGGAGGAGGGGCCGTGCGGAACTTGTGGATGTCGGAAACCACCTCCCCGCTGACGACTCGGTAGTAGTAGGTGGTAGCCGGTTGCAGTCCGGCAAGGCGAACCCGATGAAGACGGGAACGGTCTTTCTCATGGGCGACTTGTCCGAGCTGTTCGGTGGTTCCGTACTCGACCCTGCCGGGAAGCTTCTCCGTGGTTTCCCACATGATCGTAATTCCATCCGGGGCAGGCAGTTGCAGGTACGGTTCCACGTGGAAACGGGGAGGCGACGGCCGGGTGGTGAAAGTGTGCAAACGCGAGAAGACATCACCCACCCAAACCTTGAAATGGTACCGCGTTTCAGGCTCCAGACCTTCCAGATGCACCCGATGCTCGCTGGCGACTTCGGGTGCCTCGACTACCGAGCCGAGTCGCTCGCTGATTCCGTATTCCAACCGACCTGGGCCTTCCGTCCGTGTTCGCCACACGATCACCGCCCCGTCTGCGGTCACTGACTCGATCCGCACCTCGATCGCGGCAGTCTCCGGAGCTGACACCCAACTGCCGATCCACACCAGCAAGAGCATCATTCCCACCAGACCGACCACGTATGGCGTCACGATCCGCATGGCGATCACTCCTATCGTTCGCCGTCCGAGAACGGGAACCCCTCCGTGTCCTTAGCCCGTGATTTCCTTGGCCTGCCCGGGTGTTTTATACAAGCCTGGAACGCTGGCATTTTGAAGTGCAGGACTGAACGTAACCGGGTACGGCGTCGCGCTGGTTTCCAGACTCCGCAGCGGTTCCGGCAAACGGGCCAACTGCTCACGGCACCGCTGACGGGCTTGTTCCAGAGTCGGCACAGGTTCAAGAACCTGGCCTGCCACCATGACGGGCTTCAGGAGCGGTTCGCCCGGCAAATCCTCATGGGCCAGGCCGATGACATCGCCCACCCACCGACCCTCGGCATCGGTTCGCCGCCAGACTTGCTTGGCTCCGGGCAAGGTCTCCTTTCCAGGTGAGAGTTTGAACACGCCCCGCTTGCCGCTCCTACTCTCGATTTCGACTAGCTTGTACACGCCAGCCAAAGCCGGATCGTCCCGACTTGTGACCAGTTCCGTCCCGACGCCGAACACGTCGATAGGGGCACCGGCTGCGAGCAGATCGCGGATCTTCTCCTCGTTGAGGTCTCCGCTGGCGACAATCTTCACCTCGTTTCGCCCGGCTTCGTCCAACTGACGCCGCACCTCCCGGCTGAGCGACAGCAGATCGCCGCTGTCCAAACGGATTGCCTGAACCGGAATTCGGGAGTCGAGAATGCTTCGGATCGCTCCCATTACGTCGTAGGTGTCCACCAGATGCGTCGCATGGTCCGGAAACCAGGAGGCGAAGTTGGCGAACGCCTGAAGCTCGTCTTCGTGAGCCGTGATCCAGCTATGGGCCTGTGTCCCGAAAACGGGAATCCGCCAACGCCGACCCGCCTCGACCAGACTCGTTCCATCAAACCCGGCCAGATAAGCAGCCCGAGCGGCCAGCAGACCGGCTTGAGGCCCGTGAGCCCGGCGCGCACCGAAATCAATGAGACTCCTTCCCTGCGCAGCCAGCACACAGCGAGCGGCCTTGGTCGCCACGATGGTTTGCACGCTGACGCTGGTCAGCAGGTACGTCTCGAGGATTTGCGCGACATCGAGCGGCGCGGTGACACGCAACAACGGCTCATTCGTGAAGACGACCGAGCCTTCTGGCACGGCCCAGACCGAGCCGGTGAAGCGCAAACGCAGCAGATGGTCGAACCATTTCGCGGGAACGTGACGGAAGGTCGGCAGACCTTGGAGATAGGCGACGTCTGCCTCGTCGAAGGCCAGGTTTTGCAAGTAATCCAGGACCTGTTCCAGTCCGGCAAAGACCAGGAAGTTGCGACGGTAAGGCAGCCGCCGGACCCAAAGCTCGAAAGTAGCTGTATGATTCGACCAGCCGAGGGCGAAATAGCCACCGGCCATAGTAAGTTCGTACAGGTCGGTCAACAGACCGAGCCGCGCAGGCGGCAGAGAGGAGGGGGAACGGTTGCTGACCACAGCCATGCTCCTGAGGAACCGTGCGAAAGAGAATTGTACCAGGCCAACGGACTGAAGTGGTTGTTATGACAGGGGTTTCGCTGGCAGAGGGTTGCAACGGGCCAGGCAGGACGGGATAATTCTTTCCGCACCCTACGGATGTTCAACCGACTGCGAACACCATGCCCATGAGCGTTCCCGAGCCGCACATCATCGTCCGACCGCTGGAACCAGCTCGGTGCGAAGACGAATATGCCTTGCACTTGGCGGCGGTGGAATGGAGCCTGGCCGAGTCGATCATTATCGAAACCGAGGAAGACATCAAGTCTCGCCCGAAGTGGCGCGACCGACTCCAGCCGTTCTATCACCAGTAACAGAATCTGGTCACTTACTGTCGGCATTTGCCGGTCATGCTTCTGGCCGACGACGTGGGCTTGGGCAAGACCATCAGTGCGGGCTTGATCTTAAGCGAACTCATGGTTCGCGGGAACGTCAATCGGGCCCTTATCGTTTGTCCGAAAATCCTGGGTCCCCATTGGTGCCAGGAGTTGAGGAACAAGTTCGGTCTGGAGTCGGAAGTTGCGTTTGGCAACCGCTTGGATCTGGCGCTACAAAGCCAGATCAAGATCGTCATTACTACCTACGACAGCGTACGGGAGCGGATCGGGGAGATCAAGCGCGGCCAGTTCGAAATGCTGATCCTCGACGAAGCCCACCGTTTGCGCAATCTTTATGGCACCCGCAAGTCGCCCCGCACGGCTCAGAATATCCGTGAGGCCCTGGAAGCGCGTCTTTTCACGTATGTGTTGATGCTGACGGCGACGCCCCTTCACAATCGACCTGCGGATATTTACTCGTTGCTGGATTGTTTAACCGTGACCAAGGGGCATAGCCATCCGCTGGGCAGCTATGAGGAGTTCAGGGCGGCTTTCATCGAGCCATGCAGTAAGGAAAGGGGCCTTCGACGCGAGGCGATCCCGGTGCTTCACGATGTGTTGCGGGAATACCTCGTCCGCACCCGCCGCGTGGACGCCAATCTGCCATTTCCCAAGCGACTCGTCCGGACGTATTCGGCAAGGATGACTGCGGCCGAAAAAGCGCTTCAAGACTTTATTGCGCGTAGCATTTTGGGCATCAATAAACTTCAACAAATTTCGCTGCTTCAGGCCATGATGAGCAGTCCGGCGGCCTTGTGGCGTCAAGTTGGCCATATGATTGCAAATGGGTCCCTTTCGGAGACTATATCGAATGACATTGATCGTCTCGTCCGTGGCTACCAGTGTCCTGCTAAACTGACAGCCTTGATCAGCTTGCTCAACGAATTAAAAGACCAGCGACCAGATGACTGGAGGGCGGCCATTTTTACCAGCCGGCTCGCCACGCAGCATGAAATCGGGCGCGCGCTGGCACAGGCCGGGATTCCTTACGGTTTCGTCAGAGGCTCGGCGGAGGGAGAGAACGCCCAGGCATGGGACGCCTTTTGCGCTGACCCGCCGCTCATTCGCGTTCTGGTATCTACCGATGCTGGAGCCGAGGGAATCAACCTCCAGGTTGCCAATGTAATTGTCAATTACGACTTGCCTTGGAATCCGATGGTCGTCGAACAGCGCATCGGGCGTTGTCAGCGACTCGGGTCGTATCATAAACATGTGGTCGTCTGGAATCTGGTAGTCAAGGATTCGGTCGAGGAGTCCGTCGTTGCTTGTCTGATGGAAAAGCTGCAAACCGTCAGCAGTGCCATCGGAGAATCGAGTCGATTCTGGAAGTCCTGGGCATGGAAGGAGGCGGGAGCAGGTCCAAGTCGTTTGAAGAACAGATTCGTGAATCGGTGGTAGCGGCGCTAAGGGGGATGAATGTAGAGAATCGCAGGGACAAAATTGCAAGGAATATTGAGCAGGCCAGGAGATTGATTGAGGAGAATCAGGCCGAGATCGATCGTATTTTAGGATCTCCGGAATCCTTCGACCGGCGGACTGGGAGGGCGCTGCGGCTGAGGCACCCTGACCCGTCATTACCGGCAAAGCAATTTGTCATCCGCTCCTTGCAACAGGAAGGCGCGGTGGTTACGGAGTTTGAAGGCGGGCGATGCCGGGCGCGCGGGCGTGATGGCAGAGAAGAAGAGATTATCATCGTCGATGCTTCGAGACGGGAGAGGTTGCCAGGCGATGCCAATGACGACCTGGAAAATGACCAGACCCAAGAGAAATCCCCGCAGGTATATGCACCCGGACAGACGAGTTTCGAGCAGATTGTCGATCACTGGTCGAAGCGGAGCGAGCAGTTGATCGTGGATACGCGGGTCAACGACGAGCGGCTGTGCTCCGAACTGGCTCGGCGCTGGTGCGAGCAGTACGGCTTCCGCTTCCTGAGTTGCCGATACAACGCCTCTAAGGGGGGGGGTATGTATGGCTCGATAGCCATACGGGTCACTGCTAGCAACGGGATAGATCGGTACGAAAAAATGATCCGGGCACGGTTAGGAAGCTCGCAAAAAGAGCAGGCAGCGCGGAGGGCCGGCGGGAGGTTGAGATCCGATAAAATCACCACGAAGGACGTGATGCATAGCTTTGAATCGGAAGCCAAGCGCATTATTTCAGAAGACTCGGACCTACGCACTTTCTGTGAGCATTATCAGCGCCGGGAACAGGAAGAACTGGCGAAAGCCCGGGGCAATGCACGACAACAGCGGCGGATCATCAACGACTTTCGGCCCTCGGTGACTGGCGAACGCGTGGGTATGAATGGGTGCTTATACTCGCGCGGACAATTGCACATCACCTTCAGCATCGATAATTGTGTCTATGAGACCGCCTTGCAGGTGGAGCCGGCGACTGGTCAGATTCTGGAGCCGGTGGAAGAGGGCGTCTGCGAACGGACCGGCCGCACTGTGCCCAAGGCTGCCCTGAGACGGTGCGCGGTTTCGGGCAAAACGGTATTGCGCCATTTTCTGGCCAAGTCGGCCGTCAGCGACAAGAAAGCCTTGCCGGAGCATCTAGGCGTCTGTGAGGTTACGGGCAAAACGGTGCTGACCTCGGAATTAGGCAAATCGTCGCTTTCGGGTAAAGTAGCTCTCCTGGAATTACTTTGGCGTTCCCCGGTGAGTGGTCGGCTCGGTTTGCCGGAAGAGGTTGGCCAGTGCGAAATCACGGGGGACGCGGTGTTAAAGGACGAACTCGTTCGCAGCGACCTGTCCGGGCGGCTGTTTCGAAGCGATCAAAAACGTGTGTCAGCCGTGTCGGGCAAGGTCGGTCATCAATTAGAGATGGTCCGTTGCGACGTCACGGGGGATTGGCTTGCACCTTCCGAAGTGGACAGGTCCGATCTTTCAGGAAAGCAGGTTCGGGCTGATCTGCTCCGCAAATCGGGGAAATCGGGAAGGAAAGGGCTGGCGGACGAAGTCGTGCCCCGCGCCGTGACCGGTCGGCTCTTGCTTCGGGACGAAGTCGGCCGTTCGGCCGTCTCGGGCCAGTGGTGCGACAAGGATCTGCTGCAACGCTCGGCGCGGAGCGGTCTCCCGGCTCTGCCCCGTGAGACTGTCCGTTGCGAAGAAACCGGAGCGTTGTTGCTGGCTTCCGAGACGGGCATTTGTCAAGTCACCGGAAAGCGGGTGGACAACCGCTTGCTGGCGGTCAGTGCTCTGTCCGGCCGCACGGTTTTGAACAGATTCGCAGTCTGCTCCGTTTTAAGTCGGCGTATCGGCCTCCAGGACGAGATCGGGTATTGTCATTGGCTGGACGGTCCGGTGTTAAAAGACGAACTGGATGTCTGCCGCTTGACCGGTCTGACGATCTCCCGGCCGTTTCTCAACGGCGACAGCGAGTTGCGACCGCTGCGGGAAATGCTGAACGGTTGGTCCTCGGAGGCTTCGTCTCTCCCCAAAGGGGCGCAGTGGCTGCGAAGACAGCACGCAGACTTCCGTGGCGTCAAACGCATGTGGGGAATCCGCTCGCCTTCCAATAGTGTGGTCGCTGCCTGTGTGGAAAGGACTGGCATCTTAGGACTTCAGCGGCGTCATGCCGGCGTCGTTATTCGACTGGGCGATACCCCCGTCCTCCTTGCGAAGACAGCCTGGGGAAAGAGAATTCGAGGTTTGTGGACGGTAGTTCCCGAGGGCGGCCTCTTGGCTGGGATGCTATCCTTCATCAACCACGTTTTTCAACTGCTTGGGCTGGCCCCTACTGGGGCGCGATCCACTGCTCGAAATGAAACCATAACACCCGCGAGTAGCGAAAGATTGCGGGAACCAACGGAAGCATGCAAAGCGACGCAGGAATCAGGACCATCCACAACGGCCAGTCAGGCAGAATCCATAGCGCCAAGATGACCGTAATCACCGCCAGCACCACGCTGCCCAGGGCATAGCTGAAATACATGGCTCCCAGGAAAAATCCGGGTTCCCGGACGAAGCGGTAGCCGCATTCGAGGCAAAAGTGGTTCATGGTCAACGGGCCGCGGAAGATTGGCCCCTGACCACAGCGGGGGCAGCGCTGGCGAAGGATGGCCAGGATTCGGCTGGGTGGCCGATGCAGTGGTTCTCCAGAGCTGTCGTGCGGCGAGGTCACGTTCCGCGAAGCGACTTCCACGGCTCTTCCTGGCTCATATCGATCAGGGCCGGTCCCTGGATTTTGGCCGGCGACAGGATGGCCAGGATGCGCAGCGTCTCGTTGCCGATGTTGTAGGTCCCATGCACCATGTTCATCGGGATGTGGGCCATCTGCCCGGCGGTGAGGATCTTCTTTTCCCGATCCACCCATTGTTCGGCGGTGCCTTCCAGCACATAGATGATTTCCTCCATCTCCGGGTGGCGGTGGAAAGCATGGGCCTTGCCCGGCGGAAAATGGACCCGGACGAGAAGGAGTTTCTCCGCCTCGACGATGTCGGGTCGGCACAGCCAGTCATGCGGCCCCCAGGGCAGATGTTGCACCACCATTTCTTTTTCGGTCACAAAGCGCAGCGGCATGGTCGGCAACTCCGGCAGAGTTGGAAGAATGTCCCGATGCACAAAAGCTAGCCAGACCCAATCCCGTTCGCAAGGCGCAGATTGGGCTTTTTTCCCTCGCCGGGGTCTGTTATACCACCCCAGCCGATCGGCAAGGGCTGGCCCGAGGTGCCAGGGAAGGCTACCTCGGACCATGCCGATTCGCGTAAGTCTGCTCAGCCGGCAGGAGGCACGGCCGACAGCAGTTCTGTCGTCCTCGTCGTGGCGGGTTTCCCGCAGATTGCCCCGCAACGCCCTCTCGTCTGGCAGGTTGAGTGTTAGGCTTGCCTTGCCCAACGCTTCAGGAGGAGGCAGGACCGATGCTGCCGTCTCAATCAGCCGGTCCGGATCAGGAGACCCATCATGCCCGTGTCGTTTTTTTCCCCTCGGGGCATCAACCTCTGTGCGGCTTTTGGACTGGTTTTGCTGGGAAGTGCCTTGACGGAGACATACGCCCAGTGTCCCGGCGGGGCCTGCGGCAGCCGGTGTCCGTCCTGCGGGCCGGTGTTCGTGCCGCAGCCAAACTTTCCCCCGCAGCCGCGGATGCAACCGACTCCTCGGCTCACCCAGCCCGTTCGTTCCGCTAATAACTCCCGCTACCTGCCGCCGATGCCAGAGATGCTGAAAAACCGTACCCCGGCCCATGCTCTGCCCGCCGTGGCCAGCCGCGATGGTCTGCCATCGGCTCGGACGGCACCCGCTGGCAGCGAGAACCGACCATCAGAGCGCTCTGTCGTCCGGGGCCAGGAACCTGAAGTCGCCGCTGCCCGGCCTGCCGAAGTGCCGATCCTGCCGACCAGGTTGCGTCTGCCCAGCCCGGAAGAATTGGGACTGCTGGGCGACGACGCATCCTCTGCCGAGTTGCCGCCTTCTAAGGAAAGAGCAGCGAAAGCCGACTGGGCCACCACACGCGAACGCCTCGAACGGTGGGGAGCATTGCATTACCGCCTGGAACGTGCGGAGCAGGGTTGGCGGTTCGTCTGCGTCCTGCCGCACCCGACCCGGAGCGAAGCTCAGCACCATATCGAGGTCGAAGCGGCGACCGACGAAGCGGCCATGACCGCCCTGTTGGAGCGGGCCGAAACCTGGCTGCGAACCTGCCGCTGAGGGCAAGTAAAGCCGACGCGGATCGCAGACCGGCTCAGGCCCTTGCTGGGTCGGTGTCCAAGTCGTATATTGAAAAGAGAATCCGGGGGCGTAGCTCAATTGGTTAGAGTACCGGACTGTCGATCCGGTGGTTGCGGGTTCGAGTCCCGTCGCCCTCGCTCCACGACAGTTTCCTTCTGAGATTCCCGCTCAGAACCATCTTCCCACCGTTTCGTATGTAGCGATGTCAGCATCCCGGCGACTTTTTCCGCCACGCGGCGCTCTGGCTGCCCAAGAGCCTTCTTACGACTTCCACGGCTAGTTGAAAACCTTCGGTCATTTCCCAACGGCCTATGCCCCTGTAGGCTGCCGGAACAAATCATGCAGGCGCTTGACGGCGGCCCTGCGTACGGTTCTAATGCGAAGACAGCATACAAAAAGGCCACCGGGTGCATCGCCCATGTAATCTTCCGTCGCCTTATTCTCGGCCATTCCTGTGATCAAAGTCGTTTCGCTTTGCGCGAAATGCCAGCACGAGTTGTTGTGCGCACTGTCCATGCGTTGCTAGGCTCTGGGCAAGAAAGGATGATTTATAGCATTCTCAGCCTTAATAGCAGCTGCATTGCGCGCCAGGGAGGCGAAAGACGACATGAGTGTAGATCTCGTGGACCGGGTGATCGGCATCCTCCTCGGCCTGGCATCAGGGGATCGGATCGGTGGGCCGCTGCGGATGGCCCTGCTCGTGGCTGAGAGTCTTTGCGAACGGGGCGGCCTGGAACTCACCGATATAGGTCGCCGCTATGTGGATTGGTGGCGCAACGATGGGTTCGATACCGGACCTACAGCCGCTCGAGTGCTGTCGCTGGTGGCCTTGGGAGTTCCCTTCGAGCAGGCTGCGATGCGCGTCAATGAAGCGATGGGCGGAATGACCGCCGGCTGCAACCCCGCACATCGCAGCGCCCCCCTGGCTATGTGCGCGGCAATCGCAGATTCCGCACTGGCCGACGCCGCAATCAAGGAAGCGGAGCTAACCCATCGGCATCCCCTCGCGGGAGAAGCGGCTGCCGCCGTGGTCTGTCTTTGTCGTGCGCTGATGCGCGGCACCCCTTGGCCGGTTGCTCTCCGCCAGGCCGCACAGGGTCGGTGTGCAGAGATTCGCTCGGCCCTCGAAGTCTCTGCTCCGAAGAAGCTTTCTCCGAGTGGCTTCGCCCCCGATGTCCTACGTGCGGCCGTTCATATCCTGGACGCCTCAGCCTCTTTCCCGGTCGCGCTGGCCCGTTCGATCGAGTTCGCCGGTCCGGCTAATTATTGTCCCGTATTGGTGGGCAGCATTGGCGGTGCGCGGTGGGGGAGGGCGCAGATCGAGAGGTGGTCTGTTGAGCACCACGGTGACATCCTGCCCCGCGTCAATGCGGTAGCGCTAGGCTTGGCCGCCGGTTGGCGGAATGTCGAAACGCCCCGACAGAATGCTTGATGACAGCAACCCCGGCCCCAGGGTCTGGTGGACCTTGATTGCTGCGCCCATGATTGAGCGGGTGGGCGCGTTGAGTTTCATGGTATTTCTCCGCGCTTCTCGGCGTTCCCTGCGGTTAGAATCTCGGCCAGCCCCACAGGATCGACCAGGCCGGGTCGTCGATCAACCCAGGGGACAGCTTCATCAACAGCTCACAGGCGGCGATTTCCGCGTCCACCAGCTCGACGGCGCCTTTGAACTGCCCGTGCAGTTTACCTCCAGCCTCAAGTCGTGAGGCGATCGCGCGGCAATCGCGGAGGTATCCAAGGGCCAGTCGATATTGGCCGTTGTGTATGGCGAGTGTCCATAGCCTGCGGTGACTGATCATGAGGTCTGTCTGCGCCTCTGTGTTCGACGGGTCGGTGGCGGTGAGTTGTTTGGCAATAGCTTCCGCCCTCAAGTACTGCTCCTTCGCCAGGGAGGGGCGGAGGTCGACGCGGAAGTACACGTCGCCGAGGTGGACGTGAGCCCAGAAGGCGGTGCGGTCGACGGCGGCGCGCTGGCTGGCGCGCTCCACTAGCTTCTTCAGCCGTTCGGTGGCGCTCTTCTGAAGTTTCTCGCGCAGGTCGCGCGTGCCGGAGCGGTTCTTCGGTTCCCTGTCGATGTCAAACACCTGGGCCTTGACGGCGTCAAGGGCTTCCTTGAAGTTCTCGTCGGCCTCCTTCTTGCGGTCCTCGGCCAGGGTGCGGGCGGCGTGTTCCTTCTCCAGTGCGACGCCGAGGTCCGCATTGGCCGCGTCGAGTCGGCGGTTCAGACCCGTCACGATCACCAGCCCCGCCAGCGTGGCGACGAGCGACACCAGCACCACCGCGGCGGCGCTGGTCGTCAGCGTGCGGTGCTTCCGCAGCCATCTCCCGGCCCTGACGGGCCAGGGCTCGGGGTAGGCGCTGACCGGCTCGTCGGCCAGCCAATGCTCCACCTCGCGGGCAACATCCAGGGCCGATGCGTAGCGGTCCTGGGGCTGGAGGGCCATCGCCTTGCGGCAAATGGCGATAAGGGCTTGTGGGGCACGTTTGAAACGTGCCCCACGGGGCCAGTCGATCTCACCTCGCTGGACCTTGCGCAATTTCTCCCCGAGGTCGTCGCCCTCCACCGGCGGGCGGTTGGTGAGGATGCTGAACAGGATGCCCCCAGGACGTAGATGTCCGTCGCCGGGCCGAGCGCAACCAGATTGCCCACGGCCTGCTCAGGGCTCATGTACTGCGGCGTGCCGAGGGCCTGGCCTAGCTGGGTGTGACCCTCCGCGCCTGCATGGGGAGCATCCGACGCCTGTCGATCCGCCACGGGGGACTCACGTCCCCCGCTCGGGGAAGCCAGTCGTTTCGCCAGTCCCCAGTCGAGCACCAACGTCTCCCCGTAGTCGCCGAGCATGATGTTCGCGGGTTTGAGGTCGCGGTGCAGCACCCCCTTGCTGTGGGCGTAGGCGATGGTGTTGCAAACGCTGATGAAGCGTTGCAGGAGATTCCGAAACTCCAGAGAAGAGAAATCAACCGCGGAGAGCGCGGAGGGACGCAGAGAAGATCGAGCCGTTTTCTGTCCTCCGCGTTTCTCCGCGGCCTCTGCGGTTGATCTCTTATGGAACCGCCGAATCGCCTCGGCGAGCGTCTGGCCCTCGACGAAGCGCATGGCGTAATACGGCTGGCCGTCCGCCCCTCCTTCCAGGGCATAAACGGGCACGATGCCGGGGTGCTGCAACTGGCTGGTGATCTCCGCCTCGGTGAGGAAGCGTTGCTTGAGTTCCTCGGAGCCGCGGCGGTGGGGCGGATCTCCTTCAGGGCGACGGGGCGTTTCAGCTTTTCGTCGCGGGCCGGGCTGACCTTGCCAAGGCCGCCCTGGGCGTGCTCCTTGACGATGGTGAACCGCCCGCCGACCAGCGTCGCCGCGGGCTGAGCAACGTCGGTCTGCGGGACGGTTTTGGCGTCGCTGGTCGAGGCCAGGCTGCGGAACTCGCCAGTGCTGGGGTTGTTTTCCTGATTGGGCACGTACGAACCGGTGACAGGCTCGGACATGGGGCTTCTCCCGAAACGGGGTGAAAGGGACTAGCTTGATTATCTCGGCTCAAGATCACGAACGCAACCGTTCAGGCGTGGCTCATGCCAGCAAGCTGCGGAGATACTTGACACTCTCGGTGGCGACGAGGTCCTCGTCGCCGTAGGCGGGGTGCAGAAAGTCGACCTCGATCCTCAGCGGCTGGTTTTCAGCAAGCGGGCCATGCGCCGGAGCCGTTTTTGCCGTATGATTCCGCCATGCGCTCAATTGACGAGGTGGCTCCCATGCATCTGGGAAAAAGCGGCTTGCTGGAATTGTTCGGAACGTCCCGGGTGCCGAAAAGGAATGGTGCGATCTCCTCCCAGGCATGGCGAAGGATCCGGCCACTTGCGACCTCCTCCGACGCCATTATGAGGAATTGCCAGCGAAGTTTGTAGTGGTCCATGAGCTGGCTGCCGCCGACGAGGCTGTATGTATAGACCCGCTAGGTGAAGGCTCTGTCCTAAGAGTAGGAGTTCGTGCGACCGGACACACCGTCGCCGTTGCCGGTCGGCACTACCTAACTGTCACCCCCGACGACAGTTCTGCTGCGACGGGCGCGGCACAAAAAGCGGCACAGTACCCAGCGAAAACAAGCGGAAACGAAGTGAACGTTGGAACAGACTGTCCGACGGAAGTGCCATAAAAACGCGACAGTTGCGTTGTCTCAAGTTCGCTTATGAAGGCAGGAATGACCCCGACGGGATTCGAACCCGTGTCGCGGCCTTGAAAGGGCCGTGTCCTAGGCCTCTAGACGACGGGGCCACCCCACCACCCCGCCGTCTGCGGAGGGTTGGGACTTGATGCTTTTCTTATGGTCAGATCACGCCATCGGAAACCCCGATTCAACCGGTCGTTTCCCGAGCGAACGATCTTTACCAGAATCGAGTCGGCGGTCGTCCAGCAGAATTTTACGCCGCTGCCGTTGCCTGACTCCAGATCGCATTCTACAATCGCACCCATAGTCGCCGCGGGCGACTTTGACAAGCTGAACTGGTCTTATCCAGAGTGGCTGAGGGACGGGCCCGATGAAGCCACAGCAACCGGTCGGCCGCCCGGCTGACGACAGGTGCTAACTCCCGCCCGGCTTGCCGGGAGAGATAAGATGCCAGGCGATCCCATCGTTGCGCTTCGCTCTCGCATCCCCTCTGGATTCTGCCTGTTCGGATGCCACCTGATTGAGTGAAGGGAGCGGTTTGTGACGAGCAGTGCAGTGCGCGGTTTGAAGTGCCGTTTGTGCGGCAAGTCGTATCCGGTCCAGGCCTTGAACTTCTGCACGGAAGACTTCGGCCCGCTGGAGGTGGACTATGATTACGACGCGATTCGGGCCTTGATTTCACGAGAGCAACTGGCCTCGCGACCCAAGACCATGTGGAAGTACCGCGAACTGCTGCCGCTGGACGGCGAGCCGACCGTCGGGCTTCAGGTCGGCGGCACGCCGTTGGTCCCGGCTCCGCGCCTGGCTCGAGAATTGGGCGTGCGGTCGGTGTGGATCAAGAACGATGCCGTCAACTTCCCCACGCTGTCGTTTAAGGATCGGGTCGTGTCCGTGGCTTTGAGCAAGGCCCGGGAATTCGGCTTCCGCACGGTGGGCTGCGCCTCGACAGGCAACCTGGCCAACAGCGTCGCCGCCAATGCGGCAGCGGCGGGGCTGGCTGCGTATATCCTCGTCCCGGCTGATCTGGAGCGGGCCAAGATTCTGGGCACCAGCGTGTACGGAGCACGGCTGGTCGGCGTGCGGGGCACCTACGATCAGGTCAACCGCCTCTGCACCCAGATCGCCTTCAAGTACGGTTGGGGCTTCGTCAACATCAATCTCCGGCCGTTCTACGCCGAAGGCTCCAAAACGATGGGCTATGAAATCGCGGAACAACTGGGCTGGCGGCTCCCGCAGCACGTCGTGTGTCCGATGGCCGGGGGCAGTCTGATCGGCAAGATCGCCAAGGCATTTCAGGAACTTACTCTGCTGGAGTTGGTCGAAGCGACGCCGTGGAAAATCCACGGCGCCCAGGCAGCTGGTTGTTCACCGATTGTCACGGCCATCAAGAACGGCTGGGAGACGCATCGTCCAGTCAAGAAGCCGAACACCATTGCCAAATCGCTGGCCATCGGCGACCCGGCGGACGGCTACTTCGCGGCCAAGGTCATCCGGGATTCGGGCGGCTGGGGCGAGGAGGCGACGGACGGCGAAATCGCCGAGGCCATGACGCTGCTGGCCCGCACCACGGGCATCTTCGCCGAGACCGCCGGTGGTGTGACCCTGGCTGCCGCCATCAAACTCATCGAACAGGGCCGTATCGGACGCGCTGACGAGGTGGTTTTGTGCATCACCGGCAACGGCCTCAAGACCCAGGATGCCATCGCGCATCTGCTCGAAGCTCCCGCGATCATCAATCCGAGCCTGGAGGAATTCGATCCGCTCGTGGGGGACGACGCGGTCCTGGTCCGACAAGCCGCAGAGGAACTGCAAGCGGCAGGCGTCTAGTCATATGATAGGAAATCGCCCGTCAGGATTGGGTTGAGACGCCATGACCGATCAGAGTACCCTCTTGCGGCAAACGTACCTGTTGGCCGCGTTCAGCGTTCCCGTGGTGGTGGTGTATGCGGCAGCGCAGACCTGCGTTGCGGTGCTGGTGGCCCCGGCCAATGCGGCCCTGCGTCTCGTGCTGGAGCCGTACCTGTTGCTGCTGGGCCTGATCCTCCATGTGCAGTGGCGGCGGGTTGGCGGGGTGTTCTCCAGCCTTGGGATGAACCGGCCGCTGTGGATCGTGGCCGCCGACGCCACCAGCTTCGTCGTCACCTTCTGGGCCGTGTCGGTGCTGGTACTGGCGTTCCTGCACGAAGCCCGTCTTTTCCCACGAGGGTAAAGCAGATGGCCATTGTGATCCAGATTCCCACCCCGTTGCGACAACACACCGAAGGCAAGGACACGGTCGAAGCCCGCGGCGCGACGGTCCAGGAAGTCCTCGACGACTTGGGCCGACAGTATCCCGGCATCACCCAGCGGCTGTTCGATGGCCCGAATCTGCGGCGGTTCGTCAACGTGTATCTAAACGAGGAAGACATCCGCTATCTGGACAACCTGCAAACGGCGGTCAAGGACGGCGACACCATCAGCATCATCCCGGCCGTAGCCGGTGGATGAGGTTGCTAGCATGACCACCTCCGACTCCGAGACGCCTTCGCTGGAGCGCTACAGCCGCCAGATCAAGTTTGCCGGCATCGGGGAAGATGGCCAGCGGAAGCTGCTGGCAAGCAAGGTGACGCTGTGCGGCGTGGGAGCCTTGGGTACGGTGCTGGCGAACCACCTGGTTCGGGCTGGCGTGGGCCGGGTCCGCATCGTGGACCGCGATTTCATCGAGATTCACAATCTCCAGCGGCAGGTGCTCTTCGACGAGCAGGACGTGGCCGACAACCTGCCCAAGGCCGAGGCCGCCGCTCGCAAACTCCGAAAGATCAATTCGGCTGTCGAGATCGAACCTGTGGTCACGGACATCGACCACACCAATATCCTGGAACTAGTCAGCGACGCCGACCTGATCCTTGACGGCACGGACAATTTCGAAGTCCGCTACCTCATCAACGACGCCGCGATCAAACTCGGCAAGCCGTGGGTGTACGGCGGCTGCATCGGCAGTCACGGGCAGACCATGACCATCCTACCGGGGGAGACGCCGTGTCTGCGGTGCGTCATCGAGTCCAGTCCGCCGCCGGGAATGGCTCCCACTTGCGAGACGGCCGGGGTGCTTGGCCCGGCCATCAGCATGGTCGCCAGCTATCAGGCCGTGGAAGCGTTCAAGATCCTCACCGGGCAAACCCACCTGATCAACCGCAATCTGATCTTCATTGATGTCTGGGAGAACATTCACAAAAGCTTTAAAATCGCCAAGCTGAAAGACCAGTTGGATTGTCCCTGCTGCAAGCGGAGACAGTTCGACTGGCTCGAGGGCAAAATGGGATCGCACACGACGACGCTGTGCGGCCGCAACGCAGTTCAGGTTGCACACCGCCTTTCCGAGCGGCTCGACTTCGAGCAACTCAGCCGCAATCTGGAGGGTCTCGGTCCCGTCACGTTCAACCGCTTCATGCTCCGCTTCACCGCGGACGGTCATGAGTTCACCGTCTTCCCGGACGGCCGGGCGATCATCAAGGGCACCAACGACGTCGAGAAGGCCCGTACCCTGTACGCCAAGTACATCGGGCACTGACGGCATTAGCCCCTGTCCTTCAGGCATTTTGAACAAATGCTCCTGACCCCGACATAGAATGTCCGCATGGTACACTTGGACAGGCCCACTTGTCGGGGGGAGTCGCTATGGTTTGGACGCGATCGGGGCGGACGGTGCTTGTGGCGTTGTTGATCGTCAGCGTCTCGGCGGCTTCAGCGGAGGAAGCCAGGCGGTTGATGACCGTCGAAGATCTGTGGGCCGTCAAGCGGGTGGGTGCTCCCTCAGTATCGCCGGACGGGAAGTGGGCAGCCGTCGAGGTCTCCAGCTACACGCTCGACTCCGACGACCACACCTCCGACGTCTGGTTGCTGGCCACCGGCGGCAGCCGACAAATCCAGTTGACCACCTTCCGGGGCAAGAACTCCGGGCCGAAGTGGTCGCCGGATGGTCGGCACATCGCCTTCGTGTCCAAGCGGGACGGCGACGAGGTGCCGCAGATCTACCTCATCGCTCCGGACGGCGGCGAGGCCCGGCGGCTGACCAGGATGCCGATGGCTCCGGCCCATTTGAAGTGGTCGGCCGATTCCAGGACCATCTTCTGCATCGCCTGGACCTGGCCCGACGCCGACGACGAAAGCCACGTCAAGAAAGAGAAGGAATCGAAGGAAAGCAAGAGCAAGGCGTTCATCATTGACGACGCCACGTATCGCTACTGGGACAAGTGGATCGCAGACGGCAAACGGCCGCTGGTCTTCGCCGTGGACGTGACGACCGGCAAGCATCGCAATTTGCTGCACGGCACCGGCCTGACCCTGCCGCCCTATGAGCCGTCCGCTAACGACTACGATCCCAGCCCGGATGGCAAGGAACTGGCCTTCGTCGCCGACTCGGTCAAGGAAATCGGCCTGGATGCCAACTATGACATCTACGCCCTGGACATGCAGACCGGTAAAATCCGCAATTTGACGGAAGACAATCCGGCCAATGACTCCAGCCCGGTGTACAGTCCCGATGGCAAGTATCTGGCCTTTTTGAGACAGACGATCAAGTTCTTCTACGCCGATCGCAGTCGGCTGATGGTTCTGGACCGGCAGTCCGGCCGGACCTCGGAGATTACCAAAGACCTTGACCGCTCCTGTGGCAATCCCCGCTGGCTGCCCGACAGCCGCCGACTGGCCGTCGAGGTCGAGGATCAGGGCTTCATCAATCTGTTTCTTGCAACTGTCGATCCGCCGGGAATCAAGCCGCATTACGCCGGCATCAGCGAGCGCTCAGTGGACTTCGCCGCCAAGGCCGACGTGGCCGTGTCGTTGCGCACCAGCTTCGATCTGCCCGCCACCGTGTTCGCTGGGCGGTTCGAAGACCGCAAGCCGATCCAGATCGACCATTTCAACGACAAGCTCGTGGGAAGCTGGAAGCTGGGCAAGGTAGAGAGCGTCGTCATTGCCGGTGCGGACGACCGCCCGGTGCAGATGTGGATCGTGTATCCGCCGGACTTCGACCCGAGCAAGAAATGGCCGCTGGTCCAGATTGTCCACGGCGGACCGCACAACGGCATCTACAGCGACTTCAGCTACCGCTGGAACCCGCAGTTGTGGGCGGCCCAGGGCTGGGTCATCGGCATCGTCAATTTCCACGGTTCTTCGGGCTTCGGTCAGGATTTCACCGACTCGATCACCGGCGACCTGGGCACCAAGCCGATGATCGACATCCTCAAAGCGACGGACTGGTTCGAGCAGCAGCCGTGGATCGACCGCAACCGCATCGCCACGGCTGGGGCCAGCTACGGCGGCTACATGATGGCGTGGTTGAACGGGCACACCGACCGCTTCAAGGCGATGGTCTGCCATGCCGGAGTTTACAACTGGCACAGCATGATGGCCAGCGACTTGATCCGGGGTCGGGAGCGGGCCTTGGGGGCCAAGCCGTGGGGCGGCGACCTGGAGAAGATCGACCGGCAGAACGCCCAGCGGCTCGCTGCCAATTTCAAGACGCCGACGCTGGTGCTTCACGGCGAGAAGGATTATCGCGTGCCGGTGACGCAGGGCATGGAATACTACAACACGCTGCGGCAAAAGGGCGTGCCCACGCGGTTCGTATATTTTCCGGACGAAAACCACTGGATTTTGAAGGCGCCCAATTCGCTTGTCTGGCACAGGGAGGTCTTCGACTGGCTGCGAAAGTACATTGGCTCCGGGCCGACGCAATAATCGCGCATCCAAGCGGTGAGGCATTCGCAGGCTGGGAGGATTCATGACGCACGGGAACGGGCAGAGCTCGGCCAAACGACTGGCAGCCATTGACATCGGCAGCAACTCAATCCGCCTGATGATTGCCGAGGCATCCGCAGACGGCACTTACCGTATCCTCGACGACGAAAAGGAAACGACCCGCCTCGCTCAGGGCCTGGCCCAGACGGGCCGGCTCAGCGAGGAAGCGATGGCCCGGGCGCTCCAGACCTTGAGCCGCATGAAGACCATCGCCGAAGGCTATGCCGTGGACAGGCTCGAACTCATTGCCACCAGCGCCGTCCGGGAAGCCGCCAACCGCCGCAAATTCGTCCGCATGGTCCGGGATCGGCTCGGCCTGAACATCGAGATCATTTCCACCGAAGAGGAAGGAATGCTGTCCTTCCGCAGCGTCGCCCGGCACTTCGACCTGAGCAGCCAGAACACGGCGGTGGTGGACCTGGGCGGAGGCAGTGCCGAGGTGATCCTGGCCGCTAAGGGCATCGTCGAGGACGTCTTCTCACTGCCCATCGGCTCAGTGCGGCTGACCGAACGGTTTCTGCCCAGCGACCCGCCCACCGACGAGGAAATCAAGCAACTGAAACGGGAAGTGCGGGCCCGGTTCCGGGAGATTGTCGGCAAGCCGGATTTCACGCCGCAGATGATGATCGGCGCGGGAGGCACGTTCACCGCCCTGGCCAACATGTCGCTGAAGATGCGGGGCGAATCGTACACCAGCGTCGGGGGTCATGAGTTGTCCCGCAGCGAAGTCCGGCACATTCTCGACAACCTCCGCCGCATGCCGCTCCGCGCCCGCCGCTCCGTTCCCGGACTCAATGCCGACCGGGCCGACATCATCGTGGCCGGACTGATCGTCATCGAGCGCCTGCTGAAGTATCTCCGGGTCAATCGCCTGGTGATCCATGATCGCGGCATCCGGGACGGCCTCCTGTTGCGCATGATCGGGCAGGTGTTCGGCAAGAAATTGCGGACCGACGAGAAAGCCGACCCCCTGGCCAGCGTTCAGCAGTTCGCGGCGGCCTGCGGTCCGGAGCATCGCCACTCGCAGCATGTCGCCCGGCTGGCCTTGCAGCTGTTCGATCAGCTTCGGGAACCGCTCGGCCTTCCTGAATCCGAGCGCCTGCTGCTGGAAGCGGCGGCGTTGCTTCACGAGGTCGGATATCTCATCAACTACGAGAAGCATCATCTGCACAGCTACCATCTCATCATGCACGGCAATTTCCACGGCCTGTCGCCGCGGCAACGGGAGGTGGTCGCCAACATCGCCCGCTACCACCGCAAAGGCGCTCCCAAACGCAAGCACGCCAACTTCGCCAAACTCACGGAAGAAGAGCAGCAAACCGTGCGTCGCCTCAGTGCCCTGCTGCGGCTGGCCGACGGACTGGACCGCACGCACATGCAGCGCATCACCCAGTTGCACTGCGAACTGCGGGACCGCCAGTTGCTTGTGCTGGTCACTGCCGATCAGCTTCCGGATGTGGACCTCTGGGGTGGTCGGCAGAAGGGCAAACTGTTCGAGAAGTTCTTCAAGCGCAAACTGCTGCTCGCCTGGAAATCCCCTGGCGACTCGTCCCAGCCTGCGGACGTTCGCCGTTCGATGCCCACCACCAAGAACTAGCTACCAGTAGGACGCGGGGGGGCTTCTGGCAAAGGCTGGTCCGCCAGCCCGGTCAGATCCTTGAGGTCTTGCAGGCCGAAAACCTGGAGAAACTTCCGCGTCGTACCGTAGAGCACGGGCCGACCCAGCGATGGATGGCGACCTGCGATGCGAATCAGCCCTTTTTCCATGAGCACCCGCAGAATCTCCCCGCACTGCACGCCGCGAATGGCTTCGATGTCGGCCCGCATGATCGGCTGGCGGTAAGCGATGATGGCCAGCGTTTCCCGAGCCGGGGCCGACAACCGCAGTTCTTCCTGATTCTGCCGCAGACTCCGCAGCCACGGATGAAACTCCGGTCGGGTGAGCAACTGGTATCCGCCGGCAATCTCTTCGACCTGGAAGGCGGTGCCGTCCTGTTCGTAAAGCTGTCGCAGCCGATGCACCAGACGCCGAGCCTCGGCGGCATCGCTCAGTCCCGCGGCCTGAGCGATGCGGCGTGGCGGCAACGGCTCGTCGGCAGCCAGAAGCACCGCTTCCACCCGGGCCAGCCGCTGGTCCCGCACCAGAGGACCGACGCCGAGCGACATCGCCGACGCCTCCCCGGAGATCAACGCCGCCGGATGGCGACGACCAACGCCCAGTTCTCGCAGGTGCGACTTGGGCCGGTAGGGCAGCCCACGGTTGGAAGTGGTAAATGACGCCAGCGTGTACTTTCGGCTCGACATCGAAGGACCTGAATCACTGCCACGGCATCAAGGACGAAGAATGCACTGCAACAAACAATCAACATCGGCCAGATTGGGCAAGAGGAGATCCGGCTGGCTGTCCCGCAGTTCCTCGGCGGAGTGCCAGCCGGTGCCGACGGCCACGACCCGCGCCCCGATGGCCCGAGCGCAGCGGACATCCAAAGGCGTATCCCCGATGATCCAGACATCTTCGGGCCGACAGCGCGGGGCGCGTCGGACCACTTCCTGCCAGGCAGAACGGGCAACGTCATCCCGGTCGAGGTGCTCGTCTCCGAAGGCCCCGAAGGAGAAGTAGTCGAAGATGGCGAAGTGTTCCAGCTTCAGGCGTGCTCCCTCGCGGATGTTGCCAGTCAACAGACCGATGCCGATCTCTTCCTGGCTTTCCAGCGCATCCAATAATTCGCATACGCCGGGCAGCACGGTGCCGTTGTACTTTCGGAGGCAGAACGGCAGACGGTGCAGATAGCCACGCAGCAGCCGGGCGATGTGTTCGTCGCGCGGCTCGATGCCGTGAAGCGAGAGGAGATCCCGGCTGATGGCCCGATCGGTCCGTCCGCTGAAGGGTATCTGGACGCGGACGCGCGGCAGGCCGAACTCCTCGACCAGCGACGCTTCCATCGCCGCCTTGCCCGCGCCGCCGCTCCGCAGCAAGGTGCCGTCAATGTCAAAAAGGCAGAAGCGCATGGGCGGGTTGCTCACGACTGGGACGGGGTTTGAGGCCAGGGGCGTTCCAAGAGATTGGGCGTGACGACTTCCATGCCCGAAATGCGCAGGCTGACCAGCGGCCATTGCTCGGTCGGGGTAAGCCGTTCCGCGCCCGTCTCCAGAACCAGAAACGAATCCACGCAAGCCGTCCCGCCGACGGTCGGCGACCAGGTCGCCAGCCACCCGGTTTGCAGCAGAGCAGGAGAGTCCGGCAACAGCGGCAGTTCGACCGGAGCGCGTCCGCCGATCCAGCCCTGCGGACAAGCCCGCCATTCGTGCTCGAAGCCGGTCAGCAGATACGTTCGTTTGGCGGCGTTGAACATCTCCTTGATGGCGGCGTCGGGCCAGGTGTTGGCGATGAAGGTGGCGGCCACCTTGCACGCCGTCAGGTATTCCTTCCGCAGTGTCTCGTCCGCCGGCCCGAAGCAGAAGGTCCGCGAGGCCGTCACATACAGCCCGTACTTGCGGGCCGTGCAGGTCAGGACTGCGTATTTCTCCACGGAAGCGGAGGTGAAGCCGTGGCGGCGGTAGTCCCGCAAGCGGCCGTCGGCAGCGACGGAGATCATGGCCGGGGACGCTCCCCGACGATAAAGCCGATGAGCGATCTGACCGGCCAGTTCCCGTTCCGTGTCGCCGGGCAGGGCCGAACGGCAGGTGGCTTCCAGAGCATGAGCCACGATCTGCCCCACCTGCCGGGCGCAGGCCTGTTCGTATGGGGTCAGCACCCGACGCATCATCCGCAGCCGGTCGCCGACGAATTGCACGCCTTGGAGCAGCTCGTCGCAAGCGACCTTGCGATTGACGATCAGATCGGCCAGCAGTTGGGCGCGCCCCCAGTGCCAGGGCCATTCCTTGAGCATGAACCCCATGCCGTCGAGTTCCTCGTCGAACATCCGCTGGGATTCGCTGTTGCTGCACAGCAGCCATCGCTGCGTCGGGGTGAAGAACAAGGCGGGTTGTTCCTGGGGATCGAGGATGCAGCGGGCCACCGCGCCGCTGGTCAGCCAGGCGAAGTTGGTGGGGTTGAGCAGTAGCAGGCCGTCGCACTCCACTTCCGCCAGGACCTGGGCAATGCGTTGATGCTTCCAGTCGATGTCGTCGCGTCGGTCCGAACCGCTGGAGCCGATCGGGCCGGTAGGCAGTTCCAGGTCAATGACGGATGCCGGTGCGATGATGGCGGCCATGTCATGGTCCTCACCCGGGAGGCACTTCGAGCAAATCAGCGTTGCCAGGGCGGCGGAAACGCCCCGCGGGCATACTGCTGGGCGAGTTCGAGATAATGGGCGTTGATGCGGCGGGTCCGTTCCAGTTCTTCTGGCGTCACTTCGCGGACGACCTTGCCCGGGATGCCCATGACCACGGACCGGGGCGGAATGCGTCGGCCCTCGGTGACGATGGCCCCGGCGGCGATGACGCATTCCTCTCCGACCTCGGAACCGGCCAGCAACCGCGCTCCGATGCCCACCAGCGTATCCCGTCCGACCCGGATGCCGTGCAGCACGGCGGCATGACCAACGACCACACCCTCTTCGATGATCTGCGGCTGATCGTAGTCGGCGTGAATGATGGTGCCGTCTTGGATGTTCACCCGCGGAGCCAGTGTCACCCGGGCGACATCGCCGCGGAGCACGCAGCCGTACCAGATGTTGACTCCCGCCGACAAAACTACGTCGCCGGTCACGATCGCTCCCGGAGCGATAAAGTAGTCGCGGATGGCTTGCATGGGCTGCGTCAGGAGGGGCGATATAAAAACCTTTCATGGCGGCAGCAGGAGCTTTCCTGCCGCAACGCCAGTTCTGCCGAGATTATAGCAGAGCCTGGGATGGTCTTACAGGGAGCAGGTCGGAATGGCGATTGAGTGGCGGCCTCTGGTGGATCTTGTCGCAGCGAAGCAACGGTTTGTGCTGACCACGCACATTCGCCCGGACGGCGACGGCCTCGGGGCGCTGCGGGCCATCGCCGTCGTGCTCCGCAACCTCGGCAAGCAGGTCCACCTGCTCTATCCCACCAGCAGCTATCCGGCCCGCTACGACTTTCTCGACCCGCGGGGCGAAATCACGCCTTTCGCCCGATCCGCCGACACCCAGCGGGATGCCGACGTGATCCTGATCGCTGACACTGGCACCTGGAACCAGCTCGGCGACATGGCCGACTATCTCCGCTCCACCACGGCGATCAAGGTCGTGATTGACCATCATGTGACACAGGAAGATCTCGGAGCCATTCGCTTCGTCGATGTCACGGCTGAGGCCACAGGTCGTCTGGCGTATGAGTTCCTCACCGCCCTGGGGGAACCGCTTCCCGCCGAAGCGGTGAATGCTCTTTTCACCGCCGTGGCGATGGACACGGGCTGGTTTCGTCACGGCAACACAACGGCCCGCACCTTTGCTTTGGCTTCCGAGCTGGTTGCCGCCGGGGCACAGCCGACGCTGCTCTACGAACTCCTCTTTGAACGCAGCACGTTGGGTCGGATGAAACTTTCCGGCCTCGTCCTCGATCGCCTGACGCTGGCCCACGATGGCCGAGTCGCCTGGAGCGGCATTCGCAGAAGCGATTACCCCGCGGTCGGGGCCGTGCCGTCGGACTCGGAAGACCTGGTCAACTGGACGCTGGGAGTCAAAGGCGTCGAGGTCGGGCTGCTGTTCATGGAGCAGCCCATCGGCGGGATTAAGATCAGCTTCCGTTCGCGGGGTCCGGTCGATGTCGCCGCTTTGGCTGGGGAGTTTGGCGGAGGCGGACACGCCGCGGCGTCCGGGGCGATTGTTCCAGGGGACTTGGACGAGGTGCGGGAGCGGGTTTTGAATCGTCTGGGCGACATTCTGACACGAACAACCCCGAGTGCCGGAACCCAGCACTCGGGGCAGAAAGCTCCTCTGAGCACAGCTTAGTCATCAATTGGGCCTGTGGACCCGATGGCAAGCCATGCAGTTGGCCGCCTGACGGACTTTCTGTCCGGCTCCTTGTTCGCCCTTGAGGTTCGCTTCGGCGGCTTTGATCAGGTTCGAGGTCTTCTCCTTCCAACTGTTTGCGTCGCCTTTAGGTGGTTCGTTCTCCGCCAGGGCCTTGTACAGGCTCAGCAGCTTTTCCTTGTCCTCCTTGGCGGCATTCGGTCCGGTGGCTTTGTTGAGCAGGCTGTTCTGTCCGCCGCCGTGGGCCTGTTTCATCACGTCCGAGATTGAGAGCTTGTCCTCGGCCCGGACGGTCCCAAAGCTCCAGACCAGGACCACGGCCGCCAGGGCCGCCCCCAACACCATGTGCATAGGCAAACCCTCCCTCATGTGCGAAGTCCCCACAACCGACCCGTGACCGTCACGAGCTGGCCCGGGGAAATCCTCTTCATTCCACGATCGTTGTTCGGGATTGCGGTCTTAATCGTCCGATGCGGGAGTCGCTTTCCCGCGAAGGAAGGCGTCGAACGACGAAGCAGAGACCGCTTGATGCCAAAAGGCATCACCCACGGCAGGAACACCGACCGTGGGTGATGCTTCGCAAGCGGCACTCCGTTGTCACAAGGTTGCGATTACTTTTCGTACTTGATGCCGCAGCCGACCGGATCGGTGCAGGGGGGGGGCTGAGCGCCGCTCAGGGCCGCCTCGACCGCCTTCTCAACGTAGTTGACCTTAGGATTCCGCATGTCGTCGTCCATCGCCCCGGTGTAGATCAGCTTGCCCTTGTGGAAGACGAAGAATTCCGGGGTCTTGGTCGCGCCCAGGTCACGAGCGATCTTCTGGCTGGGATCGTAGGCATAGACGAAGTTGAAGCCCTTTTCCTTGGCCCGCTTCTTCATGGCGTCGAGCCGGTCGGCTTCGATGTTGTTGACGTTGATGGCCACGAAGTCCACCTTGCCGTCTTTGCCCGCATGCTTCTTGACGAAGTTGATGATGCGGTCCTCGTAGGCGACAGCCACCGGGCAGTGATTGCAGGTGATGCAGATCACCACGATGTCCTTGCGGAGATCGCCGGAGGAAATCGTCTTGCCATCCGTCGTTTGCAGGTTAGCGAACGACGGCATCGGCGAGCCGACCTTCAGCGGGGCCGCAAAGCTCAGGCTGGCCATGCCCAGCACGGCAAAGCCCAATGCCAACAGAGCGACGACACGAAGCATACGAACCTCCTTCATGTGAGAGTACACAGGGTCCTCTGATCGAAACGCGGCGAAAGATCCGCTTTCGCCATCAGGTGAGCTACTCATGCGAGTCACCAGGGGAGAGCTTTTCGCGGATGACGGCCACTTCCTCACTTTCCATGCTACGGCCATCGACATCGCCATTGTTCAGCCCTGCTACGCCGCAGTCAAGCAAAAAGTTCGCAGCCTTCTCGAAGATTTGTTGAAAAATCTCGACGGGCCGAATGCTGGGGAGCGTCAGGCCACGCGGTAACGGCGGACGATTTCCTCATCCAGGTCGATGCCCAGGCCAGGCTCTTCCGGCACGGAAATGAACCCGTCCACGACGGGAAACCGCTGCCGCGTCAATTGTTGCCGTAGCGCTCCTTGCTCGACGCAGTATTCAAAGTAGTGCGTGTTCGGCAAGGCAGACAGGAAGTGCAGCGAAGCGGCGATGTTGATGCCGGTCTTGTACGAATGATTGACGCACAGGCGATGACGGCGGGCTGAGTTCCAGCCGATCTGCTTGCTCCGAGACAATCCCCCGACTCGGGTCACATCAACCTGTACGACGTCAATGCCGCAGTCGATCAGTTGGTCGAATTCGCCCAGGTCGCAGATCTCTTCCCCGGCGGCGATGCGCATGGGCGGATGGCTGCCGCACAGGCGACGGTAGCCGTCCCAGTCGTCGGGGTGGAGCGGCTCTTCCAGCCAGGTCAAGTTGAACTCGGCGAACTGCCGGGCACGCCGGATCGCTGTCGCCGCGTCCCAGCACAGACCCGCATCGACCATTAGTTCGACTTCCTCCCCCAGCCCCTTCCGAGCCGCCCGGACCAGGGCCAGATCCAGCGCTTCGCTCTGCCCCATCGGCCCCCAGCCGAACTTGACGGCCCGAAAGCCCTGATCGCGGAGCCGGACAGCACTGGCCTGCGTCGCATCCGGCGTGTCGCCGAACAGGTACGACGCATACGCCAGGAACCGCTTGCGAAACGCCCCGCCCAGCAGCTTGTAGACCGGCTGGCCGACCGCCTTGCCAACGATGTCCCACAGGGCGATCTCGATGCCGCTGATGGCCTGGATCGCTGCTCCCTGCCGACCGTAAAAGATCGAACCTTCGTACATCCGGTGTACCAGCCGTTCGATCTCGAAGGGATCCTGTCCCACGACGCACAACGCGAGTCCGCGGCAGATCTGATGCGACACGGGAGCCTCGATGATCGCCTTGGCGACGTGCGCCGACGAATCCACTTCTCCCACGCCGACCAGTCCGGCGTCCGTGTGGACCTTGACCACCAGGGTTTCCTGGCTGCCGTCGCAGCGTTCGTTGACGTCAGGCAACCGCAGATGGATTGCTTCAACTTGCGTGATCTTCATGGACTTTTCCCTGGAACCAGAAGGTTCGTCTGAACAGGATGATCGGAGATGCGGTTTGCCTTTTCAAGCGATAGACAGCGCGCAGGACAATGAGGGAATAAATGACAACCGACGTTGAGCCGATTCGCTCGCTGGGGGTCGTGGCTCTCAGTCGTGTCGGCGACTGCATCCTTGGCCGCCTCTTGCGGTTTTCAGTCGCCGCTCGTAGCTTGTTGGCAAAAGCTTCGAGCCAGGAAGTCGAGTCATGGCAACTAAGGGTGAGCAGTTCGCGGGACTGACCGTGGCCCTCGTGACGCCGTTCCGCGACGGCGAAGTGGACTACGCCGCTTTGCGGAAGCTGGTGGATTGGCATGTCGAGCAGGGCACCGATTGTCTGGCTCCGGTGGGAACGACCGGCGAATCGCCCACGCTGGACCACGACGAACATGAACGGGTCATCGCCGCCGTCGTCGAGCAGGCCGCGGGCCGCATCAAGGTCATGGCCGGGACTGGCTCGAATTGCACCAAGGAGGCCATCCGTCTGACCCGCTTCGCCAAGAAGGTCGGGGCTGACGGCACGCTTCAAGTCGGTCCCTACTACAACAAGCCGACGCAGGAAGGCTACTACCGCCACTTCGCCGCCCTCGCTGAAGCCGTGGACATGCCTCAGATCCTTTACAACATTCCCGGCCGGACGGGGTCGAACATCCTTCCGGAGACGGTTGCCCGCCTGGCCGAGATCCCCCAGGTCGTCGGCATCAAAGAGGCCAGCGGTTCGATGGATCAGGCCTCGCAGATCATCGGTTCGTGCAATCTGACGCTGTTGAGCGGCGACGACAGTTTGACTTTGCCATTGATGAGCATCGGCGGCCGGGGCGTGGTCTCGGTGGTCGGCAACATCGTGCCGCGAGACATGAAGGCGTTGGTGGCGGCCTTCGAGAGGGGCGACCTTGCCGAGGCCCAGGCCTGGCATCGGAAACTTTTCCCGCTGTGTCGGGACCTGCTGGGCGTGGCCACCAACCCCATTCCGATCAAGACCGCCATGAAGCTGCTGGGGCGGGCCTCTGCGGAGTTTCGCCTGCCCTTGTGCCCGCTGGATGCCGCCGGGGAAGCTCGCATCCGAAAAACGTTGCAGGATTACGGACTTTTGCCGCGGGGTTGAGTGATCGGCTTATGCTCACGTCGCGCTTGCGTTTCGACTCAGGCTGTGGCGGTGGAGCGACGGGCGGCTTCGCGCTTCGGCTTGGATGTGCCTTGCTGGCGGCCAGCGTGATGCTGGCCTTCCTGGGCTGCCGGGCGGAGAGCGGCGGCCAGGCCCGTCTGGTCATCCTCAGTCCCCACCGCGAAGAGATCCGTCAGGAAGTGGCCGCCGGGTTTCAGGACTGGCTGCGACGCAAGCCAGGCTATGAGAACGCCGCCGTCCGCATCGAGTGGCGGGAGATCGGCGGCGGTACGTCGCAGATGCTTCGCTATCTCGACACGCTCTACCGGACCACGCCCGAAGGTGTCGGCATCGATCTGCTTTTCGGCGGAGGAACCGATCCCTACCTGACGCTGAAGGAGAACAACCGGCTTGAAGCCTGGCACATGCCTCCCGAACTCAAGGCCAAGATCCCGCAGCAGATCTCCGGTGTGGACCTGTACGACCCCGACGAGTACTGGCACGGGGTCATGCTTTCCAGCCTGGTGATTTTCATCAATCGGGAGACGCGGAATCGTCTGGGACTAAGCGATTGGCAGCCGAAGCACTGGCGCGACCTGGGCGATCCCCGCCTCCAGGGGCACGTCACCGCCGGGGATCCGCGGATGAGCGGGAGCGTCCGCCTGCTCTACGATCTCATTCTGCAAATCTACGGATGGGACGAAGGTTTCCGCCAATTGCTGCGGCTGGGGGCCAACGCCCGCGGCTTTGCCCGGTTCAGCGACACCGTGACCAAGGATGTCGTGTTCGGTCGGGCCGTTGCCGGCGGCTCGCTGGACTCCTATGCCTTCAGCGCCATCACCCGGGAACAGCACCGCACGGAAGGCGAGCCGATTCTGGAAGCGGTCTTTCCGACGGGCGAGACCCTCTTAAATCCGGACTCCATCGGCATCCTCAAGGGAGCACCCAACCGCAAACTGGCAGAGTTGTTCGTCGAATACAACCTGAGCGAGGAAGGCGGGCAGCGACTGTGGATGCTGCGGCCGAACACCCTGCCGGGCAGTCCGAAACGCTACAGCATCTGTCGCCTGGCGGTCATGCCAGCGCTGTACAATGCGGAAGCGTATCCGGTCGCGGTGCGATCCGTTCCAATCAACCCCTTCGACGAATCGCAGGTCGGACGGCTCGTCCAGTTCGACAATCGGTTAGCCGACAGCCGCCGCTATGTGATGAGCGATCTGTTCGGCTGCTGGATCGTGGACGCTCACGAGGAACTGAGCGCCGCCTGGAAAGCCGTGCTGCGCAGCCGACTAGCGGAATCACGGAACGATCCGCTCGAAGAGCGGCTGTTCGCTCCGCCCTGCACGGAAGCCGAAGCCAAAGCCGCCAATGTCTTTTTGCGTCCGGGCCGTCCCGCGGATCGAGCCAGAAAACTGACGGAATGGTCGGAACAAGCCCGAGATCGCTATCGCACGATCCGGCAGGAGGCGGAAGCCCGAGGCCGATCTCGCCAAGTCGCCCTTCCTTGAAGAAACAGCATGGCCACCATTCGTTTCGCCAGCGTCGTCAAAAGTTTCGGCCCGACTCGGGTCGTGGACCAGGTCAATCTGCACATCGCTTCGGGGGAGTTGTTTTTCCTGCTGGGACCGTCCGGCTGCGGCAAGACGACGTTGTTACGGATGTTGGCCGGGTTTCTCGAACCAGATCAGGGCGAGATCTTCATAGACGACCAACCGATGCGCGGCGTGCCGCCCCGTCTGCGCAACACGGCGTTGGTGTTCCAGAACTATGCTCTTTGGCCGCATCGGACGGTCGCCGGCAACGTCGCCTACGGCCTGGAGGTGCGCAAGTTGACTCGTCGCCAGATTGCCGAGCGGGTCGCGCAGGCCCTCAAACTCGTGCGTCTGGAAGGGCTTGCCGACCGTCGACCGACGCAACTCTCCGGCGGACAACAACAGCGCGTCGCTCTGGCCCGCGCCTTGATCGTGCAGCCAAAGGTGCTCCTGTTGGACGAGCCGCTGTCCAACCTGGACGCCCGGCTGCGCTTGGAGATGCGCGAAGAGATTCGCCGACTGCATTGCGAAACCGGCCTGACCATGGTTTACGTCACCCACGACCAGAAGGAGGCGATGTCGCTGGCCGACCGGCTCGCCGTCATGCACCAGGGCCGGATCGCCCAGGTCGGCACGCCTCGGGAAGTCTATTCCCGTCCCGCCTCGCGCTTCGTGGCCGACTTCATGGGCGACAGCAACTTCATTCCCGGCACGGTGGAGGACGTCCGCCCGGATGGCACCTGCCTGGTGGCTTCGCGTCTGGGACCGATGCTCGGCGTCGGCAGCAGCAACCACTTGAAGCCCAAACAGGCAGTGACATGCTCGATCCGGCCTGAAGCGTTGGTTCCAACCTCGACCCGCGGCCAGTACAACACCCTCGAAGCCCGAGTCGAGCAGGTGGAGTTTCTCGGGGAGACGGTCACGGTCCGACTCCGGGCCGCCGAGTCGCCGCTTCAGGCCGTCGCCCTGCACCGCGGTTCGCAATCCTGGCTGCCCCAGACCACGATTTTGCTAAGCGCCCAGCCCGAGGACGTTGTCATCCTGACGGATTAAATCATGCGCGCAATAGTCTGGCGGTTATACGATAATCTGAAAACACATGCCCTGCCGTTAATCATCCTTGCATTCCTGGGATTCTTCCTGCTGTATCCCATCGCTTATGTCATTCCCAGCGCGACCCATTACCGAGAAACCGTGCTCGACGAGTCCGGCAAGCCGGTGATCCAGAATGGTCAGCCGGCGACCCGAGACGTCTGGACGGGATATTTCTTCTGGCTGCTCCTGAGCAACAAGTTCCTTTGGCAATGCTTTTTGAACAGTGTGCTCATTGCCGTGACCACCACGGTCTTGACCACGCTGGTCAGCTTGCCTTTGGCCTATTGGTTTACCCGTTTGCGCTTCGTTGGACAAAGTTTATTGTCGGGTTTCCTGCTCGTGCCCCTGATCCTGCCGCCCTTCGTCGGAGCCTTGGGCATGGAACGGCTGCTCAATCCCTATGGGACCATCAATCTGCTGTTGATGGACCTTAAGCTCATGGATCCGCACCAGCCGTTCGACTGGCTGGCCGAGGCAGGACTGCTGGGCGTGATTATACTCGAAGTGTTGCATTTGTATCCGATCATGTATCTCAACGTGGCCGCCGCCCTCGCCAACCTCGACCCGTCGCTGGAAGACGCGGCCCGCAATCTGGGGGCAGGGGAATTCCGGATTTTCCGCACCGTGACTTTTCCGCTCATGCTGCCCGGCTATTTCGCCGGGGCCACCATCGTCTTCGTCTGGGCTTTCACCGATTTGGGCACGCCCCTGGTGTTCAACTTTTCGCAGGTGCTGTCCGTGCAGATTTTCAATCAGATCAGCGAAGCCCAGACCAACCCGCTGGGGTACGCTCTGGTCGTGACGACCATGCTGGTGACGTTGGCCGTTTTTTACCTGTCCCGCAGCCTGGTCGGGACCCGGGGTCAGTACGTCATGATGAGTCGGGGCGGGGTGGGGAGCGTGGCCCGGCCCGCCGGCGGATTGGCGACTTTGGGCATCTATCTGTTTGTCGGTGTGCTCGGACTGTTCTCGGTGCTGCCGCATCTGGGCGTCATCCTGATGTCGTTCACCGGCCGCTGGTCCTTCACCCCCTGGCCGACGGAGTGGACCACGGATGCCTACCGCCTGGTGTTGAGCGAACGCCTTGCTTACACGAGCATCGTCAACAGTTTGTGGTACAGCCTCGGATCCACGCTTCTGGATTTGATTCTGGGATTCAGCATCGCTTATTACGTCGTCCGCAGGCCGGGACGCTTAAGCGCTTTACTGGATGGTTTAACCATGCTGCCGTTGGCAGTGCCCGGTCTGGTCCTGGCATTCGGCTATCTGACCTGCTACAGCCGCATGAGCCTGTTCGGCTGGCAATTCGGCAAATGGCTGGACCCAGCGACAAATCCCACTCTGCTTTTAATCATGGCTTATACAGTGCGTCGGTTGCCTTATGTGGCCCGGGCGGCGATGGCGGGCATGATGCAGATCGCGCCAGCCCTGGAAGAGGCAGCCGAGAACCTGGGCGCGAGCCGGTGGCGGATGCTGCGGACCATCACGTTGCCGCTTTTGAGTGCCAGCTTGATCGCCGGAGGCATTCTCGCCTTCGCCTTCGCCATGCTCGAGGTGAGCGACAGCCTGATGCTGGCGCAACAGGAGCGGTTCATGCCGATCACGCGAGCCATCTTCGGCTTCTGGCTGCGTCCGGACGACGGGCCGTACATCGCCAGTGCGATGGGCACCATCGGCATGGGCATCCTCGTGGTCAGTTTGTTGTTGGCCAGTGCGGTGCTCGGCCGGAGGATGGGCGAACTGTTCCGGGCATGAGGGGTCCCAAGGCCGGATCGAGGAGGAAACCATGACGCTGCGATGGCTGGTGGTTGTCGGCGGCCTGCTGGCGGGAATGCAGATCTCGATTTCGGCTGCGTCTTGCGAGGAGACGGTGTGGATCGAGGCCGAGCATCTGCGGGGCGTCCGCGGCCACTGCTTTCCCGAGATGAACGGCCACACGACGCAGGGCCACTGGGCAATCGCCGGGCCGGGAATCTGTGCCGAGTGGTCGCAGGGCGGTGAAAGCGGCTGGCTGAGCATCGCCTGCGGGCCGGAAGACGCCACGGCCCAGGCCGATTGTGAAATCGAAGTGCCGTCGTCCGCTACCTGGCGGCTCTGGGTCCGCTACCGGGACTGGAGAGGGCACCCGGAACGCTTCGTAGTCCGCATCGAACAGCCTGGCCACAATCCCAAGGTGCTGTCCTTCGGCGAGCGGCCGGTCGTGGATGAAGAGGACGAACTGAAGCTGCTGTGGGACTGGGCGTTCGGCTGGGACGTGCGGTCCGTCGAACTGAGCAAGGGACCGGCCCGGGTAATTCTTCTGGCCGATCAAGCTCAGCCGCGGCATCGGCAAGTCGATTGTCTGTGTCTGACCACGGACTCGGCGTACCATCCCCGGCATCGGGAAAAGCCGCGTCATCCCGCTTGGCAAGCCTTGGAATTGGTCCGCCAGGAACCGGCGCTGCTCGAGACGCCTCCCGTGCTGGCGCGAAGCCGCTCCGATTTGCCCTCGGCGTGGAAACTCCGGTCGTTCCAGGATCGCGGTTTGTTGTACCTGTGGAACATGGGCAAGCCCTGGCTCGACGAGCTGGCCTCGTCGGCATCGCCCAAGGTGTTGTACCCGTTTCATGTGGATGAACCCTTGGTCGAGGAGTTCCGCAAGACTTTCGCGGGCAAGACCGACGTGCCGATCTTCAGCGATCCCCGAATCGTCCCGACGTTTCACGCTTCCGGGCCGCATGTGCTGGACAATCCGCACTTTGTCGCCTGGTTGGAAGCCGATCCGCAACGCTGCTTCGCCACGTTGCTCAACTACACCACGCCAGCGCCGTTGTCGGACAACGCCAAGGCTGCCTGGAAGCGTTTTGAGAATCGGTACATGGGTGCCGTGCATGGTGAAAGCCTGGGGACGCTCGCCAATGACGCGCAGTTGCTGCGGGAAAAAGTGCAGCAGGCCAAGAGCCGTCGGGATCTGGCTCGTGCGTTGACGGAAGTGTACACGGCGGGCAAGGCAGCCACGGAGAAGACAATCTTCGGTGAACCGCATGCAAAGCCTTACCGCTATGGCATTCCGTGTCAATCCAGCGGCATGACGGCCTATGTGCATCTGTGCCGAACGTGGGGTGCGGAGGCGGTCGGTTTCGAGAATACGGCCGTGTTCCCATGTTTGGGCATGCGCTGGGCTTTTCTGCGGGGCAGCGCCCGGCAGTACGGGGGCCTGACGGCCAATTACCGCTCCTGCAACTTCGGCGACTCCGCCACGATCTACGCGGAGAAGAACTACTTCTACGCCGCTCCCAAATATGTCCTGGATAACTGGTACGACGTGTTCGCCGGGGCCGGCATGACCTGGTACAAGTTCGACATCTGGCATTCCTACTTCGCCGGCTGTTCGCTCTTCTACCACGAACAGGGCCACGACGAATTCTGGAAGCCGGGCGGGCAGGCCGCCGGGCGCAAACCGCTGCAACTCAGCCCCAAGGGCAAACTGGTGGATCAGTTTCTCAAGCTGACCCGGAAGCGGCCGGAACGCGGCGTGCCGTTCACCCCGGTCGCTGTGCTGCTGGACCCGGCTCATGGCTGGGACCCGAACCATTTTCTGCCCACGTATTTCGATCTCGATCCGACCTGGAACCCGGACCTTCTGAGATATGATCGCCACGCCCGCATGCTCCAGGAGTGGTTCCGGCTGGCCTATCACCCGTATGGCCTCCGCGATGCGGAACTCAACAGCGGCGTCAATCCCGCGGCGATTCCCGGAATGCACGGAAACATCTTCGATGTTCTGGTCGCAGACCCGGAACGGCTCGACATCCTGGAAACCTACTCGGCCGTCGTCTTGGTCGGCGAGATCGAATTGAGCCAAGAAGTCGGACGAAGGCTGCGGCAGTACATGGAGGCGGGAGGGACGGCAGTCCTGAGTGCCGGGCACGTCAACGGACCAGGAGCAGCCGAACTGGGACTGCCTGCCGTGGGAGCGCAGAGAGAAGGCGACAGTTGCATCTGGGTTCCGAGCCAGCGGCGGTTCGCTTCGCAACGGTTTCGTTATCATGCTCTGCCACCCGGCGGAACTCCCTTAGTTCAGACGGACAACGGCGACGTGCTGGCGGCAGCCTTTCCGAAGGGGCAGGGTCGTCTGATTTTTCTGTCCTTGCCGGGCGGTCTGGGCATCGACGGTTCGGCGACTCCCGCAGCCGGTCTGGTTCTGACGGCCTTATGTCGTCAGGTCATGCCAGTGCGTGTCGAGGGCGAGGTGGAATGGCTGGCTAACCGCACCGAGCGGGGTTGGATCGTGGCCCTGTTCAATCCGGCGGGATCAGCCAAGCCGCAGCACGGCGTGGCACCCACGGATTACGCCCAGGCGCGCAAGGCGGTACTGGCATGGAAAGAGCCTGTTGCCGGGGCGCACGAGTGGTTCACGGAAGCGGCGTTGCCAATCGACCAGCAAGGGCAAGTCATTGTCGAAGTGCCCGCCGGGGGAGTACGGATCGTGGAAGTCGTGGGCGGACGGTGAGGTTCAAGTCCGGCAGAGTCGTTACAGGCAGCACGTCACGCAGATCGGGCAGCCGTTTCCTGTGCAGGTCTGACGGCATGCCCGGCATCGCTGGCAGGCGCGGAGCAACCGGCGAAGTGGAGGACTGGAAAAGCCGGAGAACCGGGCTGGGCGGTCATAAGGCCGCTGGAGGGGCGCCGATACTCTGCTGTGCAGGAGACGGTCGGCCCGTGTGATCCGGTCGGTCGAAACGGTTCCGCGCCGGGTCTTCCGTTCCTAGGCATCGACCAGATGGTCATTCAAGGGAGGGGCGGAGGATCAGGTCCAAGGAGGGCCTGGAGCGATTCCCCCACTGGTTGATTCACGTGTTCCTGTAAGGAGGCGAGAACATGAGAATCCGCTTGGTCGCGCCGGTGATGACGGCTCTGGTTGCCTGCGTGGCAGCCTCTGCCGCCTTCGCCAGTGACTGTGGCGCAGCCAAGTACGCCAGTTGTCCGCAGGCGGCCGCTTGCGATCCGTGTTGCTACGCGACCTGTCGCGCCCAACATCGGACGTGCTACAAACTGGTGTACGACACGGTCCTGGAGAAGCGCTGGCACACCTGCTACCAGACCGTTGAAGAGTGCGTCATGAAGCCCGTCACCCGGGTCTGCTACAAGGACGAGTGCCGCGTCGTCTGCAAAACGGTTTACGACACCTGCTACAAGACCGTCCAGCAGACCTGCTACAAACCGTGCTATGAGACGCACTACAAGGAATGCCACTACAAGGTCTGCAAGCCGGTTTACGAGACGGTCATGAAGGACTGCGTCCAGACCGTCTGCAAGCCGGTCTACGAGACCACCTACAAGGAATGCACCTACACCATCTGCAAGCCGGTCCAGGAGGTGAGGGAGTGCAAGACCTACCACCGGATCACCGTCCGCATCGACGACCCCGAAGTCCGGCACTGCGAGAAAGTCATCTGCAAGCCGGTCCAGGAGACGATCTGGAAGGAATGCACCTACACCATCTGCAAGCCGGTCCAGGAGTGCTGCGAACGGGAAGTCTGCTGCACGATGTATAAGACCGTCGAGGAGACCTGCTACAAGGACGTCGTCAAGAAGGTCAAGAAGCAGGTTTGCGAGATGAAGCCGGTGTGCAAGACGATCTACCACGAGAAGTGCGAGACCTACTGCGTACCAGGTCGGCGGCACTTCAAGCTCTGCCGCGAAGACGGCTGCTCCTACACCGATCCTTGCACTGGAGCCAACTGCGTCAAAAGCTCGGCCCTGCGGTTCGTGACCTGCCAGGATCCGCCCACGGTGCAGACCCGCGTCGTCAAGGTGCCGGTCAAGGTCACGGAGATGGTGCCGGTGACGCGGACGGTCGAAGAGTGCGTCGTCGAGAAAGTTCCCTATAAGGTCTGCCGTCAGGTTCCCTACACGGTGGTCAAGAAGGTGCCGTACACCGTCTGCAAGATGGTGCCGGAAACCGTGGTCAAAAAGGTGCCGGTGACCGTGTGCAAGATGGTGCCGGAGGTGGTCAAGGAAACCTACACGGTCCACCGCTACCGGGACGTGACGGGAGCCTACGTTGACGAGAAGGGCGTGGCTCACGATCAGCCGGTCGAAGGGGCCAAGTTCGTCGAGGGGGCCAAGATCGAGCGGACGCACACCTACACGGTCTGCAAGATGGTGCCCGAGACAGTCGTGAAGAAAGTGCCGGTGACGACTTGCCGCATGGTCACGGAACAGGTCCGCAAGCAGGTGCCGGTGACGGTCTGCAAGATGACCTACGAGGACTGCGTCAAGAAGGTGCCGTACACCGTCTGCAAGATGGTGCCCTACACGGTGACCAAGCAGGTAGCGGTGTGCGTGCCGCAGCAGGTGCAGACCACGGTCCATTGCAAGGTGCCGTACAAGGTCACCGAGATGGTTCCGGTCAAGGTCTGCAAGAAGGTGCCGGTCAAGGTGTGCGTGGAAGTGTGCAAGCCGGTCTGCCGCAAGGTGCCGGTCGATGTCTGCGAGTGCGTCTGCGACGAACCGCGGTGCAGCATCCTGCACAACTGGGTGGATCGCATCCGCTGCCTGCTGCACAGCCACGCCGACCCGTGCTGCCAGCCGGTCTGCTGCGAACCGTGCAAGCCCGTCTGCTGCGATCCGTGCTGCCAGCCGGGCATCCTGCATCGGCTCTTCGAGCGGCTGATGTGCTGCTTCCCCAGCTGCGACCCCTGCTGCGTCAGCGGCTGCTCCAGCTGCGGCGACTTGCAGCCCACCCCTCCGGCCCCGGCTGCCGAGAAACTGCCGGCTCCGTCGCCGAAGTAACCCTTGAGTGACCGGACCTGCCGGTTCGGTTCTCGCCATCGAAACGCGGGGCGAGCCTTCCTCGGAAGTGCTCGCCCCGACGTCTTTTCATGACTTCGCTGCGCTGGCCGCCCAGGTTAGGGGTCGGTATCAGTCGCTGTACTCCCGCTTTAGCACTGCCCAGCAGCGCGGATCCGGGCCGAGGTCGCATCCCGTCAGTTCCCGCAGGGCGAACAACACTGGCCCATGGTGCTGCGGCTGCGTCAGGTTAGCAAACTCCTCCCGCTCCTTGGCTGTGGCGGGTCGAATCATGAGGAGATAGTCGAAGCGCTGCTGGCCCGGCCAGGCACCCGAGTCGGGTACCGTCAGGGTCACGGAGAAATCCTGCCGTAACCGAGTGACATCGGCCCGGACTAGCGCTTCTCCTAAGTCGTAATATGCCGGGGAGCGCACGTCGAAGCCGTCGGGCAAGGGCTGACCAGGCACCGGGGCGCGGCTGACCAGGTTGCCGTTGGGGTTGTCCGTCGGTTTGTGGCACAGCAGGCAGTTGGCCAGGTGGTTGATCTTGACCATCTCGACACGCAACGGCTCGCCTCGGAACGACTCCAGCGGGACCAGATTGTGCATGTAGCTTGGCTTGTCCTTGCGATCCTGCGGATAAATCATCCGCGGATCCTTGGAGTTTTCCAGCAGAGCAATCAAGTGCGGCACGGCCTTGCGGTCTTCGAGAGCGACCAGGGCCTCGGCGGCGTGCTCCGCGGCGGGGAGCCAGGGATACATCAGCCCGGCAAGCAGCTTCTGCCGGTAGCTTTCGATTGGCCGGGTCCGCAAAGCTTCGATGGCCGCTTCCCGTACCTGGGGCGAGATGTCGAAGAGAGCCATCCGGGCCAGGGCGTCCGTGGACTTCTGGCAGGGGATGTCTCGCATCATCTCGACGAGGAATAGCCGAAGGGCTTTGGTCTCCGGTTCCAGGATTTGGCACAGCGTCGAAATGGCTTCAGGACGATACCACTCGCTACACTGGCTTTCGATCTCGTTCCGGAAGACTTCCATGTCAAGCCGATTGTCCCCGACGCTGCCGAACAAACCGGCCCGACCGGCCAACGAATCTTTGTTGGTCGCCTTTGCCAAAACTTTACGCAGTTTGCGTGATAACACGTCAAGCTCCGTGGCCTCATCCGGCGGGAAAAGACTTTCCAACTCATTCTTAAGGCCGGGTAAATGCTTTCGGAATTGCGTCAGACTGGAAACGACATACGGCGGGGTCTTCAGGGGCGTCGTTTCCTTTTCCAGGTTCCTGACATTCTGCAAATCCGGTTCAAAAAGGCGGCGAAATCGCGAGGTAGTGGACTGTCGGATCCAGACCGGATTGATGAGCAGATCGGGTACCTTGGTCAGTTCTGCCCGAACGCGCGATTCCGGAACCTCTCGAATGCGCTTGAACTCCCGGAGCGGACTACGGCTCGGCGAAGCAGAGAGCACGCCGACCTTCGAGGGAGGCTCAGGTTCTTTGTTGTCGGCAACCCGAGGCTCCTCTTCCGAGATGGGCTTGGCGGGCGGTTCAGCAGCGGGTTGCTCATTATCCTTGGTAATCTGTGGTGCAGGCTTCTCTTCTTCGACTTCTTTGGGCGAGGTAAGAGAAGCGGGCGGATTCTTCGGATGAGGCACATCGGCCGGGGAGGGCGGATTACTCTGGGTTAGCCCGACAACTTCCCGGGTCGGCTCTTCAGCCTTGGGTTCGGCGGGTTGGGCCATCGGTTCGGACGCACGGAGATCGTCGAAGCCGGAACGACCATCTTCAGAAGGGATGGCCGCACGCGTGGCTAAAGCCTCCTTCGGAGTTACCGCAGCCACCGCCGGATTGGCAGCCTCCTTCCATTGCAACCACAGATAGCCCCCGCCGACGAGCGAACCGGCAGTCAATACCGTGACGCCGATCAGCACGAAAGCGACTTTCAATCCCCCTGACGATCCGGAGGACATGGGCGGCGTACCAATTGAGGGCGTGATCGGCACATGAAAACTCTGCTTACACTTGGGACAACGAATCGGCGCGGAGAGATTCAGCCGAAGCACTGCCAATAACGATGTGCAATGGGGACAGCGAATCTGGGCGCTCATGGGCAACCTCCCTTGAACCTGAAACCTGCAATGCTTGACCAGCTTAAACGGCAAAGCCGCTTTATCCTACCCAAACGTAATTCGCTTGTGAATAACTAAAATTGCAAAATCATGTTCAAGCGTACTTTTGCGTACTTTTTAGACTAATCGAGGAAAAAACGGGTCGCCGGGGCTTGTCTTACAGGCCGATCTCAGAGCGCAGCTGCAACCAGTCCCCGTAGCACACTGGTATCAGCGGGGGCCGATCAGGCCCTAGTCTCGGAGCGCTGCCGGGCCAGGCTCAGGAATTCCTCCGCCAGGCGGCGGGCAAGGACGGCGGCAGCGTTGCGTTCCGCTTGCCAGGATTCGTCTGACATGGCAGGGGGCCGAGGCGGCGTGCAGGTTTCCACATAGAGCTTGGCCTTCGGCTCGGTGCCGCTGGGGCGAAGGGCCAGACGTGCCCGGTCGCCCAGGCGGAACCACAGGACATTGCGGGAAGCGGCGTCGGTTTGCCCCTTCCACGGTCCCAGACGACCGGCGGGATTGCGAAGATCCTCGAACTCCGTGACCGGCAGACCGGCCAAGACCCGCGGCGGATCGCTGCGGAGCGAGTCCAGCAGGGCCATCATCTGCTGCTTGCCAAGGATGCCGCTCATCGCCAGCGTCCGCAATTCGCTGTGGAAGTAGCCGAATTCGCGGTAAATCTCTTCCAGGTATTCCACAACGGTTCGGCCCCGACGTTTTTGATGGAGCGCCAACTCCGCCAACAGCAAGGCGGCTCCGGCGGCGTCCTTATCCCGAAGTTCCGCCGTGGTCAGAATGCCGTGGCTTTCTTCGCAGGCGAGAACCAAATCCTCGGGACGGGCTTGCACGTCTTCGTAGCGGCCGGTTTCTTCCAGACACTGCAATACCTGGGCAATGTATTTGAACCCGACCAGCAGATTGTCAACCACCTGACAATTGAACTTGCGAGCGATGCGCGTGACCAGGTTGGTCGTCACCTCGGTCTTGATGACCAGGGGCGAGGCGGGTAGCCGACCCTGATCGGCCAGGGCCTGCAATTTGAAGTGGGTGAGCAAAGCGGCGATTTCATTGCCGGTGAAGTAGCGCCAGTCGTCGGCGGCGAGAGGTTGGGCTGGATCGGCTCGGCGGCGTGGAGCCAAGGCTCCGATGCGGTCGGCGTCCGGATCGGTGGCCAGCACCAGTTCCGTTTCCGGTCGGGACAATGCCACCTGACGGGCAGCGTCGAAGGCGGCGGGGACTTCGGGATTGGGAGAAACGACCGCAGGGAACCGGCCGTCCGGCTCCATCTGCCCGGGGACCGGCAACACTACGAAGCGCTGCCGCTCCAGAAGTTCCTTGGCCGTCATGCCGCCGACACCGTGCAACGGGGTGAACACGACGGTACACTCCCCCGGACGGGCCGGGCCAAGCAGACTGCCCCGCTCCAGCAGCCGCAGGTAAGCATCGTGAACTTCATCTTCAATCGGCCGCAACAGAAAGCTGCGTTGCACTTCGTTCCACGGCAGGCTGCGGATAATCGAGACCTGATCCACGAGGTCAGCCATGATCTGATCTTCGGGCGGCACCGGCTGACCGCCGCGTTCATCGTAGAACTTCCCGCCGTTGTCATCCGGCGGATTGTGCGACGCCGAGATGTTCAAGCCGCCGTGCGCGCGGTAGTAGCGGATGGCGAACGACAGTTCCGGTGTGGCCAGATAACGGGTCGAGTCCGCCGGCAGCAGGTAACTGACGATGCCGTTGGCGGCGTACACTCCAGCAGCACAGCGGGCCAAGTCCCGGGAGGTCAGACCCAGCAGAGGATTGGGGAGATTCGGATTGTACTGTTGGCGAACGTCGTCGAAGCGTCGAACGTCGTAGGCCAGCACGACGCACAGCGGATCGACGTTCGGAAACCGCTCCCGGAGGTATTCACAGTGTCCTTGAACGGAAGCCCCTAAGGTCCAGGGGTTCATGCGGTTCGGGCCGATGCCGACAGGGCCGCGCCGGCCTCCGGTTCCGAAGGGGAGAACCTGGTAGAAACGGTCGAGCAGACCAGCCCATTGTTCCTGTTCGATGAGCCAAAGAATCTGAGGACGGTAAGCCGCGAACGGATCTTCGCTCAGCCATTGTTCCAGGTACTTCAAAGCCCGTTGACGAACGGCATCGTCCACCTCGAGGCGTGCGAATCCAGCAGCGGCGCGGGCCAAGGAATCCATAAAGGGGCAAGACTCCTGCAACAAGGAATGTACACGCTCGCGGCTCACGCGGCGGTTCGGCCATCGACTTCTTCAAAACGGACCACGAGGTCTCCGGAATCGACCTGCGTGCCGGGACGCACCAGCACCTCAGCGACTTTCCCGGCCCGCTCCGCATACACTGTGGTTTCCATCTTCATCGCTTCCAGCGTGAAGAGCTTTTGGCCCTTGGCGACCTGTTCGCCAGCGGCCACGGTGACGTTGACCACCAGCCCGGGCATGGGCGCGCCGACGTGTTGGGGATTGCCCGGCTCCGCCTTGGGATGAGCACGTACGTCGGCCGCCAGACTGCGGTCCAGGACCAGCACTTCCCGCGGCTGTCCGTTCAGTTCAAAGAACACCAGGCGTCGACCGTCCTCGTGCGGATCGCCGACGGTCAGAAACTTGATGATAAGCGTCTTGCCCGGCTCGATGTCCACGCTGATTTCCTCTCCCGGTTGCAGACCGTAGAAGAAAGCCGGGGTGGGCAGCACGCTGGTGTCGCCGTACTTCCGCTGATGGTCCAGGTAGTCGGCGAACACCCGCGGATACAGCAGCGAAGTCACGACTTCCTGACCCGTCGGCGGACGTTTGAGGACGGTTTCGAGCTTCTTGGCGGCGGCGTCGAAGTCGGCGGGCGGCAGCAAGGCTCCGGGCCGTTCGGTCATCGGCTTGCGGTTGCCGAGGATCCGCTTTTGCAGTTGCTCCGGGAACCCGCCGGGCGGCTGGCCGAGCCGACCTTCGAACAACTCCACCACCGATTCTGGGAAGGCCAGCTGCCGGTCGCCTTCGAGCACGTCCTTCGGCGTCAGGTTGTTGCCGACCATGAATAAGGCCATGTCGCCGACAACCTTGGAAGTCGGCGTCACCTTGATGATGTCGCCGAACATCTTGTTGACCTCGGCGTACATGGCGCAGACTTCCCGCCAGCGGCTGGCCAAGCCCATCGCCGCCGCCTGCTGCTGCAAATTGCTGTATTGTCCGCCGGGCATTTCGCACTGGTACACGTCGGCCGTGGGAGCAAGTTGCCCCGCCTCGAAAGCTGCGTAATAAGTACGGACCTGCTCCCAGTATTCAGCGGCCTGTTGCAAAGCGTCGGCGGGAAGCCCGGTGTCCCGGAGCGTGTTGCGGAACGCATCCACCAGGGCATTGAGGTTCGGTTGACTGGTCAGCCCCGAGAGCGGGGCCATCGCCCCGTCCACGATGTCCACCTGCTCTTCGGCGGCCAGCACATAAGCTCCCGCCTGCACCCCGGCGCAGTCGTGCGTGTGGAAGTGGATCGGCACTCCGACTTCCTGCCGCAACGTCCGAATCAACAGTTGGGCTGCATACGGCTTGCACAGCCCAGCCATGTCCTTGATGGCGATCAGATGTGCGCCCAGCTTCTCCAGTTTCTTCGCCAGCTCGACGTAGTATTTGAGGTTGTACTTGGGCCGGTTGGGGTCCAGGATGTCGCCGGTGTAGCAGATGGCCGCTTCACACAGCATCCCCGTTTCCAGCACCGCCTCCATTGCCGGTCGCAGGTTCTCGACCCAGTTGAGGGCGTCGAAGATGCGGAACAGGTCGATGCCAGCCTGGGCCGCCTCCTTGACGAAGGCTTTGACCACGTTGTCCGGGTAGTTCGTGTAGCCGACCGCATTGGCCGCTCGCAGAAGCATCTGGAAGAGGATGTTGGGAATCCGCTCCCGCAAATCGGCCAGCCGTTGCCAGGGCGACTCTTTGAGGAACCGCAAGGCCGTGTCGAACGTCGCTCCGCCCCACATCTCCAGGGAGAACAAGCCGGAAAGCCGCTCGGCGTAGTGCGGCGCGATCTGGAGCATGTCGTAGGTCCGCATCCGCGTCGCCAGCAGCGATTGATGGGCGTCCCGGAACGTGGTGTCGGTGACGAACAACTGCTTCTGCTCCCAGACCCAGCGGCAGAACGCTTCCGCACCCATGCTGCGAAAGCGGTCCCGCATGCCGGGCGGTCGGGGCTGCGGCTTGCGCGGCCGATGCGGCACCGCCCACGAGCTTTCCTCATGGCTGGGAGCCGCCGCCGCGGGTCGAGGTTTGCCCTTGGGAACGTTCGGATTGCCGTTGACGATCACCTCGCCCAGATAGGTCAGCAGCTTGGTCGCCCGGTCCTGACGGGCCGGCAACTCGTACAGTTCCCGGGTTTCGTCAATGAAGCGGGTGGTGAAGTCGCCGGTCAGAAACTTCGGATGCGTGACCAGGTTGATGAGGAACGGGATATTCGTCTTCACGCCGCGGATGCGAAACTCCTGAAGCGAGCGCTCCATCCGGCGGACGGCATCAACGAAGCGGCGGCCGTGGGCCGTCACCTTGACCAGAAGCGAGTCGTAGTACGGAGTAATGACCGCGCCGCCGAACGCCGTGCCGGCGTCGAGCCGAATGCCCATGCCCGCCGCTGAGCGGTAGTGGCTCAAGCGGCCGTAGTCCGGCGTGAACTTGTTCGAGGGGTCTTCGGTCGTCACCCGGCACTGAATGGCGTGACCGAACGTCTGCACCTGTTCCTGCGAAGTCAGGCCGATTTCCGGGTCGGAAAGCGGATACCCGCAGGCCACGAGGATCTGACACTTCACGATGTCATAGCCGGTGATGGCTTCCGTGACCGTGTGCTCGACCTGAATGCGGGGATTGACTTCGATGAAGAAGAACTCGTTGCGGTCCACATCGACGAGGAACTCGACGGTCCCGGCATTGTCGTAACGTACCGCGCGACCGATGGCGAGGGCAGCGTCGAGAATCTGCCCGCGGAGCCTGGGATCGAGGTTCTGGGCGGGAGCGATTTCGACGACCTTTTGATGCCGCCGTTGCAGGGAGCAATCCCGTTCGTACAGGTGAACCAGATTGCCATGCTGGTCGCCCATCAACTGCACTTCGATATGCTTGGCTCGCGGAATGTAGCGTTCGAGAAACACATCCGGGATGCCAAAGGCAGTGCCCGCTTCCCGCTGCGCCTGTTCCAGAGCATCCTTGAGGTTTTCGGGTTGCAGGGCGACACGCATGCCGCGTCCGCCGCCGCCCATCGCCGCCTTGACGATCACCGGATAGCCGAGGCGTTGGGCCAGCTCCGATGCTTCGTCGTAGCTCCGCACCGGCTCGCTGCTGCCGGGGAGAACGGGCACCCCCGCTTTTTCGGCCAGATGTCGGGCCTCCACCTTGTCGCCGAGTTGCTCCAGGATTTCGGTGCGCGGCCCGACGAAGATCAGCCCCGCCGCCCTCACCGCCCGAGCAAATTGCGGGTTTTCCGACAGGAAGCCGTAGCCCGGATGGATGGCATCAATCTCGTGTTCCTGAGCGATGGCCAGGATGCCTTCGATGTCCAGATAGGCCCGGATCGGCTCGCCGACTTTGCCGACACGGTAGGCTTCGTCGGCCTTGAAACGGTGCAACGCGAAGCGGTCTTCGTAGGAGTAGATCGCCACCGTGCGAATGCCCAGCTCATGGGCGGTACGAAAGACCCGAATGGCGATCTCGCTGCGGTTGGCGACCAGAAGTTTGCGAATGCGGTGCGGCATCGGTCCAGAGCAATCGGAGAATCCTAGCCTTTGACTTAGATAAGGATCGGCTTGTCAAGCATACGACGGACCACGGCAAACTGTCCGGCGTGCATCATCGGATGGCTGCCTAAAAGCACGAAGAGCGCTCCGACCGTCGGGGCGACCCGGCGCAACGGTTCCGGAGCGGGCTTGTCCAGGTCGGCCTCGGCAAGTTCCGAGAGCACTTTTTTCGTCGCTGCTCTCTGCTGATCGAACAGTTCAAGATAACCGGCTTTGTTCAAGAACCGGGAGGGATCGTCCACGCTGGCAGCCGCTTTGTCGTGGTTCTCGGCGAAGCCGGGCGGCAGCGGCGGCATCGACCCAGGGACGACCAAGTTCATCATCTGATGCTCGCTGGCGATCAGATGGCCCAGTTGCCAGGCCAGATGATTCGCTTTCGGGGCCGGTCTGCGGAGCAGATCAGCGTCGGTCAGATCGCTGAGGTAGCTTTTGAGCACGAACAAACCCATCTCCAGGTTGGTCAGCAAGGCATCTTTGGCCGTCACGATTGCCTCCCTAGAAGGGACCGGAGGATTCAAACCTTCTGCTCGCCGCACGAGTTCCGCTCGCTGGTCCATCTTCGAAGAGCGCTGCGGCGATGTCCAGAGCGCGGCCCGAAGCATGGGGAGGGATTGTGGCGAAGAAAGCGACCGCACCGGCGAGCGGACGCAATCAGAATGACGAAGAGTCCTACGAAAGCGCTTCGCTAAGCACAGTCTGGCAACTTTTCCGCATCGTTTTCTTTTGCCAACCTTGTCCCATCGGGCACATTTTCCACAGACCGCCGGCAGGTCGAGCTTGCCCCGGCACCGAGCGGACAATCGGGGGTTAGCCGCGTCTGGGTCGGCTGGCGCCGCGGTCGAGTTGGGAACCGGTTGGGATCATGATCGAGGAGACCTGTGCGATGAGGCTCAAGGTGTATCTGCCCCTGTTGGCCGCTTGCCTCGCCCTGACGGCGGGCACTTCGGCCCAAGCGCACCACTGCGGCGCTGTCACTCTGGCTTCGGCCGGATGCCCGGAAACCGTCTGCTACCCCAAGGTTCGCTATCGGACCTGCTATCAGACCTTGGTGGAGGAATGCCCTCGCTGGGTCTGCAAGCCGATCTATCGGACCGAACTGCGGGAGTGTCGCTACACCATCTGCAAGCCAGTCTACGAGACCATCGTGCAGGAATGCCGTTACACCGTCTGCAAACCAATCTACGAGACCATCATGCAGGAGTGCCGTTATACGGTCTGCAAGCCGGTCTGGGAGGAGTACGATCAGGTGCGGCACTACACCGTCGCTCGCCCGATCTACGAAACCCACGTCCGGGAATGCCATGAAGTCGTGGCCAAGCCGATCTACGAAGTCCACCACCTGGCCCAGAAATATGTGACGTGGAAGCCGTTTTACGAAACCCACTACCGCGACGTGCCTCAGACCCGATACAAGTACGTCCAGGATGTTTGCTATCGGCCGGTGGTGCGGCGGACGTACAAGCCGGTTTGCGAGATGCGGCCGACCTACCGGACCATCTGCGAGTACCGCACGGAGCAATACACGGTGCCCGGCAAATGCTACACCAAGGTCGAGTGCATTCCCGGCGGTACGTTCTGCGATCCGGAAACCGGGGCCGTCTGCCACAAGCCGCCGGTCTACCGCACCATCACCTGCCAGCTTCCGCCGCAGGTCTGCACCCGGCAGGTGCCCTGCTACCGCACCATCTGTGAGATGAAACCGTTCACCCGCTACGTCCCGGAGTCCTACGTCGAGCAGGTGCCTTACACGGTGACGCGGTGCGTGCCCTACACCGTCTGCCACAAGGTGCCTTACACCGTCTGCCGCATGGTGCCCCAGGAGCACGTCCGCATGGTGCCAGTCCGCCGCTGCCGCATCATCCACGAAACCATCACCCGCCAGGTGCCCTACACCGTCTGCCGCATCGTGCATGAACCGCGTCAGGAAGTGATCAAGTGCCGCCGTTGCAAGATGGTTCCCGAGGAAGTCGTCAAGCACGTCCCGGTCACCGTCTGCCGGTTCGTCCACGAGGAAGTCGTCAAGCCCGTCCCGGTCACCGTCTGCCGGTTCGTCCATGAGGAGGTCGTCAAGCAGGTGCCGGTGACGGTCTGCGAAATGCAGAAGGAACTGATTCTGGAGAAACGCTGCCGCCTGGTGCCGGTGCCAGTCCCGGTGTGCGAATGCGAACCGTGCAAACCTTCCTTACTGAATTGCCTGCGGAACTGGTGTGCCGACCCCTGCAAGTGATCCGCCGGTACCCAACACGGTCAAGTCCCCTCCCCCGACTCGACCGGAACCGGTAGCGGTAAGCGAGGGCCGTCTCGATCTTCGGGACGGCTCTTCGCTTTTCCCGTCTCCGCAGATCAGGAACCGACCGCGTTCGTCGCCGAAAAACCGCCAGTTATCGACCCCGGCGACGCAAAAGCCGGCGCAATATGGAGCGATATTTGGCAGAACGAAAGTGAGCGCAAGAACATACCGCCTTGCGGAGATGCTCTTTTTCCTGAATAATACCACTCTATCTCGCTACATGAACATGCGCTCAGTGGGCGCACTTGGATTCGAACCAAGGACCTCAGCTTTATCAGAGCTGCGCTCTAGCCAACTGAGCTATGCGCCCTTCCCTTCACCCGCTTGACCGATACCGCCCGTTCAGACAGAGCCGAACAAAAAAGCCAAACCCGTCAGGTTTGGCTCTACTCGTCACCGGTCGGGGAGTAGAGCGTCGGGCCTCTCCTTCACCAAGTAGAGTTGCCCACATATCCGATCACCGCTCTCCCCGGAAAAAATTCTCCAGCGGTAATCAGTCCACGGTCCATTATAAGTCGGTCTAGAAGACCGTCAACTTGAACCAGCCCGAGACGACCAGGGCGATTGGCCCCGTTCCTCCCGGGCTGGCTGACAGGTCTTTGCAATCGCTCGTTCTTTCTCCCGGATCAGGCGGGGACTTCGAAGACCCGGCCTGTTCTTCGAGTACGCACCGAACCGAAGGCGACAGCATACACGGCTGTAATCACGGCGAGTATTGCGAATAGCACCAGTTCGGAATACTGCATGCTGCGGGGCAGTTCGTAACAGTTCCGGTAGCAGACAAGAATGTAATCTTTCAGCTTACAGGCACCCAGGATGAAAATGTCGCGGGTATCCAGGCTGTCCCAGGACATCCCTTCCCGGACCTTTTCCTGATGTTCAAGACCTCGACGAATGGCGTCCTCGCCGAAGTAGGTCATCTTGGGTCGTTCCTTCCCACCGTCGGCTGGAGGAGGAGGAAGCGCCGGCATGCCCAGGGGAGGCGGGCCGCCTCCGGGTCCGCCGGGGCCACTTGGACCTCCACGCGGTGGACCGCCTGGACCACCGGGGCCAAAACCGCCGGGGCCGCCCGGACCTCCGCGTGGCGGACCGCTCGGAGACTTGGCCGGGGGCGTCTTCTCGGCATCCGGCGGTTGGAATCCCACCGTTATTTCGGCAGCGAGGGCGGACAGGGCTTGGCTCAATTCATCCTTATCCGGCTGGTCTTCCGGCTTGGGTTCGGGTTTGTCGGGCGACTTCTCGCCGGGTTCTTTGTCCGGCGGCTTGGGTGCGTCCTCCTTCTTTGATTCTTCCGGCTTGGGGTCTTCTTTTTTGGCCTCGTCCGGCTTGGGTTCCGACGGCTTGGATTCGGCGGCCGGTTCGCTGGGTTTGTCGGCGGGAGGGGCCTTCTCCGCCGGAGCCTTGCCAGCCGGTTCGTCGGCTTTCGAGGCCGGTTCGCCGCCGGGCTGGCCGCGATTGCGGATACCGGCACCCGCCCCGCGCGGACCCGGCTGCTCGCCGGAAGCTGCCGGGCCTTGCGGTCCCTGCTCGGCCGGTTGCGAAACAGCAGGCTTGTCGATGTACAACTGCACCGAAGGCTGCCACTGGTAGAGCTTGGCCAAGTACAGCAGGGTCGGCAAAGCGACGGTCAAAGCCACGAAGAACCAGACCCAGTATCCGCGCCGGACCTTGGTATACCGGCTGAAGGAGAGCAGATACAGGACCGGAATAATTGGACCGGTAAGGATCAGGCTGACCAACAAGATGATCCAATCCAGACCGCGCACCAAAGGCACAGTCTCCAGAATTCGGTTGCCGGACCGGAACTCGACCCGTGCCTCCCGCAGTTTGCCGATGGCCACCGGCGTGACATAGAAGCGGGCCTCGCTGCCGGCGGCAGTGCTCATCTCTTGCCACTGGGGCGCGACCAGGGCGCCGGGAATGATCGGATGCACCGTCACCGTGCCGCCGCTGGTGCCTGCACCCTCTGGGCTGCCCTTGTCGGCGCGCAACTGGACCACGAGCGGATAGACCCGCCCACGCAACATCCTGGCGTTGAAGCGAATTACCGGAATACGACGGACCGAGCCGCGCAGTCCGTCATCGGCGATGCTCCCGGCCGTTCGGGGGACTGCCCCGGGACTGTCGGCCGGTTTCCGAACAGGATTGACTGTTGCCATGATGCCCTCGCTGTCAATCGGCCCCTGGACCTTGCTCCAAAACCCTCTACAACCGGAAAGATTGCGGATTCTTTCCCAATTTATCTAAGGAAATCCTTGGCGAACAGCGGAGAATGAGCAGGAGTTGGCTGCGTCGGATCTTCGGAGATCGGATCGTAACGACTAAGCCGGGCAAATTCGCCGATTCTACGAGAACCGCCGAGGGCGAATAGCCCCGAAGCTGGCAAATCTCTAAACTCACGGCAACCGTTCGGTTCACGGGATGGACCGACACGGCAAAGTCGCAAAAGAACGCGGGGACGAGGGCGCGGCGGCTTGTCCGTGCGGGGGGAGAAGCCCAGGGCACAAAGCCGCGACGCCGGTACGGATGGTAGGGTTGCATCATGCCAAAGTACGTTTACTTCTTCGGAGCGGGGACCGCGGAAGGCAACGGCAAGATGAAGGAATTGCTCGGCGGCAAAGGAGCCAACCTCGCCGAGATGTGCCTCATCGGCTTGCCCGTGCCGGCGGGGTTCACCATCACTACTGAGGTCTGCACCTACTACTACCAGCACAACAAGCAATATCCGCCGGAACTGAAGGAGCAGGTGGACGAATCCCTGCGCAAGACCGAGCAGGTCATGGGTGCTCGCTTCGGCGACAGCAAGAATCCGCTTTTGGTGTCCTGTCGTTCCGGCGCCCGAGTCTCGATGCCGGGCATGATGGATACCGTGCTCAACATCGGCCTGAACGAAGCGACGCTTCGCGGCCTCATCGAATCGACTGGCAACGAACGCTTTGCCTGGGACAGCTACCGCCGCTTCATTCAGATGTACGGCGACGTCGTGCTCGATCTGAAGCCTGCTTCCAAGACCGAAATCGACCCGTTCGAGAAGATCATGGAAGAACTTAAGCACGAACGGGGCGTGCATCTCGACACGGAACTGACGGTCAAGGATTTGCAGGAACTGGTGCGGCGTTTCAAGAAGGCGGTCAAGGAACGCAAGGGCAAGGACTTCCCCGAAGACCCGATGGAGCAGATGTGGGGAGCCATTGCCGCCGTGTTCAATTCCTGGAACAACGAGCGGGCCATCGTCTATCGCCGGCAGTACGGCTATCCCCATGACTGGGGCACGGCGGCGAACATCTGCTCGATGGTGTTCGGCAACATGGGCGAGGATTCGGGCACGGGAGTGGCCTTCACCCGCGACCCCGCCACCGGCGAGAACGTGTTCTACGGCGAATACCTGCTCAACGCCCAGGGAGAAGACGTCGTCGCCGGTATCCGCACACCGAAAAAGATCGCGGAACTGAAAAAGGAAATGCCCGACGTCTATCGGCAGCTGGAAGAGATTCGCGTCAAGCTCGAACGGCACTACCGCGACGTCCAGGACATCGAGTTCACCATCCAGAAGGGCAAGCTCTGGATGCTTCAGACCCGCAACGGCAAACGGACGGGATTTGCCGGCGTCCGGTTCGCCGTCGAGTTCTGCGAGGAGGGCTTGATCACCAAGGAAGAAGCCCTGTCAGCCGGGCGAATCCCGCCCGACGACTTGAACCAGCTGTTGCAGCCGATCTTCGATCCCGAAGCCAAACGCAAGGCCAAGGTCATTGCCAAGGGCATCAATGCGGGTCCGGGAGCGGCCTCGGGCAAGATCAAGTTCTTTGCCGACGACGCGGAGCAGCATGTCGCCCGGCACAGGAAAGACGGCGTAGTGCCTCCCCAGGAGCGCGTCATCTTGGTGCGTCGGGAGACCAGTCCGGAGGACATCCGCGGCATGCAGGCGGCGGACGGCATTCTGACGGCGTTCGGCGGCGCGTCGTCCCATGCGGCCCTGGTTTCGCGGCAGATGGGCAAGGTCTGCGTGGTGGGCTGTCAGGATTTACAGATCGACTACAACGCTCGCACCGTGACCGTCAAAGGCAAGGTGTACCGCGAAGACGACTACCTTTCGATCGACGGGTTCACCGGCGAGGTGATGGAAGGTCGAGTGGCGACCCGGCCCAGCGAGGTCGTGCAAGTCCTCATCGAGAAGACACTTAAACCGGAACAGTCCAAGGTCTATCAGCAGTTTGCCAAGCTGATGCAATGGGCGGACGAGTTCCGCAAGCTGAGAATCCGAACGAACGCCGACAAGCCAGATCAGGCGGCGGTGGCGTTGGCTTTCGGCGCGGAGGGGATCGGCCTGTGCCGCACCGAGCACATGTTCTTCGACCACATCGAGCCGATGCAGGAGATGATCCTGGCCGAAACGCCCGAAGCCCGCCGCGCCGCTTTGGCCAAGCTGCTGCCGATCCAGCGGCAAGACTTCTACGGCATCTTCAAGGCGATGGATGGCTACCCGGTGACGATCCGCACCTTGGATCCGCCGCTGCACGAGTTCCTGCCCAACCCGGAGAAGGACGGCGACCAGTACGAGGTCAAAGTCAAGTCCGTGGCTAAGGCCCTGGGGGTTTCGCCAGAGCAGGTCAAGGCCCGCATCAAGGCGCTCCACGAGCAGAACCCGATGCTGGGCTTCCGCGGCTGCCGACTGGGTATCGTCTATCCGGAGATCACCGAGATGCAGGCGCGGGCCATCTTCGAAGCCGCCTGCGACGCCGCCAAAGAAGGCATCCGCGTCGAACCCGAGGTCATGATTCCGCTGGTCGGTTTCCCAGCCGAGCTAAAAGCGCAGGCAAAGATCGTCCGCGACACGGCGGAGAAAGTGTTCGCCGAGAAAAGCGTGCGGGTGAATTACCTGGTCGGCACCATGATCGAACTGCCGCGGGCCTGCATCGCCGCCAGCGAGATCGCCAAGGAGGCGGAGTTCTTCAGCTTCGGCACCAACGACCTGACCCAGACCGGCCTGGGCATGAGCCGCGATGACTACGGGCCGTTCATCCGGGTGTACACGGAAAACGACATCATCCCGCGAGATCCGTTCCAGACCATTGATTTCGATGGCATCGGCGGCTTGATGCAGATCGGCGTCGAGCGGGGCAGGAAGACGCGAACCGATCTGAAGATCGGCATCTGCGGCGAGCATGGAGGCGATCCGGACAGCGTCAAGTTCTGCCACCGTATCGGCTTGAATTACGTCAGTTGTTCGCCGCTGCGGGTGCCGATCGCCCGCCTGGCAGCGGCCCAAGCCGCCTTGGAAAAGAAGTAAAGCGATCCGTCAAGGCTCCAAGCATTTTCCGGCCAATCTGTCTGGCCAAACCGAAGCGGTCGCGGTTATGATGCGCTCTGACGCTGAGCGTCCGTCGCTGATTTTGTGTCCTCTAAGCCCAAACCTTTGACGAGGTGGCTGGGCCATGGCCGCACTGCAAACTTCAGAAATCGTGGGGACCCACACCATGTCTGTACTGCGGGTCTTAGCGGCCGCAGCGAACGTCGAATTCGACCCCACCTCAGCCGCTCAGGCGCTCCGCCAGGCCGAGCACGAGATTCCGCCGACCCAATCCCGGGCCGCTCGCCGCCGTCTCATCCTCGCCGCGGAATCCCTGGGGATGCAAATCCTGATTCGCAATCTCTCCGTTCGAGAGGCCCTGAAGGAAGTCGCAGCCGCTCATCCGCTGGCGGTCTTTTCCGTCAACTCGCAAGGCTTGGGGCGATGGCATGTGCTGGTGGAAAGCGATGGCCGGCGCGGCAGGCTGGAACCGCTGCCCGGCGATCCCGATCTCGGGTGGCTGTCACCGGAGGCCCTGGCTCAGGAACTGGGGGCCGAGGACGCGGATGAAGTCCTGGAATGGCTGGCAGCCCACCCGGCAACTCCGCTGACCCCGGCGGTTCGGGCTGCCGTCGAAGCCCCGAAACACCCGGAGCACCATTCCACGATGCCTCCGCTGGCCCGCCTGTGGGGCCTGCTTCTGCCGGAACTGCGGGATGTCTGGCTCGTCATCCTCTACGCCGTCGCCGTGAGCGTGCTCAGTCTGGCCACTCCCATTACAGTCATGGCCGTCGTCAACACCGCCGCGATGGCGACGTTGATGCAGCAGCTGCTCGTGTTGTGCATCATCCTTCTGGTCTGCCTGGGTCTGGCCGCGTTTCTACGGGTGCTGCAAACCGTCATCGTCGAGTTCATGCAGCAACGCATCTTCGTTCGCGTCGTCGTGGACCTGTCCCATCGTCTGCCGCGCGTGGACCTGAAGGCCTTCGATCGGGCGCACGGCCCTGAACTTGTCAACCGCTTCTTTGATGTCCTGACGGTGCAGAAGGCAAGTGCAACGCTGCTCCTGGATGGCGTCAACGTCGTGCTCCAGACCACCTTCGGCCTGGTGCTTCTGGCTTTTTACCACCAGTTCCTGTTGGGGTTCGACGTTTTTCTGGTCGTAGCTCTGATCATCATCCTTTTTGTCCTTGGACGCGGAGCGGTGACGACGGCCATCCGAGAATCGCGGGCCAAGTACCGGGTCGCGAGTTGGCTGGAGGAGATTGCCCGCCATCCGGTGGCCTTCAAGCTCAGCGGCGGTCCGCGCTTCGTCACCGAGCGGGCGGACCTGCTGGCTCGGGAATACCTGCTGGCCCGGCAGAGCCACTTCTACATCGTGCTTCGGCAGGTCGGCTCGGCTCTCGCTCTTCAAGCTCTGGCCAGCACCGCACTGCTCGGCTTGGGCGGCTACTTGGTCATCATCGGGCAGCTGACCTTGGGCCAGCTAGTGGCCGCGGAAATCGTCGTCAGTGCCGTGGTGGCGTCGTTCACCAAGCTCGGCAAGCAGCTGGAAAGCTGGTACGACCTTCTGGCAGCCGTCGAGAAACTGGGCATCTTGATCGACCTGCCCTTGGAACGGGAGGATGGAGCGGTCCATCACAGCCGCTCGCTGGGGGCCTCAGTGGTCATGCGGCAGGTGTCGTTCCGGTACGACGACCACCTCCCCTGGGTGTTGCACAACTTCGACCTGGAAATCCGTCCCGGCGAACGGGTGGCCTTGCTCGGTCCCAACGGCGCGGGCAAGAGTACGGTCATCGACTTGCTGTTCGGGTTGCGCAAACCGACCACGGGCTACATCGCCATCGACGGGGAAGACATTCGCAGTCTGCGACTGGAGTCCCTGCGGCAGCATATCGCGGTCGTCAAGGGGCTGGAAATCTTCGAGGGCACGGTCCTGGACAACGTCCGCATGGGGCGCGAAGAATTGACTTTAGCAGACATCCGAGACGCTCTGCAACGGGTGAATCTGCTTGAGGATATTCTCACCCTCCCCGAAGGTCTCAAAACCCGATTGGGGACCGGCGGCGCGCCTCTGTCGCTGGGTCAGGCGGAGCGGTTGGTCCTGGCCCGGGCTATCGTCGGGCAGCCGCGTTTGTTGATCCTCGACGAACTGCTCGATGACATGGACCAGGAGGCCCGCAAGACCGTGCTGCCAGCCATTGTGGGCAAGGACGCGCACTGGACTTTGCTGGTCATCACGCACAGTCAGGAGGTGGCCCGGCTGTGTGATCGTCAGGTGTGCATGACCCGCGTGGCTGCGGCGGGTGCTGCGTAGGAAATGTTGCCAAAGATGGCTGCTGAAAAGTACCAACTGCGCAACGGGAGGCCGTTTGCGATGGGTCATGCGACGTCAAGAATGGTTAGCGTTCGACCGGGAATCTTGCTGGACGGTCGGGCGAATTTCCCGGCCATGGACTTGGCGACCACGCCGAGATTAGCCACCCGTCTGTCGCGGCTGCTCATCGCGGGCATCCTGCTGCTGCCCTTCGCCCTGCTGTTTGTGCCCTGGACGCAGACGGTTCACGGCACCGGACGGGCCATCGCCTTCAATCCCGTGGAACGTCCCCAGTTCATCGTCTCCCCCATCGAAGGGCGGATCAAAAAGTGGTACGTCGCTGAAGGTGATCGGGTACAAGCGGGACAACGGATCCTCGAAATGGTGGACAACGACCCCAACCTCGAGTTGCGTCTGCTCGACGAAGAGCGGGCCATCCTCGACCGCCTGCGGGCTGCCGAATCGCGAGTCCGAGACATCGAGGCCCGTATCCGCAACCTGCAAAACTCGCGAGACCTGGCTATCTCCGTGCAAACGAGCTTCCTGCGTCAAGAAGAAGCCCGCTTGATGGCCTTCGAGCAAGAGTTGATCGAAGCGAACGCCAGCCTCGAAGCTGCCGAGCCCAACTATCGCCGCCAGAAAGAACTGTTCGAGAATCAAAGAGGCGGCTTAGCCTCGCAGCGCGATGTCGAACTGGCCTTGCAAGCCTTGCAAACGGCCCAGGCCAAGGTCCGTGCCGCCCAGGCTCGGGTCAATCTGGCAAAAGCGGCCGTTGAGGCCGCCAGGGACCTGCTGAACAAAGTCGATGCCGACACAGCGGCAGTGATCGATCTGGAAAGGGCCGTCCTCCGCACTGCGGAGGCCGAAGTCGCCGCCGTGCGGCGGGACAAGGCCCAGATCGAGGTCCGCATCGCTCGGCAAAGGGCGCAATACGTGGACGCACCGACCGACGGTGTGATTTTCCGCATATTGGCGAATGCAGAACAGGGCGGCATTTTGGTTCGAGCCGGCGAACGGCTGGCCGTGCTCGTGCCGGACATTAAAGGCTCGGACGTCGAAGCCAGCTTGACCAAGACCGACTACCCCGGTATCGTCACCGAGCTTAATATCGACGGCAATGATCTGCCGCTGATTCGCAAGGGGGATCGAGTCCGGCTCCAATTCGAGGGTTGGCCCGCGGTACAGTTTGTGGGCTGGCCTTCGGTGGCCGTCGGGACGTTCGGGGGACGGGTGTATCTGGTCGATCCGACCGCAGACGAGTACGGCCGCTTCCGCATCCTCGTGGAACCGGATCCCGACGACCAGCCGTGGCCGGAGCAAGAGTATCTTCGCCAGGGGGTTCGCGCCCAAGGCTGGGTCCTGCTTCGCCAAGTGACCGTGGGCTGGGAATTGTGGCGGCAGCTCAATGGCTTCCCGCCGACGCGGGAACCGGAAGAGAAACAGCCGGGGCGGCCCCTCGGACCGGTGCAAAGTAAGGGAGGCAAATGAGCTTCGTCTCGGCAAGGATGCTGAGCCTGGTAGGGATGGTGGGGCTTTCCGCTCTGGCCGGTTGCTTCACGTTTCTGCCGTCCAAACTGCCTTACGCAGGGATTTGCCGACCTTATCTGCCTCCCGCCTTGCCTCCGCCGCCGGAACCGGCCCAGACGCTGCCAGCAGCTCCTCCTCCCGAAGAACAGCTTCCGCCACCTCGACCCGAGCGGCCACCCATGGACGAGGTTCCGCCTGGCGATGCCCCGGAGAACAAAGAACCGCAAAAGCCCGAAGCTCCCGCTCAACCGACACGACGACAGGATGAGCCGCTGTCGCTCTACGAAGTACTGCAAAGCGTCCAAAGCAGTTTCCCCTTGCTCCTGGCGATCCAGCAGGAGCGGGCCATTGCCGCCGGTCAACGTTTGTCGGCTGAAGGTGCCTTCGACCTCAATCTGCGGCTGCAAGGATGGAGCCAGGACGGGACGTTCGAGAGCAATCGGCTCAATCTCGGCCTGGAGCAGCCGACGCCGCTGTACGGCGCGACGCTTTTCGGCGGCTACCGCTTCGGCTTCGGCGATTTTCCCGTGTACTACGGCGACCGCCTGACAGCGGACGGCGGCGAGTTCCGAGCCGGCGTGCAGATTCCTCTGCTCCGCGACGGTCCCATCGACCGACGGCGGGCTGCTCTGCGACAGGCTCAGATCGCGGAATCTCTGGCCGATCCGCTCATCCAGCGGGCGCGCATCGACTTCCTGCGCGATGCCGCCAAGGCGTACTGGAACTGGGTGGCCGCGGGCGAGCAGTATCGGGTGGCCGAGCAGCTTTTGAAACTCGCCCAGGATCGCCAGGAAGGCTTCGAAATCCAGTTCCGTGCCGGTCAGATCAGCGAATTCGTCGTGGTGGACAATCGCCGCCTCATCTTCGAGCGGCAAGGTGCGTTGATTGCCTTCGAGCGGCGATTGCAGCAGGCGGCATTCGAACTCTCGCTGTTCTTGCGCGACGTCGAAGGCAATCCGATCACGCCTCCCGCAGCGCGACTTCCCCGCAATTTGCTTGTCGAGGAAGAACTACCCCGGCCGCGTACCGAACTGCTGGCCCAGGACATCGAAACGGCTTACCGTTTCCGCCCTGAACTGACCCGTTTCGCGCTGCTGAAGGAGCGGGCCACCGTGGATCTCCGGCTGGCCGAGAATCAGACCTGGCCTGCGCTGAATGCCCAGGTCTTCGGCTCGCAGGACGTGGGCAAGGGGAAGAAGGAGACGGGCATCGTCGCCCTGGATCGGTCGGTCCTGGAAGGCTCCGTGGTGTTTGAAGTGCCCCTGCAACGGCGCGAAGCCCAGGGCCGAGTCCGGACTGCGGAAGCCATTCTGATGCAGTTGCTCGCTCAGGAACGATTCACCCGGGATCGAATCAGCGTCGAAGTCCAGGACGCCATCTCCAATCTGGATCGGACCTACGAGCGCTGGCTGCGTGCCCGAGACGAGCAACGCGTCGCCCAACTGGTGGCCGAACTGGAGTTCGAGCGATTCCGCCAGGGCCAAAGCAATCTCCTGGAAGTCAACCTGCGGGAACTCGCCGCGGCAGGTGCTCAGGCGAAGGTCATCGACGCCGCCGCCGACTATGCCCGCGCCCTGGCCGATTTCCGGGCCGCTCTGGGTCTGGATGCCGCCACCGATCCGAGCCGCGCTGGAGTCCCTCCGCCCGGTGCGGACTGGGATTTCTGGTTGAGTCTGTGGCCCATCGGGCCGTGTCCGTGACCGGAGAAACCCCGCTGGTCGGTCCGCGCTTGGTCAGCGGGTCAGGCAAGGGGTGCGGAGGCGGAAATTAGCCCGGTCGCGGTCCAGCGACTGGCTCAGCCACAGAGCGTTGCCGCTCAGCAGTGACGTGAAGCCGAAACGGCGACGGATGACGTCCTTGCATTCGGCCAGTCGGTCGAGCCGCTGCCGCTCGGCATCGGGAAACAGGTCGGTCTGCTGCTCCGCCGGGCGGAGAGGCGTCAACTCCACGCCCAAAAGCCGCAACGGCAACCGCCGCGTGTAAATCTTGTGCAGCCGTTCCCGGGCCGCTTCCTTGAGCACGTCGTCGTGCTGCGTCGGCTGCCGCAATGCCTCGTGGCCCTGGGCCGACTCGTAATCTCCGTAGCGAAGGAACACGGTTACGCCACGAGCCGTCAGATCCTGATAGCGGAGCCAACTGGCCGCCCGTTCCACCAGATAATCGAGCATCGCCAGGACGAAGTCAGGATCGCTGACCGGCGGATCGAAGCTGGTCCGTCGGCTGATGCTCTGGGCGCGGCGCTGCGGGACGACTTCGCGCCGGTCGATGCCGTGGGCGTATTCGCTGAGTTTCCCGCCGACGGCCCCGAACATCTGCTCCAGCATCAGCCGCGGCATCTCCGCCACCTGGCCGACTCGATGGACGTTGAGCCGATCCAATCGGGCACGCACTTGCGGTCCCGCCCCCGGCAGCACGCTTACCGGCCACGGGGCCAGATATTCCTCCTCCTCGCCCGGCGGAACCCGGACCAGATGGAACCCCGGCGAAGCGTTCCACAGCTGAGCCGCCATGCGCGGATCGCTCTGCACCCGACATTTGGCCTGCTTGACTTCCCGCGTGGCCACTGCGGCGATCAGCTTGTTGGCCCCCAACCCGATCGACAGGCTGATGCCGATCTCCCAGCGAACCTGCTCCAGAAGCGTCCGCGCTGCCGCCTCTCCCCGTTCCTGACGCCCCGCTGTCACATCGAGGTACAGATCATCCAAAGCGGCTGCTTCGACCAGGGGCGTCTGGTCCCGACACACGGCATACAGCTGCCGAGCGACTTGCTCGTAGCGGAGATACTGGCCGGGCAGAACGATGAGCGGTCGGCATAGCTGCCGGGCCTCGCTCAGCCGCATCGCCGTGCGGACGCCGTAGCGTCGCGCCTCGTAGCTGCAACTGGCGACCACTCCCGTGCCCACGGCCACCGGCTTGCCTCGCAGACGCGGATCGTCCCGCTGTTCCACCGAGGCGAAGAACGCGTCCACGTCCACATGCAGGATCTCGCGGGGCGGCGGACTCGGCCAAAGGCTCGCCATGACGATCTTCCCTCGACGGCGCGACCAGGCAAGACGACGGACCCGGCTGGATACTGTTCTTTTGAACAGATATACATCAGACCCCATGGCGTGTCAACCGCTCATTCGCCTCCGTGCTTCATTCCTGCCAAAACCGACCCGCAATCACTCCCATGCCCGGTTTCTTGACCGCGAATCAGGGCCGTCTTAGACTGGGGCGAAGGTGCCCAATCTCTGCTCTCTGCCCGCCCCGACTGCGGAGTCGATCATGGCCATCAGCCTCAGCTGCAAGTGCGGCAAGCGTTTCAAGGTGCCGGAAGAGCTGATCGGCAAACGCATCAAGTGCCCCGTCTGTCAAAGTGCAATCAGCGTCCAGCCGCCCGAGCCGACCCCTTCGCCCGCCGACAATGACGGCCCTCAGGAACTCCAATTCGCCAGCACCCGGGCCTTTGCCGCTCCCCGACCCAAATCCCCTCCCCCTGCCAAACCGCCCAAGGGCAGTTCGGCCCGGACCAAGGCATTGACGCCCTGCGCCCGCTGCAACCAGCCCTTTCCGCCCGAGCAACTGGTCAAGCTCCGCGGCCAGGACATCTGCCGACCCTGCAAAGAAGCCATGCTCATCGAGCGTCCCAGCTCAGTCGAAAACGCCCGCCAAGTCCTGATCTACTCCATGATCTTCAGCGCCGTCGGCCTCGTCATGGTGGCCGGACTGGGGGTTTTTCTGCTCATTCGCCTGGCCAGCAAGCCGCCGGCTAAAAAACCGACTCCCAAGACCGAACCAGAACCGATCGTGGTCGCCGATGCCGGCAAGCTCCCCGGCGGAGAGGCCAAGTCAGAACAACCGGCCGCAACCGATGCCCCGGCCCCGTCCCAGCCGGCCAACAAGACGCAACCCCAGACCACGCGTCCGGCTGCCCCGAAAAACGAAGCCGATCCGTCCTGGCGACCGCTCCGCCACGATCCCCAGCCCGGCACGCGCTGGCGCTTCCAGATCGAAGCCGCCCTCGGCCTCGCCAACGCCGCCGACGCCGAACCCAACCGCGTCACCGGCATCATCGACGTCGAACAACTCAACCGTGCCGCAAACACGCAGGATCTTTCCCTTCGCTTCCGCAAACTCGAAGTGGCCGGTCCGTTCACCGACGACGACTATCGCGGAGCAGCGGCTTTTCCGGGGAATGTTCTGGGCAAGAAGATGACGCTGCGTTTGGGCCGCAAGACCGAGGAGCAGGTGCCCCGCGGTGTGCCGCTGGAACTGCCGGGCATTCTCGAAGACGGCGATCCGATCGTTCACGAGGATGAGTCCCGCGACCCTGCCGGGAGGGCGTTCAAGAAATACCTGACTCGTCAAGGCAACGATCTGCTGGCCCAGGCGCTCCTTGCTCTGGGCCGCGACTTACTGCCGAAGGATCTCGGCAACCCCGGGACCTGGGAAGTCGCTCAGCCTTTGTACTTCGACGCCGGAATCTACGCTCCCGTCACCTGGACGCTGGAACGGCAGACGGCCAGCATGGAACATCTGGCGAAAATCGCTGTAAAGACCAAAGCCGATCACACCCACAAACAGGATGCAGGTCCGACCTACAAGCTGAAAGTCGCGGGCACCGGTTCCTGGCTGTACAACCTCGATGACTCGATGACGGAGGATTTCGACTACACGGCCACCATCGAGGAAGAACAGTTGCCGGATATGGTCCGCCACCGCTACGTCCTTCGCATCCGTCTCCATCGCCTGCCGCCGACCGAGGAGCCGGAGCCGCCCCCGCCGCAGCCGACTCCCCGAACTGGCGAGCCGACTCCCATGCCGGAACCGCCTAACGAAACCAAGCCCGAACCTGAACCGAAGCCGAAAGCACAGGAAAACAAACCCGCAGCAGAGGCGAAACCCCATCCGACGACGGAACAGCAGGAGAAGCTGGCCCAATCGAGGCTCAAACAGGCCCGCCAATTCCTCGAATTCGGCAAGACCGAAGATGCCATCGAGTATTGCGAGGACATCCTGAAACGCTGGCCGAAGACTAAGGCTGCCCAGGAAGCCGCCGATCTGCTCAAGAAGCTCAAACGCTGACCATTTGGAAAGCAAACCGCTCTACGGACCTTTCCGGCTCGGCGTCCGGGGTTTCGCGGTTGACTCGGCAAGGAAGCGACGTTAAAGGTGTAATATGGTGGATGCGGCGGAGTGTGGAGCTTCGTCCGCGGTTCAGGAGAAATTTGGTAAAGGAGGAAGAAGTATCCCCCCACCCCCAGTCGATCGCGGCGGCGACCGCGGAAATCGCGTGAATGAGCAAATCCGCATCAGTCCTATACGTCTTATCGGTCCGAACGGCGAACAACTCGGTGTAGTGCCCACCTCGCAAGCGCTGGAGAAGGCCCGAGAAGCCGGGCTGGACCTGGTCGAAGTTGCGCCCATGGAGCGGCCGCCGGTTTGCCGGATCATGGATTACGGCAAGTTCCGCTACGAGAAGTCCAAGAAGGACTCCAAATCCAGCAAACACACGCAGCCGAAGCGGAAGGAAATCCGGCTCAGTCCGAGCACCGGCGAGCACGACATCGAGACCAAGCTGAACCATGCCCGGAAGTTTCTGGAACACCACGACAAGGTGCTTATCCGCGTCCGGTTCCGGGGTCGGGAGTTGCAGCACATCGACGAAGGCCGCAAGGTCATGGACAAGGTTCTGGAACGGCTTGCGGACATCGCCAAGGTGGAATTGCCGCCACGCATGGAAGGCCGCCAGTTGACCGCGTTGCTGGCTCCCAAGTGAAGAGCCTGAAAGCGACCAGCCGGGATCGTCGCGACAGCGCTGCCGACAGCCCTGACGCTTCTTACAATGTTTGTTCCGGTAATCAGCCGCGGTGGCACAGGGGATTCCGCCGCTTCCGGGCCGAATCGGGTAGGCATTCATGGCAAAGCGAAAGCAAAAGGCGAAGATCAAGCACAAGACGCATAAGGGAGCCAAGAAGCGCTTCAAGGTTTCGGCCAACGGCAAGCTTTTGCGCAAGCAGGCGGGCAAGCGGCACTTGAACAGCTCGAAATCGGGCCGTCGCAAACAGCGTCTCCGCCGGACGGTGGCCGAGACGGGCAAGGTGGCACGCAAGATCATCATCGCCCTGGGCGAAGCCTGATCCGGCCGCATCTCGGCAAGGCAGGTCGCTTCGGGACGTGGGGGAGTCGTTGACATGCGCGCGCGTAGTGGCAAGACGGTCATTCGCCGCAGAAAGCGTCTGGCCAAGTTCACCAAGGGCTATCGAGCCGGTCGGCGGAACCTTTGGAAACATGCCAAGGTGACCTACATCCGGGCCGGCGTGTACGCCTATCGGGACCGGCGGGCCAGGAAACGGGAGTTCCGGGCCTTGTGGATCACCCGCATCAGTGCCGCCTGCCGCCGCTGTGGAATTCGCTACAGCCAGTTGATCACCGGGCTTCAGCGGGCCGGAATTGCTCTTGATCGCAAGATGCTCTCTGAACTGGCGATTCACGATCCTTCGGCGTTCGATCGGGTGGTGGCCCTGGTCAAGGAGCATCTGCCGCGTCCGGCGGCGGCGTCTGCGTGATCCATTCCGCTCCGCTGGTGACAGGATCCCCGGTAAAGTTCGATTCGTGCCCCGACGGCCCGCCCGTCTGGGCACGGCGTGTTTATGGCACGAGGACCTGCCGCTCATGGACCTCAACGAACTCCAACAGCGTGCCTTGAAGGAACTGGAGGCCTGTGCCGACGAACTCGCCTTGCACGCCTGGAACGGCCGCTATCTCGGCAAGACCGGAGAAGTAACCCTGGCCCTCAAACGCATCGGCGAACTGCCCGCCGCGGACCGTCCGGCCTACGGCCAAAAAGTCAATCAGGTCAAGCAGACGCTCCTGGCCGCCGCGGAACAGCAGGAACGCAAGATTCGCGAAGCGGAACTCGCCCGCTCCCTCACGGCCGAAGCCCTCGATGTCACGTTGCCGGGACGGCCCGTGCAGCGGGGTCGGCTGCACGTCGCCACCCAGATCATGCGGCGGATCATCGCCATCTTCGCCGACCTGGGATTCCAGGTCTATCGCAGCCGTGAGGTCGAGGACGACCTGACCAACTTCGAACTGCTGAACATGCCGCCGCACCATCCCGCCCGGGACATGTGGGACACGTTCCACACCACCACGCCAGGTGTTCTGCTCCGCACCCACACTTCGCCCGGACAAATCCACGTCATGCGGGAGTTGTGTCCCGAGCCGATCCGGGTCATTCTGCCGGGCATGTGCTACCGTTACGAGCAGATCACCACCCGCAGCGAGATCATGTTCCAGCAGGTCGAAGGGCTGGCCATCGGTACCGACATCACCATGACCGACCTGAAAGGCACCATCCAGGCCTTCGCTCAGCGCCTCTTCGGGGAAAACCGCACCGTCCGCATTCGCTCCAGCTACTTTCCGTTCACGGAACCGAGCATCGAAGTGGACATGGATTGCATCGTCTGCGGCGGCCAGGGGTGCAGCCTGTGCAAAGGCACCGGCTGGCTGGAGATCATGGGCGCGGGCATGGTGCATCCGGTGGTGCTCCGCAACGGCGGGTATGATCCGGCCCGGTTCAGCGGCTTCGCTTTCGGCATGGGGCCGCAGCGGATCACGATGCTGCTTTATGGTCTGAAGGACATTCGCCAGTTCTGGGCCAACGATCTCCGCTTCCTGGAACAATTTTGAAGGGTGGCCTCGCATGAAAGTCCCTCTGCGGTGGCTCAGGGAATACGTCGAAATCAACGTGCCGGTGGCGAAGCTGATCGAACGGCTGACGCTGGCCGGGCTGGAAGTGGCCGGGGTGCGGCTGGTCGGCGTCCCTGCGCCGGAAGGTCTGCTGGTCCGCGACGACAGCCCCCGTCCCGTCTGGGACCGCGACAAGGTCTTGATCGCCGAAGTCCTCGAAGTCAAAAAGCATCCCGACGCCGACCGGCTGCTCCTGGTCACGGTCAACTACGGCAAGCAGCCGCACCAGATGGTCACGGGAGCGACCAACCTCAAGGTCGGCGACAAGGGGCAGAAGGTCGTCGTCGCCTTGAGCGGGTCCGTGCTGCTCGACGGGTATGCCGATCCGCCTGTGCTCAAGCAACTCAAGCCGACCAGGATCCGGGGCATCCTCAGCGATGCGATGGTCTGTTCGGCCCGGGAACTGGGCATCTCCGACGAACACGAGGGCATCATCATTCTGGAAGACGATGCCCCGGTCGGGATGCCGCTGGCGGACTTCATGGGAGACATCCTTCTCGACATCGACGTTCTGCCCAACATGGCGCGCTGCCTTTCGCTCATCGGCGTCTCCCGGGAAGTCGCCGCCTTGACCGACAGCACCCTGAAAGCCCCGCCATATCGTTCCTTTGCTCTGTCGGCTGAGCCGTTTGCTGAGGTGGCCATCGAGGATGCCAGGCTCTGTCCCCGCTACAGTGCGACGCTGATCCGCAGCGTCACTGTGGGAGCCAGCCCCGGATGGATGCAGCGGCGTCTGATGCTGGCGGGAATGAGGCCGATCAACAACGTCGTGGACATCACTAACTACGTCATGCTGGAATGGGGACAGCCGCTGCACGCCTTCGATCACGATCTGCTCGTGCAACGGGCCAGGAGAGCTCCTCCGGCAATCCTTGTGCGTCCCGCCCGGATCGGGGAAAGGCTGGTGACGCTGGACGGTCAAACGCGGGCACTGACCCCCGAACATCTGGTCATCGCCGACGGGCAAGGTCCGATTGCCCTGGCCGGGGTCATGGGCGGGGCCGATACCGAGGTGACATCAGCCACCCGGAATGTTCTGCTCGAAGCTGCGGCTTTTGATTTCGTCAGTATCCGCAGGACCGCTCGGACGTTCGACCTGCATAGCGAAGCCAGTCTGCGGTTCAGTCGCGGCGTGCATCCGGAGCTGGTTTCCCCCGCGGCGCTGCGGGCTGCTGACCTGTTCGCTCAATTGGCCGGGGGAAAGGTCATCGGCACGGTGGAGAGCTATCCGGCTCCGCCGCCGCCGCAGGTCGTGACTTTGCCGTTGAGCGAGGTTCGTCGCTCACTCGGCATCGACTTGCCCGCCGACGAGGTCAACCGCATCCTCCGGGCTTTGGAATTCACCGTGACCGAAACGCAGCCAGGCGTTTTGCAGGTGGTCGTGCCGCCGCATCGGCTCGACATCCAGCACGGCGTCGCCGACCTGGTCGAAGAATTGGCCCGCGTTCACGGCTACGACCGGCTCCCCGCCACGCTGCTGCGGGAACAATTGCCACGACAGCGGACCAATCGGCCTCTGGTGCTCGAAGAGCGGGTGCGAGACATCCTCGTGACCTGCGGCCTCCAGGAAGTGATGAACTACGCGCTGACGACCGTGGAACGGGAGGCCCCCCTGGTCGGCCCCAATGTCGAGTATGTCCGGCTGGCCAATCCCGTCACCGTGGAACGGTCGGTGATGCGACGGAGCGTGCTGGCTTCGGTCCTGGAATCGGCAGCCTCGAATCTTCGGCACGTCAACGGGCTTCGCCTGTTCGAAATCGGCTTCGTGTACTTGCCGCGGCCAGGGCAGAAACTTCCCGACGAACCCCGGCGGCTGGCCCTTGTGATGACCGGCCCGCGGTACGCCGAGTTTTGGGACTCGACCGCCAAGCCCGCGATGCTCGACTTCTTCGACCTGAAAGGCATCGTCGAGGCACTTCTGGCGGAGCTTCACGTTCCCGCCGCCGAGTACCGACTGGCAAAGGCATCGTGGCTGCATCCGGGGCGTAGTGCCGAGGTCCGCATCGGAGACGACCTGATCGGCTGCTTCGGCCACTTGCATCCGGGCCTGAATGAGCATTTCGGCCTGGGACGACGGGAGGTCCTTGTTGCCGAGTTCGACCTCGAACTCCTTCTGGCGAAAGTGCCGGAACGCCATGCTATCGAGCCGATCCCCGAGTTTCCGCCCATTCGTCAGGACATCGCCGTCGTCCTCGATGAGTCGGTTCCGGCGGCACAGGTCGAGGCGGAGATCCGGGCCGGCGGCGGAGAGTTGCTGCGACACGTGCGGCTCTTTGACGTGTATCGGGGCCCCAATCTGCCGGAGGGGAAGAAGAGTCTGGCCTTTGCCTTGACGTTTCAAGCCCTGGATCGGACGCTGACCGATAAGGAAGCCGCCAAGGTGCAGCAGAAGATCGTGGGCCGACTGGAACGCCTTCTGGGCGCGAAGCTGCGAGCCTGAACCCAAGCGGAACCGTGATGCGGATGCCAAGGATCGTCGTCGTCGGGGCGGGCATTTCAGGTCTGGCAACCGCCTACGCTCTTCAGAATCGCATCCCGACGTCCGAAATCCTTGTTCTTGAATCGGCATCCCGCATCGGCGGCACGATCTGGAGCGAACGCTGCGACGGCTTTCTCGTCGAGCATGGACCCAACGGTTTTCTCGACACCAAGCCCAGCACCGTGCAGTTGAGCATCGGACTGGGGCTGAACGACGAAATGGTTTGTGCCCTTCCCGCCGCTCGGCATCGCTACCTGTTCCACAAGGATCGTCTGGTTTGGTTGCCAGAGGGATTCTGGTCTTTCCTGACGACGCCGCTGTTGAGCTGGCGGAGCAAGTGGGCGGTTTTGACCGAACGCTTCCGCTCCCCCAAGAGCGGCGACGCTGAAGAGAGCGTCCACGACTTCTTCCGACGTCGGACCACGACGGAGATCGCCGAGACACTCGCCGATGCCCTCGTGACCGGCATCCACGCCGGCGATCCGAAACTGCTGAGCATGCCCGCCGCGTTTCCGCGTTTAGCCTCGTTGGAAAGAGAATACGGAAGCATCCTGAAGGGCATCAAGTATCAGGCCCGGCATCAGCGTTGGCTGACCAAGGGGAAGCAGCGCTCAGGCTCGTCCGGCAGTCGCATCCTGTCTTTCCGAGACGGCTTGCGGACGCTGGTGGAGACTTTGCAAAGCAAGCTGAAAACGCCGCCGATAGTCGGTGCGGAGGTGCGACGGGTTCTGCCTGACGCCTCCGGGCAGTGGGCAATTCAAGGCCCGGGTCAGGATCGTTGGACCGCGGATGCTGTGATTTTGACCTGTCCCGCCTATCGCCAGGCGGAAATTGTCGCCGATCTCGACGGGGAGTTGGCTGAACTGTTAGGAGGCATCGCTTACGCCCCGGCGATTGTCGTCGCCCTCGGCTACCGGCGGGAAGACGTGCCGCAGTCTCTGGACGGTTTCGGGTACATTGTTCCGCAGCGGCTTTGGGCGGATCTGCTCGGCTCACAGTGGTGTTCGAGCATTTTTCCTGGGCGTGCTCCGGACGGCTGCGTTCTGCTGCGGGCCATCTGCGGCGGCTGGCATCGGCAGGACCTGGCCTCATGGGAAGCTGATCGGCTCGTGGAGGCGGTACGTCGGCATTATCACCAGGTCCTGGGAATCGCGGCTGCCCCGGTCTTTCATCGGATCGTGCGTTGGCCCCGGGGCATCCCGCAGTACCACCTTGGCCATCTGGAACGGGTGCGGCGGATCGAAGTGCGAGCAGGGGCGCACCGAGGGCTGTTCCTCACGGGCAATGCCTTACATGGTGTAGCGATGAATGACTGCACGGAGCAGGCCGAGGTCACGGCCGATCGGGTGGCGGCTTATCTCGCGGCGGCAGGTCGGTGAGCTTCTCCTGCTGCGCTACCCCGGCGATCTCCGCGACAGCTTTCCACACGTCGCCCTGAAGTCGAACCAGTTCTCGTTTGACCTCGATCAGGTTCTGCTGGGCCAGAAGGACGATGTCGTAGTCGAACTTGGGATCGCCGGCGGCGTAACCGGCCTGGACCAGACGCAGATACTCGGCGGCGCGTGGGGCGATGTCGCGCCGGTACGTTTCCACCTGACTGCGGGCGATCTGGTAGCGTTGCCAGGCCTGCGTGAGGCGTTCGGACACTTCCAGTTCAGCACTCCGGAGGCGAGCCTGAGCCGCGCTGAGCTGGGCACGGGCGGCCAGGATGTTGCCTTGATTGCGGTCGAAAAGCGGCAGGTTGACGCCGATTTGAACGTTGGCCGAGGGCACGTCGTTGGGAAAGTCGTAGGTCGGACCGCCTTGCACCTGGATATTGGGAATCGGCTCGACCTGGGCACGGGCCAGGGCGAACTCCCGCCGCAGCACCTCGGCTTGCGCGGCCTGGATGATGGAGGAGGTCATCAAGACGGTTGAAAGCACCGTCTCGTAGTCGTAATGCGGTATCGGGTCGTCCAGGGAAGCGGCCAGCGGACCGCGCGGCAGATCGGGTCGGGCCACGGCCAAGGCGAGCAGCTTCCAGGCAGCCTGGACGCGTTGACGCGAGGCCTCGACAGATGCCTGCGAACGATAGACCTCCGCTTCAGCACGGATGACATCAGCCCGTCCGCCGACGCCGGCCCGCTCCGCCGCCTTGGCCCGCTCCAGAACCTGCTTGGACATTTCGAGGATTTCCTGGTTCACCTCCACCTCACGCTGGGCTTCCAGAAGCTCGAAATAGGCCAGACGCACCTGGGTAATGATGTCGTAGCGGGTCGAGACCGCGTCCCAGGTGGTGGCGGTGATGCCGTGCGCCGCGGCCGTCTGGGCCAGCCGAAGTTTGCCTGCCGTGACGATTTCCTGCGTAATCCAGGTGCCCTGAAAACCCAAGCGGTTGTCGGGGTTGTTGAGTTCCTGGGCCTGGTAAGCCACGTTGGGGTTCGGATAGAGACCTTCCTGAATGAACTGCCCCCGAGCCACTTCGACCTGGGCGAAGGCCGCCGCCAGGTCGGGATGACTCTGCTCAGCCAAGGCGGTCAAGTACTCCAGGGTGTAGGCTTGAGGAGAAGCGGAGTTCGCTGAGCACGGTGGCTCCTGTCCCTGAGCCGGGCCGGAGATGGCAAGAAGCTCGGGTGATGCAGCCGTGCCGATGGAGTGCCAACGCGAGTCGGGGAACGGCTGGGGTCGGTACATCCGTTCGGCCAGCGTGGTCTCGCAACCGCTGGCAAGCTGACATATCCAGAAGAGGGCAAGCAGATGGACCCGCTGGAATCGGCTCTTGCCCATTTTGCGGGGCCTCCTCATGCGTGGGTTGGCCGAGCTGATGGCTCCTGCGGACGCAGAAGCGGAATCGGCTCCTCCCGTATTTATCGGCTAGGAAGAGACTTCGGCTCTTCCCCCGGCGACGACAAAATTGCTGACCACGAGGAGACAGAGAAGCCCTCCGCCCAGCCAGTTTCGGCAGGCTAGACAACCTCGGGGCTTCAGAAAGCCTGCTTGGCTGCTTTCGTACTTGTCAAGTGCCTGGTTTCTGTTTGAACCGCAATTCTGGGAAGGTTAGCATGAGGGAGGTGGCTTGGTTCGATTATAAAGCACTCAAGGTCTGGCCGAATCGGCGGTTGGCCCGGTGATAGCTTACACGGCGACGTCCGCTAAGAACGAGTTCGACAACGGAGCCGAGGCAGCTACGCCCAGGCGCTTGTTTGATCCCCAGGATTTCGGTATTGAACTTACCAAGGATGAATTCACGGATCGCATGGTTGATGCATTTAATGACACGTTCAGAGGTAGTTTGTCGCTCGACGAACTGTTGCTCCACCCAGGTGAGGCAATGCGATTTTGCGATGATGTCCGTTTCCGTTCCCGGCGCGTAAGTCCGATGGAACCGGGCGTGGGCGCCGACGTAGGGGTACATAGGCTTTTCCCGATTCGTTGCTCACTCGGTCCCCACAGCTGAGCTACACCCTTCGCCCACAGAGGAGGTTGCCCATGGCAGAACAGAGGATGGGCGTTTTGACCCTGCTGCTGGTAAGTGCCGCCATGACAATGTTCGCCACCGGCACCCGCGCGGACGAGCCGGCCAAGCCGAAGAAGCCAACCGCTGAAGAGGTGGCCAACCTCTGGTCACCGCAGTTACAATCTGCGACCCAGTTTGGCCGGACGGGCGGGTCGCCGAAGCAGTCGCCGGGTGTAGCCGCCTACTCGTTCCGAGTGGTCGGTCCTACGTTCGAAGAGCTGTGGAACCACTACGCCGATCTGTGCGGCATGAAGCAGAAGTATGCGGAGAACAGACTCCTGGTCGCCGCTGACACCGGCCCGAAAGGCGACTACATAGTGTCAGACCGAGCAGCTGCGGATGGGCAGGGGGGACGCGGGTTGTCGGTCTTTTTGCTTAAAACGGACGCTTACGTTGTGACAGTGACGTTTCAGCCGGACCCCGGCAACAAGTCGATCAGCGGCAGCCTGACTGTCGTCGTCCCGTAGCTTATCGGCCGTACCAGACACTGCACCTCATGGCACTGGCTGGGTTAATTCTGAGTAAATGAGAAGTTGTTCCCTTTCGCTTTCAGTTTTCTGACAACGGTACAAAGGCTTGTTGTTCGCTGGCCGGAGGCGCGTCATGTTGGGAGCAATTAAGCGGTGGCTGCTACGCCATATGCCACCGACCTGGGCAGGACGTCTCCGGGCATGGCGAGTGCGCCATTTGATTCGATCCTTTCCCGCAAGGGTGGTAGAGCACTCGTATGGCGGCCATCGCTTAAAGGTGCATTTAGCGGACCCCCTTGCGCAGGGGTGGTACGACCACGACTGGCCTCCGCTGGCCGAGGTGGCCGAACTGAAAAAGAGCCGTCTTCGCCCCGGTGCCCTCGTCTTCGACATCGGCGCCCACCAAGGCGTGGTGGCTGCGATGCTGGCACTGCATGTCGGTCCGTCCGGTCGTGTCGTGGCCGTCGAGGCCAGCGCCCACAACTGTCAGGCAATCTTAAAGAACCGCGAGTTGAACAACCTTCCGCAGATCGAAGTCGTGCAGGCGGCTATCGCGAACCGCCCCGGGATGATCCTCTTCAACGAGCAACTGAACGGCCAACTCGACGACGGGTCTGGGGCCGCCGGCCGGGTGTCCGTGAACGCAGTCACGCTAGACGGGCTTGCCGAGCGCTTCGGGCTTCCAGACGTGGTCTTTCTTGATGTCGAAGGGGCGGAATGGTTGGCCTTATCCGGCGGCAGCCGGGTCCTCGCTTCAGGCGCCGACTTCTTTGTCGAGGTCCATGTCGGGTGTGGACTGGAAAAACTGGGTGGTTCGGTCGCCGGAGTGCTGTCATTCTTTCCACAGGATCAGTTTGAGCTTGTCGCGCGGGCCGAGGGAGACGGCATATTCCGGCCCCTGCAACCGAATGACCCGCTGTTGCGAAACCGTTTCTTCCTGATCGCCCGGCATCGGAAGGTCGCAGCGCGCGTGCCGCAAAACGCCCAACCCGACGCTGCCGCGGACGGAAGGGCACGGTAGGTTTTTTTCCTGAGTACGGCTCACCGGTCCCCCGCTGCGGCTGAGCGGGGCCTTGGTCGGCATCGAGTTGTCCGACTTGTCAAGCAACGACGCAGGACCGGCAAACAGGGATCGCGTGTTTCGTTCGGAAAGGCTTGCAGTCGACGCCGCTTAGAATATTCATACCGGTGCTTCCAATACGGGAGGTGTATATGCCAGCTTATACAGCCGTGATTGAGCGCTGTCCGGAGACTGGGTTATTCGTCGGCTATGTCCCCGGCTTCCCCGGAGCCCATTCCCAGGGGCGAACTCTCGATGAATTGCAGCAGAACCTGACCGAGGTGATTGAGATGCTGCTTGAGGACGGCGAACCAGAGCTTGAGTCGGAGTTCGTCAGTACTCAGAAAGTGCAGGTAAGCTGACCGTGCCCAAACTCCCGGTGCTGAAGCCGCAGGAAGTGGTATCGCGCTTGGAAGCGTTGGGCTTCGTCGAGGGGCGCCAGCGCGGAGCACACAAGCAATTCCGTCATTCTGATGGCCGTGGAACCACGGTACCCTTCCACCAAGGCGGGATATCTCTCCGGTGTTGCTGCGAAAAATCGCCCGCGACATTGGCATGTCGGCCGAGGAGTTTGTCGCCGTGGGTGGGTAGCCGCTGGAATCTGCAATGCATCAGATCCCATAGAATCGTGGTCGCTGGCTGCGGCTCACCGGTGCCCCGCGGCGGGTGCCCCTGATCGGCCGCCGGGGTCCTGAGGCGACACTTCCAAGGCAGGCTGAGCGGAATTGTCGAGGCCGGAATGCCAGCATAGAATCCCTGTGACGTTGGCATGATCTAAACCAAGGTACGGTATCAATCATGAAGTCCGGCATTCATCCCCAGTACGTTGAGGCCACGGTCGTTTGCGGTTGCGGCAACCGTTTCACCACGCGCAGCACCCGCAAGCAGATCACTGTCGAAATCTGCTCTGCGTGCCATCCATTCTTCACCGGCAAGATGAAGTTCGTGGACACCACCGGCCGCGTGGAGAAGTTCCAGCGCAAGTACAACTGGGACCAGCGCAAGAAGGCCAACGAAGAAGCTCCCAAGTAGCTGGGAAACAGCCGACTGGGGATCGTGGACCCGGCCCGGTGCGCCGTGCCGTCTGCGATCCGCGGTTTTTTTGCGACATCAACCACCCCGCTTACGCTGGCCGCCCGTTTCGGGGACTCAGCACCCGATGATGAGAGTCTGACAAGCAGCCTGAATGCAAGGATTTTGACCGATCATGTATCCCAAGCTCGATGAAGCCCTGAAACGCTTCCAGGAAGTCGAGCGCCTGTTGGCTGATCCGTCGGTCGCCGCCGACGGCAACCGCTACTCCCAACTGGCGAAGGAACATGGTGCGCTCGCCAAGCTCGCCAAGCCCTATCTGGAGTTCCAGAAGCTCCGCGAGGAGATCGAAACCGCCCAGAACTTGCTCGAGGCCGAGAAAGACCCCGAAATGCGGAGTTACGCCGAGGAGGAATTGCAGGCCCTCAAAAAGCGGGAAGGTGATCTGATCACCAAGCTGGAAGACTTGCTGCTGGTCGATCCGGATCAGGACTTCGACAGCGTCATCATGGAGATCCGCGCGGGAACCGGCGGAGACGAAGCCGCTCTGTTTGCCCGGGACTTGTACGAAATGTACGTCCGCTACGCCCGGGACATGGGCTGGACGGTCGAGGAACTGGATTACAACAGCACGGAACTGGGCGGCTTCAAGGAAGTCAGCTTCAGCGTCAGCGGCGAAGGAGTGTACCGCCACCTGCGGTACGAGAGCGGCGGCCATCGGGTACAACGGGTGCCCAAGACCGAGACGCAGGGCCGGATTCATACCTCTGCGGCGACCGTCGCGGTCCTGCCCGAACCGAGTGAGATTCAGGTCGAGATCCGGCCCGAAGATGTCCGGGTGGACACCTTCTGTTCCGGCGGTCCGGGCGGCCAGCACCAGAACAAGACGCAGAGCGGCGTGCGGCTGACGCATCTGCCCACCGGCACGGTCGCCGAGTGCCGCTCCGAACGCAGCCAGCACAAAAACAAAGCTCAGGCTTGGCGTATGCTGCGGACGCGCATCTACGAGCAGCTTCAGGCCAAGGAACAGGCGGCCCGGGCGGCGGAACGGCGCGGACAAATCGGCAGCGGCGACCGCTCCGAACGCATCCGCACCTACAACTTCCCGCAGAACCGCGTCACCGATCACCGCATCAACCTGAACCTGTACCAGCTTGACAGCATCATGATGGGCAACCTCGGCGAGCTTATCCGGGCCTTGATGGAACACGACAAACGCCAGCGCCTGGCCGAGCTTGCCAAGGCCGAAAAGCAGCCGGCCTGAGCACCCAAGCGAAAGGATTCCGCCATGACCCGTGTCGCCGAGCAGCCCTGGACGCTGGGCCGACTGCTGACCTGGACCACGAACCACTTCGCCAAGCAAGGCTTCGAGTCGCCGCGGCTCGAAGCCGAACTTCTGCTTGCCCATGCCCAAGACTGCAAGCGTATTGACCTTTACACGCGCTTCGACGAAGTGGCCAAGGAAGCGGTCCGCGATCGCTTCCGGGAACTGGTCAGCAAGCGCCTCGAAGGCTGTCCCGCCGCCTACCTCCTGGGATCTAAGGAATTCTTCTCGCTGGAGTTCGAGGTGTCGCCAGCGGTGTTGATTCCTCGGCCGGACACGGAAACCCTCGTTCTGGCCGCTCTGGAGGCGGCAACGTCAAATTGCTCGATTCTGGAAATCGGCACCGGATCCGGGGCCGTAGCGGTCACGCTGGCCAGGCACCTGTCCTCGGCACGGATCGTGGCCACCGACATCAGTGCCGAAGCCCTTGAAATCGCTCTTCGCAACGCCGAACGCCACGGCGTCTCAAGCCGCACCCAGTTTCTTCTCGGCGACCTGTTTCAGCCTCTCGATGCCGAGGCCCGTTTCGATGTCATCGTCAGCAATCCGCCTTACATCCCCTCCGCCGAAATCGAGACCCTGCCTCGGACTGTCCGCGACTTCGAGCCGAGGACAGCTCTCGACGGAGGGCCGGACGGCTTGGGGGTGATCCGCCGGATCGTCGCCGAGTCGCCCCGGTTTCTCAAGCCCGGCGGCTGGCTTTTGTTGGAAGCGGCCCCGAATCAACATGCCGAAGCAGCAAAGCTCATGGAATCCGTTGGCCTGACGGTTCTACCGCCGCTGCCGGATGCCGCGGGCCGGCCCCGGGTGAGCCGGGGACGCAAATGCCTTGCCTGACCAGGCCCAAGGGACATGTCGGGATCACGAGGCCTGCGAGAGCTTGTCCCGAAGGGCTGCCAACGACGCACGGGGGATAGCCGTGGTTCGTCGCCGCGACATGGGGGCCTCGGCGTTGCTTTCCAGCATCCGCATCAGTTCGCCGCGGGAGAGGGTGTCGTGCATCTGCCGGTTCTGGCGGACGATGTCTTCCAACTGGTCGCGGATGGCGACGAAGGCCAGAGCGAAATCGGGGTCGAACTGACGTCCTGCTTCTTGCCGAATGACCTCGAAGGCATGATCCACAGGCAGCCCGGGACGATAGGGGCGGTCGGTGGTCATCGCGTCGAAAGCGTCGGCGACGCCAACGATTCGGGCCAGTGCGGGAATGCCCGCACCCCGCAGTCCGTCCGGATAGCCCAGGCCGTCCCAGCGTTCATGATGGTTCCGCACGATGGGAATGATCGGTGCCAGGTGCGGAATTGTCTCGATCATAGCCGCACCCTTGACCGTGTGCGTCTTCATGTACTCGATTTCGTCCGCTGTCAAGCCAGTCGGTTTGCGGAGGATGGCGTCCGAGATGCCAATCTTGCCGATGTCGTGCAGCGGCGTGCCGATCTGAAGATAGTAGCGGTCCTGGGACTTCAGTTCGAGCTTCTCCGCCAGGAGCATGGCATAGTCGGTGACTCGCTGGGTGTGACTGCCGGTATAGTCGTCTCGAAGTTCCACCGCCTGAGCCAATGCGGTCAGGGTCTGCACCAGCAGATCACGCTCCCGATCCAGCAAGGCAGCGACGCTGGCGATGACGCTGCTGACGCTGGCGGCCAGGGCGTCAGCTAGGCGGAGATCCGCTTCCGTGAAGGGCTGTTGCTTGGGACCACGGTCCAGTTGCAGGATGCCGAGGCGTCGGCTGGGCGTTCGCAGCAGGGCGCAGATGACATAGGCGGGCGTCGAATCGGCCAGCATGCGGCGGAGGACGGAATCGACGTCGGCTCGGGTGTTGAGCGAGATCAGCGACTCGCCCTGGTGTAACGCCCTTTCCACCAAGCCTAGGTTGAGGGCTGGAGGCTGATTGATCCGGGACGCCGGCACCACCGCCCGCTGCTCCAGGCGATTGGCATGCTCTTCGAGCAGCAGGATCGCTCCGCCCTGAGCTTTGAGGGCGGCGACGGCCTCGCGAAGAATCGACTCCAGCAGAGCGTCCAGCGAAGCGATCTGGCCGAAGTCCCGCCCGATCCGCAGGAGCCGCATCATGCGGTCCCGGCTGAGATCATCCCGCACTCCTTCGCAGGCCCACAGTTCCAGGGCCATTTCCCACGAATGCCGGGTGCTCAGCTCGATCCGCATCGTGCTGTCGCTGGGGCTAGGCTCGATGGACTGTTCCGTCTCGGCAACGTCCACCCGCAGAGCGACGTTGCCGCATTGCAATACGTCCCCGGCCTTGAGCCGCTGATCCACCCGCCCTACGCGGACCTGGTTGAGGAACGTGCCATTGGTGCTGCCCAAATCCCGGACGACCCAGATGCCGTTGAGAAATTCGACTTCGGCGTGACGTCGGCTGACGGAAGGATCGGTTAAGACGACTTCCAGCGTCTCCAAGCGGCCCAGACGGAGCAGGGACGAGGACTCCCACGTTCTTCCCTGCGCTTCCAGACTGATTCCTCGGAGGAGAACACGGCGACGGCCCATGCTCCACCACCTAACCGTCCGACCTTGGTACGCCTTCCTTCAACGTTCGCCGGGGGGACTCCATCGCTGCAAACATAGCTCGCCTTTTTCGGACGTGCCGAATCCGCTGAAAAAAACCAGCCTGATTCCTGCCGGGCGCGAAAGTCATCATTTCCCGGCCTGAATCATTCGAAATCGCGTGACTGCGAGCCGATGACTGTTCTGGTCATGCGCGCTGTGTTCAAGTGATGGGACGCATGAACAACCCTGTCCGCTGGACAAGACTCGGCTTGCTTTTGCCTCTGGCGTGGATCCTGGGCTGCTCGGAGCCGGAGATCAAGCGGATCGAGCGGGTCACCGGAAAGGCCTGGGACAAGGCCCGTCAAGCGTCGGCCCAGATCGGAGCGGAACTCGGTCTGGGGGCAGACGACTGGAAAGCCACCTGGAACCGGCTTACGCTGCCTCGTTTGATCGAGCAGCGGCTTCGCCAGGACTCAGCCTTGCGAGGGGCGGAGATCCGGGTCCAGATCGAAGGCGATCAGATCGTCCTGACCGGCACGGTGCGGGAAGAGCACCAGCGGGTGCGGGCGCTGGAAGTGATCCGGTCCGTGGACGCACAGGCCAAAGTGCGCGAGAACCTGCGGATCGTCGGCGACCAGCCCTGACCCTTGCCTCGCAACATGCCTGCAAAAACAAGCTGAGGCGGGTTGCTAGACGCAGCCCGCCTCCGTGCTTTGAGTCCGTCCAAGAGTGTCGTCAGGCATCAATACATGTCATCGTGACCCGCGCCCGGCAACGGCTTTTCCTCCTTGGGAATCTCGGCCACCAGGGCATCGCTGGTCAGGAGCAACGTGGCGACGCTGGCAGCATTCTGAAGGGCCGAGCGCACCACCTTGGTCGGGTCGATGATGCCTTCCTTGACCATGTCCACATACCGATCCAGCCGGGCGTCGTAGCCGAAGTGCGGGTTCTCGTTCTCACTCACCTTCGACTCGATGATGGCTCCATCCACGCCGGCGTTTTCGGCGATCTGCTGGATCGGGGCCTTGCACGCGCGGATGACGATGTTGTAGCCGACCTCTTCATCGTGCAGCAGCCCCTTGGGCTTGAGGCCCTGGGAAGCCCGCAGCAACGCCACGCCCCCGCCGGGCAGAATGCCTTCCTCGACCGCTGCCCGGGTTGCGTGCATGGCGTCCTCGACCCGCATCTTCTTCTCTTTCATCTCGCTTTCGGTCGCGGCCCCGACCTGGATCTTGGCTACGCCGCCGGACAGCTTCGCCATCCGCTCGCTGAGCTTCTCCTTGTCGTAGTCGCTGGTGCTCTTCTCCAACTCCCGGCGGATCTGCTCGATGCGGCCCTGGATGGCTTCCTTCTTGCCTGCGCCCTCGATGATGGTGGTGTTGTCCTTGTCGATGATGATCTTCTTGGCCCGGCCCAGGTCAGCCAGCGTGACATTCTCCAACTGGATGCCCAGGTCCTCGAACAAGGCCCGACCGCCGGTCAGGATGGCGATGTCTTCCAGCATCGCCTTACGCCGGTCGCCGTAGCCCGGAGCCTTGACCGCCGCACAGCGGAAGGTGCCGCGGAGCTTGTTGATGACCAGCGTGGCCAGGGCGTCGCCTTCGACTTCCTCGGCGATGATCAGCAGCGGCTTACCACTCTGGGCCACCTTCTCCAAAAGCGGAACCAGATCTTTGACGTTGCTGATCTTCTTCTCGTGGATGAGGATGTAGGCGTCTTCCAGGACGCACTCCATCTTCTGCGGGTCGGTGACGAAGTACGGCGACAGATAGCCCCGGTCGAACTGCATGCCCTCGACGAACTCCAGCGTCGTCTCCAGGCCCTTGCCTTCTTCGACGGTGATGACGCCGTCCTTGCCGACCTTCTCCATCGCTTCGGCGATCTTCGCCCCGATCTCGCGGTCATTGTTGGACGCGACCGAGGCAACGTCTTCCATCTCCTTGGGTTTTTCGATCTTGATCGAAGCCTTGCGGAGGCGTTCGACAACATCCTCGACGGCCTTCTCGATGCCCCGCTTCATGAGCATGGGATTGACGCCGGACACGACGGCCCGCAGGCCCTCGTTGAAGATCGCCTCAGCCAGCACGGTTGCCGTCGTGGTGCCGTCGCCGGCCACGTCGCTGGTCTTGGAGGCGACCTCGCGGACCATCCGGGCACCCATGTTCTCGTACTTGTCTTCCAGCTCGATTTCCTTGGCGACGGTGACGCCGTCCTTGGTCACGGTCGGCGAACCGAAGCTTTTTTGCAGGATCACGTTGCGGCCTTTCGGCCCGAGCGTGACCCGCACCGCGCGGGCCAGCTTGGCCACGCCCCGACGCAGGGCTTCGCGGGCTTCCTGGTCGAACGCAATCATCTTGGCAGTCATGCGAGTCAGTCTCCTTAAAAGGGGTGAGGCTTAAGGATGGTGAAAAACTCAGGCCAGGCAACCGGTCAATCCACGGGGAATCGAGATCAATCCTCGACCACGGCCAACACGTCTTCTTCCCGCATCAAGAGAACCTTCTCGTTGCCCAGCTTGAACTCGTCGCCGGCGTAGGAGCTGAACAGGACCGTATCGCCTTTTTTGACCTGGAGCGGCTGGACCTTGCCGTCCTTGAGGATCTTCCCATCGCCGACGGCCAGCACTTTGCCGATCTGCGGCTTCTCCTTGGCGGTATCGGGAAGAATGATTCCTCCCTTGGTTTTCTCGCCCGCCTCCTGCCGCTGCACCACGATGCGATCGCCCAAAGGCTTCAAGTTCATTCGCTGGTCTCCTTTCTGGCGAGTCCACCTGAAAAATGCACTCAACGTGGGGACGAACCCCCGAAGGCAATATCCGCGACGCACCTGCTCTGAGCAACTCTTGTGCCCAGAGGCAATGCAATTGCAAGTCCCGTACAGATGGCGGTTTACGATCTATGTGGACAGGTTTCCGGAGCGTCCGTCGTCTGCCAAGTGTGGCCGGGAAGGAACAGCCTTCTGCCGAATTGGCAGAGACGGATGGAGATGCCCGGCTAGCCGATCTACCATCAGACACGATCTCCGAAGCACTCGGAACCGTCTCAGCGGGTCAGTATTAAAAACTTGCTGAATTAAGCCAAGTGGAGGTGATTCTACCCTCTAAACGCAGGCCCGTTGCGCGACGAGACTGTCCTTACTCTCAACTCTCAACAGCCTATCGTACCCAACCTTGATCCTTGGCGGCATGGATGTGAAGTTTGCCAAGGCCCTTAGAAGCCAGAACTCAGCAGCGACAAAGGGCAAAGGTTACCCGTGTCTTTCTGCTCGGCAGTTCTGTAAACTGCTCCCCATCACCATTGGATCATGGACTTCGGAATCTGAAATCTCAACATTCCCGTACCGCCGAAGTTATTGGCGGGAAGCTCAAGGCGGAGATAACTAACCGTATCCACCGGCACTTCGAACACGAGCATGTCACCTCCGACCAGGTGTCTTGGCCAAAGAAGTCTTTTAATGGCACTTTGCCAACTGAAACGCTTACAATGCGGACTCTGATATTGCCTTGTTGAACGGCACCTTTGCTCGCATCAAACCATTTAATTTCGGGCTTCATTGGAGTTGAAGTATCACCGTTCTTCGCAGAGGCACCGTCTTGCCCGGTCAAGTTGGAAACTGGATCCTGATTTGTGTGGTTTTGATTTGCAAGGATCTTGTTTGCAGCCATGAACGCGTTAGTTACTCCAGCGCTCCAGAGTATGCAAACCACCAATGAGAGCGCGGAGAGAGCACCGCCCCCAATTGAGAAGCCGATGCCGGAACCGCCACGCTGTAGGGCCAGAATGAAGCCCCCAAGTCCCAAAAGTAAGCCAAGGCCGCTGATCAGAAGCCCCAAAAACGGTATCCAGCATAGGCAGAAAGACAACACCCCGATTACCAATGAAGCAATACCCAGACTGTGTGCTGCCCCAGATGAGTTTTGGATGACAACGGTATTTGAGACCGCAGCAGTCGCCAAACGACGCGGACGCAATCGCGATCCTACGTCAAAGTCGAAGTCAGACTCTGGAGGGCCAGGGGCGATTAGCGAGTTGGGTTCTCCCTCTGGAGCATCATTCTGAGAGTAAAGCTCTGGCAATGGTTCGGGGCTGACATCCTGTGCAGTTTCCTCAAGAAGGGCTGGCACAACAAGTACTGTGCTGCACTTGGGGGCCCTGGTCTTCCGACCAGCCATTCTTTCGGGAGCACAAAGTCTTGCTGCACAAGACGGACAAACTACTGAAATGGGGATAACAGAACCTCACTTAACTTGTCCGTCGGCCAGAACAAAATGAATACCAAGGAGTGCCATGATAGCCAGCGTTGCTTACCCAACGCCAAAAACCGGGTAGCACTCCACCCGAGAAAATATTATTGGATGTATTTTCGCCTGCGATTCAACCCGTTTCAATCACTAAATCTATTCGTTTCTAGCCCAGCATCCTCCCTGCGCCGAATCCTGTCCTTGGTTCGGCTGAAAGAGCACGAACGGAGGCCGGAAGCGCACCTCAGCCGCAGCCACTAGTTGCGCCGCAGGTGTCGCACTTCAAACACGCCCCGCTCCGCACCAAGGTCAATTGGCCGCACTCGGAACAGGGATCGCCCTCGTAGCCTTTCAACCGGGCTTGGCGGATCTCTTCCGCCAAGGTGGTTTGGGACAGCAGGGGCGGACCCGCCGGTTTCGTTCCCCCGTTCCCCGATTTCGGTGCTGCCGTCGAACGGTGTCCGTTGCCCGGTGGCACGGGATGCAGATGCTCCGTCCGCGGGGTCTTGAACGCTTCGGAGCGCGGCGGCTTGGGCAGTTCCTCCCCCGGCTCCACGACCCGTTCCACGACCACTTCCTCGCCCTCGAACTCCGGCTCGTCGTGGGTTTCTTCCCGGTGGAGTGCATCGGCCCGCAGGTCTTCCTCGCCGACGTGAGCCAGGTCGTAGCGGCCCAAGTAGGTGATGGCCAATTCGCGGAAGATGTAGTCGATGATGGAAGTCGTCATCTTGATGTGCGGATTGCCCTGGACGACGCCATTCGGTTCGAAGCGAGTGAACAGGAAGGCGTCCACGAACTCTTCCAGAGGCACGCCGTGTTGGAGTCCGATGCTGACGCAGATGGCGAAGCAGTTCATCAGCGAGCGGAAGGCTGCTCCCTCCTTGTGCATATCGAGGAAGATCTCGCCCAGGGTGCCGTCCTCGTATTCGCCGGTGCGGATGTAGATCTTGTGGTTGCCGATGCGGGCTTTCTGGGTGTAACCGGCCCGGCGGTCGGGCAGCCGACGGCGGCGGGCGATGTAGCGGTGGACGATCTTCTCGGCGATGCGGACCGGCTCAGCCTTCGGCTCGTGAGCGGCTTCCTCTTCAGCCAAAGCGGCCAGTTCCTGAGCCAGCATCGAATCGCTGACGGTGTTGAGCGGCTGGCTCAGTTTCGAGCCGTCGCGGTACAGCGCGATCGCCTTGAGCATCAGCCGCCAACTAAGCATGTAGGCATCTTTCACGTCGTCGATGGTGGCCTCGTGCGGCATGTTGATGGTTTTGCTGATGGCCCCGCTGATGAAGGGCTGGGCGGCGGCCATCATGCGGATGTGCGACTCCGCCGAGAGGAACCGTTTGCCCATGCGTCCGCACTTGTTGGCACAGTCGAAGACCGGATAGTGCTCCAGCTTCAAATGCGGTGCGCCTTCGATGGTCATGGTGCCGCAGACATGGTCGTTGGCCTCGGCGATCTGCTCCGGCGTGAAGCCCAGGGCGGTGAGCAGGTCGAACTTCGGATCGTTCAATTGTTGCTCGGGGATGCCGAGGTGCGTCTTGAGGTTGTCGTCGCCGAGGATCCAGCGGGTGAAGGCGAAGCGGAGTTCGAATACGCCCGGCAGGACCTTCTCGACCGTGTCGAGCATCTCGTCGGTGAAGCCGCGGGCCTTCAGCGTGGCCGGGTTGATGTGCGGACAGCTCTTGAGCGTGCCGGAGCCGCGGACATAGCGAACAATCTCCTCGATCTGCTCCGGAGTGTAGCCCAGGCGGGCCAGGGCAGGCGGAATCGAGGAGTTGATGATCTTGAAGTAGCCGCCGCCGGCGAGTTTCTTGAACTTGACCAGTGCGAAGTCCGGCTCGACGCCGGTGGTGTCGCAGTCCATCACCAGGCCGATGGTGCCGGTAGGAGCAATGCAGGTCACTTGGGCGTTGCGGTAGCCGTACTGCTCGCCGAGTTCGAGCATGCGGTCGGCCTCGGCCCGGGCGGCTTCGAGCAGGAAGCGCGGGCACTGTTCGGGATCGATGCCGACGGGTCGGATGGTCAGGCATTCGTAGTCGCCGACCGAGTCGGTCGGGCCGCCGGCCATCGGTCGGGGAGCATGAGGGCCTTTCTCATTGTCGGGGCAGTACAGATAGGCCGCTCGGCGATGATTGCGAATGACTCGCATCATGGCCTCCCGGTTGGCCTCGAAGCGCGGAAACGGCCCCAGATTGGCCGCGATCTCGGCGGAAGCCGCGTAGGAAGCGGCGTGCATCAGGCAGGTGATCGCCCCGCAGATGGCCCGGCCCTGCGGCGAATCGTAGGGGATGCCGCGGACCATCAGCAGTGTGCCCAGATTGGCGTAGCCGAGGCCGAGTGTGCGGAAATCGAACGACTTGCGAGCCACGGCTGGGGACGGGAACTGGGCCATGTACACGGAGATTTCCAGCACCAGCGTCCACAACCGGCAGGCGTGCCGGAAGCTGTCCACGTCGAACCACTCTTCCGGCTCCTTCTCGCCCGGCCGGCTCTGGCGGACGAAGCTCATCAGATTCAGAGACGCCAGGTTGCAGGCCGTGTCGTCAAGGAACATGTACTCGGAGCAGTTGTGGACGACGATGCCGTTGGCGATGAAATGCTGCGTCTCCGGCTCGGTCAGGTCAAAGACCAGCTCCTCGCCAAGGTATTCCAACTCGGCCACTAGATCTTCGAGCCGGTCGGCATAAACGGCCGCTTCGCTGTTCAGGCTCTTCAATTGCTCCTGTTTCGGGCTTCCGGGGACGAAGCCGATTTCCTCCTCGAACAGGAGACGGGAACTGCGGCTAATGCGAAGCGAGTGCACCTGCTGGACGTTGTATTCCTGGATGCCTCCCCTGCCGTCCGGCAATAAGGCCGTCGATTGGTGCAGAGCGCGACGATTGCGGCAGAGCTTCGACTTGATGCCGAAGCCCAGAAGCAGCAGTTGCACCGTTTGCAGCAACTCCAGCGATGAGGAGTTGAGGGCGATATAGTGCGACTTCTCCCCGTAGTGGGCAATGGTCCCGTTGGCGGTGAAGAGACCGCGCAGGATCGCCGCCACGGAAGCGCGGTCTAATTCAAAAACGGCGTCCGTGAAGTGTTTGCCGCTGCTGCCCGGGTCCAGCACGGCATAGCGTTTCAGGGTCTCGACAACGAACCGGGACGACGTGCCGATGCGAAGCGTTTCCTGGGGCTGGGAGACGGAACAAGGACGGGAACCGCGTCGGTCTGGGGCGTGCTCCAGCTCGCAGGTTTGCAAGGCTTCTTGGATACGCAGGGCCGCCGCCGACTCTTGCGGGGCCAGCGTCAGCAAGGCGGTCTCCTGCTCGCCCATCAGACAGCCAGCGCCGAGCATCAAGCCCAGGAACTCCGCGACGCGCCCATCCAGGGACACCTCGCCGAACCGCGGCCGACCGAGCACCACCCGGTCGTCGTGGGTCAGCTCATGGGCCAGGACGTCGCCGCGGTTGGCGGTAAGAACCCGGTGGTCTGCGGTCAGTTTCAGTTCGTAGCCAGAGCGCGTCCGCAGTCGATACACCGGCTTGATGCCCGTGGCAAATGCCGGCGCCACCCGATGCGGTCGATCATCGGAGCCGATCACTTCGAACGGCTTTTCCAGCAAGGCCGCGATGCGAACCATGCCGTCGCTTGTCGCTACCAAGGTATCGCCGGTCACGCACGGATTGCTGGCATTGATGCGGCCGTCGGCAGGGCAGGTATGCCATTCGTTGATCGTGGTGTCGAACTGAATGCCCGGATCGGCACACGACCAGGCGGCGTAGGCGATCTGGTCCCATAACTCGCGGGCCTTCACGGTCCGCTTGGGCTTGGGCGGCCGATTCTCCCGTTTGGCCTTCTCCAGTTCCGTTCGCCAGTACAGGTGCCACGGACCGTCGTTGAGCACCGCTTCCATGAACTGGTTGTTGACGCGCACCGAATTGTTGCTGTTCTGCCCGGAAACGGTGTAGTACGCTTCCGAGTTCCAGTCGGTGTTGTACTCCTCGAAGCGGATCTCCTTGGCTCCCTGGCGAGCCAATTGAATGGCCCGTTCAATATAGTTGAGCGGCACTTCGTCCTTGAGCGCTTCGAGGCAGGCCCGGCGGAGGTCGAGGTTTTTGCGGCGGTCGAAGCGCTCTTCGGGTTTGGGCCAGGAATGGCAGGCGCGGATGATGGCGTTGAGATGGCGGTTGCACAGCCGAGACCCGGCCACCAACGCCGCGACCTTCTGTTCCTCCTTGACCTTCCAGTAGATGAATTCCTCGATGTCGGGATGGTCGAGGTCGAGGACGACCATCTTGGCCGCTCGGCGGGTGGTGCCGCCCGACTTGATGGCTCCTGCCGCACGGTCGCCGATCTTGAGAAAGCTCATCAGTCCGCTCGACTTGCCGCCGCCGGACAGCGGTTCGCCTTCGCCCCGCAGCGTCGAGAAGTTCGAGCCGGTGCCGGAGCCGTATTTGAAGATGCGGGCCTCCCGAACCCATAGATCCATGATCCCGCCTTCGTTGACTAGGTCATCGGCGATCGACTGGATGAAGCAGGCGTGGGGTTGAGGCCGTTCGTAGGCCGAGGAGGATTTCTTCATTTCGCCGCTGTCGGGATCGACGAAGTAATGCCCCTGCGGCGGACCGTCGATGCCGTAAGCCCAGTGCAGCCCCGTGTTGAACCATTGCGGGCTGTTCGGAGCCGCCATCTGGGTTGCGAGCATGTAGCAGATTTCATCGTGAAATGCCTTGGCGTCGGCTTCGGTGTCGAAGTAGCCGCCCTTCCACCCCCAGTAGGTCCAGCACCCGGCCAGGCGACGGAACACTTGGCGGGCGTCGGTTTCCTGCCCCGTGAGGGAGCCGTCCGCCGAGGCAACGCCGGTCGCTTCGGACTTCGCTTCCGAGGCCGCCGCCGGGACTGACCGTTGGAGCCAGCGTGGCACGCCCCGCTCGGGAACTCGCCGCGTCCGCACCGGCACCCCGGCCTTGCGAAAATACTTCTGGGCCAGAACGTCCACGGCCACCTGCGACCACTGCTCCGGCACCAGGATGTCCTTCATCTCGAAAACCACGGAGCCATCGGGATTGGTGATTCGGCTGGTCCGTGGAACGAAACGAACCGAGGCGAAGGGATCCTGCCCTTCGACGGTGTAGCGACGGGAAATGTGCATGATCGTGTCCTTGACTGGTCGCGGCGGACGGGCAACCGTCCGCTCAGCGCTGGCATTCGGTCTGGCAGTTTAACCGAAAAGTCTCAATCACGGCCGGAACCCTGATCCTAGCACAAACGGCAGCGTCAGTCCCGGCTGATCCTGATACTTGCCCTTCTTGTCCGCGTAGCTGACCCGGCAGACCTGGTCGGCCCGCAGGAAGATGATCTGGGCGATGCCTTCGTTGGCGTAGATTTTGGCCGGCAGCGGCGTGGTGTTGCTGATCTCGATGGTGATGCGTCCCCGCCACTCCGGCTCCAGCGGCGTCACGTTGACGATGATGCCGCAGCGGGCATAGGTCGATTTGCCGCAGCAGATGGCCAGCACGTCGCGGGGAATCTCGAAGTATTCCACCGTCTCGGCCAGCACGAAGCTGTTGGGGGGGATAATGCAGGTGTCGGCCTCGATGTCCACGAAAGCGCGGGAACTGAAGTTTTTCGGGTCCACCACGTCGCCATAGACGTTGGTGAAGACCTTGAACTTCCTACCGACCCGGACATCGTAGCCGTAGCTGCTGATCCCGTAGGAGACGACGCCGGGTTTGAGAGCACCGTCGGCCATCGGCTCGATGACGATTTCCTTCTCGATCTGCCAATCGGCGAGAACTCCCATGGGTGCGTCTCCTCGGCGAGTCTGGGCTGGCCTTCCTCTGTACAAAAATCGACCAATCCCGCCCTTGCTGTTGATTGTATTCTGAACACCGGAACACACAACACCACAGCATCTTGGGTGAAGCGGCAGGATATGCACAAGATATTGTGCTGTCAACCAAATTCTGTCCCGTGTTCGCTGATTGACCAAAATCCTTTACTTCCATCATCTTCGTTCTTTCGCATGGTCTTCATCGTCGCTCGCCCTGCCTGCCAGGGCACGCTCCCTCTGAGCAACTGCAACAGCTGAGGGTGCTTCCCGACGAGAACAGGCTGCCAGCTACGCGACAACGCAAGAACTTCCGCGCATCATTTTCAGAATCCGTCTCGCACTTCAACGCCTAGCTGCAACGATTGATGCTGGTGATACTTGCGACGTGGTAAGCATTCCTGCGCGTCACCTGCCAGCGCAACATTTTCCCTGTCTAAAAGTCCGTTCCACTTCCGTTCGTGGTCGAACCTCTGACCCGCTGCGACCACGGTAAGTGTCCCCTTGGGCGGCTTCTTCTCCCTTTCCATTGGACCAGAATTCGCGCTGTGTTTCAATCTCCGCGCAAGTCGCCTCATTTGCCGCGTCTCGACAACTGAGCGGCGTGCGAACGGGACACGTCGGAAGTCAACAACACCGGCCCATGAAGGCTGAGAAAGGAGTGCACCATGTTCCGAACGACCCTCTTTGCTCTGGCTAGTTTGGTCGGCTTGAGCCTGCCGGCAGTCGCCGACGCCCATCCGTTCTTCGACGGGCTGTTCGGCCGACCTCGGCCCCTGCCTCCGATCCATCGCCCGATCCATCCCGGCTTCTATCCGCCGGTGGTCGTCAGACCGGCGGTAGTCCATTACCGGGTGCTCTATCGGGACTGCTTCTGCCAGCACTGGACCTGCTTCGGGGTCTATTGCGATCCGTGCGAGGCCAATCTGATCGCTCAACGACTCCGGTGCCAGGGCTTCATCGTCCGCGTGGTGACGTGCTAAATCCCAACTTGCCATTTCCCAGGTAAGGGCCAATTCCCTCCCGCCCTCGTCCGAGTCCCGCTCTGTGGGCTTAGCGACGAGGGCGGATGCGTTTTACCCTTGGGCGAAAAGCTCCGGCGAAGTGCTTGCTACTCTTCGCTGAGCACAACCAGTTATTTATGCCGACGAGGCAGGAACCGACCTTGTCGGAACAGCGAGGAAATACCCGGCGACGAGGGTGAGAATCAGGCCGGAGAAGACGAAGGGAAAATAGCGGCCCAGACGGGCGGCTCGGACGAGCTGATAACCGTCCGCGGTCTTGTCCCAGCGTACCGGCACCGCCCGCCGCAAAGCGAGCATCTCCATCAGCGCCC
>CALFAY010000010.1 GCA_937944855.1 uncultured Planctomycetota bacterium
GGCCAAGTCCCGGGCTTTCGCCGAATTCGCCGAGGAGGTCGAGAATCCGACCCCCGCCAAGGTCGCCCTCAAGCGCGCCCGTCTGGCCGACCGCGCCTTCGACGCTCCCGCCGCCATCGCCGCCTACGAGGAGTCGCTCAAGCTCGACGACAACCAGCCGGAGGTCAAGGAACGCCTAGAGAAAATCCGTCGCGCCTGGCAGATCAAGAACCCGCAGCACGCCCAGGCTCGACGCTTCATTTTCGAGGAATGGGGCAAGGCCGAAGGCGAGAACCTGGAAAAAGGCCTCGAAGCCGTCCGCAATCACTTCAAGACGCTGGTGGGAGCCGATGACTTCTTCACCGGCTATCGGCTCTTCAAGACCAATCAAGAGCATTTGCAAAGGCTGGCGGCACTGCGTGATCAACTGGGCACGGCCAACGGCGAAGACGTCCAGGAGCAGATCGACGCCATCACTCGCCTGGCCGAAGAGATCATCAAGCTCAACGAAGACGTGGCCGCCTGGATCGACCGCGTCTCGGGCTGAAACCCCGGCCAGGTCTGGCATTCGCTACGGTTCCGAATATGGTCACGCGGGATGCGAAGATGGCAGAGAGCAACCCGGTTTGCAATACCGATGCCATGCTCGTTATCCTGCGTGACGTCCCCACTGGATACCATTGGGGCTGGTATTCCCGCGAAGAGCCGCGGATGCATCTTCAGGTTGTGGACCGTCAACATCAGCATCTCGGCTACAAAGTCTGGCTGGAAGAGAAGGGGCGTCGCGTTTTCCTTCCCGAGCCTGGGATACCTGCCAAGGTTGCCAAAGCTCTACGGGAAGCCTGTCAGCGCCAGCGCGCACGCATCGAAGCCGACTGGGTCGCCTTCATGATAGTCAACGGCTGGCTCAGCTTTCGACTCCGCGGAAGTGTGATCGAATTGACGGCTTATCCCGGCCAACGCAGCGCGTTCCGGCGGTCGCTCGACCTCAAGAACTGGATCGCCGACCCAACCCTGCTGCGCAAGATCTCTCCGGAAGTCGTCCGCCTCAACGACGAGTTCGCCTGGTTGGAGCTCTTCACGGATCGGCCTGAAAGTCGTCGAGTGACCATTCCCTTGGCCCCGCTGCTTTGGACCGACTAGGCAAGCAGTGAGGCCGGAACAGGTGGTCGCATCCCTTAGCCCGCGCGGCGGAGCGAGCCTTCGCGGATCTGAGCGATTTGCACCATCCGCTGGGCTTCCGGTGCGTACGGGTCGAACGGGGCAAGGTCGGGAACCAGACGACGCAGCACCTCGTAGGCGGCTTTGCGAATCTCGACGTGACGTCGTTCCAGGGCTTCGATCAGCACCGGCACCGCCGCGGAACCAAGGGCTTCCAGTTCCCGCATCGCTTGCTCTCGGCAAGTCTCCGCCAACTGATCGACCAAGGCCCGCAAGCGTTCTGGCTGCCCAGTCGAAGCAAGAGGAGCCGAGGCGGAGACCGAAAATGGCACCGTTTCGGGACCGACGCACGGACCGGCCCGGCGTCCCAAGGTCTCTTCGGCAAATTCGCGGCCAAGATACCGGGCGATCACCAGCGGATTGCGGACGATCTCCTCGGGCGTGCCGTGAGCTTCGACCACCCCGTCGGTGATGACGTAGCTACGGTCGGTGATCTTGAGCGCTTCGCGGACGTTGTGATCGGTCAGCAGCAGGCCGATGCCGTTGGCCCGCAGCCGCCGCACAATGCCCTGGATTTCATTGATCGTGATCGGGTCGATGCCGGTGAACGGCTCGTCGAGCAGAATCAAGAGCGGCTCGCAGACCAGACAGCGAGCGATTTCCAGACGCCGCTTCTCCCCGCCGGACAGCAACGAGGCGAGGCTCTTGCGGACCCGGGTCAGACCGAACTCCTCCAGCGCCCGTTCGGTCCGTTCCCGGCGTTCTTTGGCGGTCAGGCGGCGTCCCAGACTCCGCGAGGCGGGCATCGCTTCGAGAATGGCAAGGATGTTCTCCTCGACGGTCAACCGGCGGAAGATGCTGCTCTCCTGAGACAGGTAGCCCATGCCGAGGCGTGCGCGGCGGTACATCGGCCAGTGGGTCACGTCCTTGCCGTTGAAGAAGACCCGCCCCGCGTTGGGCGTCACCATGCCAGTGGTCATGCGGAAGCTGGTCGTCTTCCCGGCCCCGTTGGGGCCGAGCAGCCCGACCACTTCGCCAGCGTTGACCTCGAAGCTGACCCCGTTGACGACCTTGCGCCGTCCGTAGATCTTGACCAGTCCCCGCACTTCCAGCAGCGCCATGCCGCATCCTCGCGGTTGTTCGGCTGATCCCGTGTTTCGCCATATAGCCGAGACGCCAATCCCGAACAAGGCCAATCGCGTTTTGGGGAAATTGGAACAGGCGGAGAGACGAAATCATGTCAGGCAAGTGGTATAATCCGGCCCGTTGCGTCGCCAGGCCGACCGATACCGCGCCTTCTTTCCGCCAGGGGACCACGCATGCGCTACTTCCGGGCTTACTCGTTTCTGTTCCAGAGTCCGAACTGGGCCACGAACCTTGTTTTTCTCAGCATATGCCTGTTGATTCCGATCATCGGGCAGATCGTCATGGCGGGTTACTTGTTCCGTGTCATCGAACTGTTGCACCGCCGCGGTGGGGACGTGGAAGTTCCAAACTTCAACTTCAATGAGTTTTTGGAATATCTCCTTCGCGGCATCTGGCCCTTTCTGGCTGACTTCGTGCTCGGCCTGCTCTTTACCGTGCCGTACCTGGTCGGTTACATCGGGATCCTGCTTCTGTGGGTCGGCGTGGATGAACAGGTAGTGTCCCAGGAACTTGCCATCGGCGTGACGATCGTGGCCGTGGCGGTAATCCTCATTCTTTTGCTGCTCATGGTTGTCCTCCGCTACCCGATCGTGCTGCGGTGCGGCTTGCAGCAGGACTTCGGGCCGGGTTTTTCGTTCCGGTATGTGTCCAACTTCATGGGACTGGTCGGCGGCGAGGTACTGCTTTCCCTGCTGTTCCTCATGGTCTCGGGTTTGGTGGTGCTAAGTGCAGGCCTTATGCTGTGCTGTGTCGGCATCCTTCCTGCAACGGCCTTGATAACGGCTGCCCAGTACCACCTGTTCTACCAACTGTACGAACTCTACCTGCAACGGGGCGGCGAGCCGATTCCGCTGAAACCCATGATGCCGCAGCCCTCACAGCCTTCCGAGGAGATCGTCGAAGAACCACGGACCTATCCGGAATGACGACATGATGCGGTCACTTCACCGCGGCTTGCCCACGTTTGGGATGATAACGGGCGTTGAAAGGAGTCGGATCGTAGGCGTCGGGTTGATGATCGGACGAGTTTGGCGACGCAAGGGGGGTGGCGGCAGGCGTGTCGGACTCGGCAGCGAAAACGTGCCGGGTAGTCGCGAACCTCTCCCGCAGGGGCGGCGGAAGGGACGGTTCGGAGTCGAACCCTGCTTGTGCCGAAGGAAGCTTTGCCGGGTCCGAAGGTGGTTCGTTAGGGACCGAACGGGACGGCTCAGCGATGTCGCCATCCAGCGGCATCGGCTGACGCGGCGGGCAGACCGAGAGGACCCAGGACTCCAGCGTCTGGTAAGCGGGAGAGTCCTTGCCTGGCAAGGGTGGCTTGGGGCGTCCGCCGTGGGCTTTCAGAGCTTTGCGCAGCAGTTCGCTGTTGGCCGGGTCTTCAGAATCCACGAAACGGAGAGTTTGCACCAAGTTGTTCCGAGTGACGGCCGGCTGGAGGATGCCGGTACTGGGCGGACGCTGAAGCTCGAAGACCAGACCGCGATTGCCGCCATGACAGGCTGCCGTGGCACAGCTGTTGAAAAGGATCGGTTGCACCCGCTGCACAAAGCTCCGCAGCGTCTCGGGGCTGTAGCGATGCTCGCTGCTCTCGCAGGGAAGTTTTTTGGACGGTTGTAAATTCGAGTCGGAAGAATCGCCCAACGACGGGGTCGAAGCCGGTTGCTCGGTCAAGTGGACGGTGGGCAAAAGGTTGGGAGGGTCGGCCGGACTCAGCCCAGCCAGCCGACGTGCCTCTCGATGGTCAGGCTGAAGACGTAGCACCCGTTCTGCCTCCAGGCGTGCCTGGGCTGTCAATCCGTGCCGAGCGCACCAGCGGGCCAGCTGAAGGGCGCTCTGCACTTCGTCCCGCACGGGCCTGGAGCGCAGGTGCTCATAAGCCTCTTCGAGTGAATCGCACACCTTCCATACGCGGGCTGCGGGGAGGAAAACCACGCCGGACCCGGTTCGGATTTCGTAAACGTTGTCCCGTTTGCGGACCTCGCCCAGCAGCGTGGTCTGGTCCGCCAGAATGACCACCCGCCGGGAAAGGTCGTCTGGACGCAGGACGCCTGGCGTGGTCGATGGAGGAAGGGTTCCTTGGTCGCCTCCTCGGACCTGACCCGTGCATAGAACCGCCACCACAGCCAGGGTGCAGCTGATACCTTGGGCCGCGCTCGGAGATCGCTCCCTGGTCTTTCGCTCCGAACAGACCTGTCCCTGAAAACGGCCTTTGGGCATCATGCGTGCAGCCTATAGGCACATCTGCGGCATCGGTCAATGGAAGCCAAGCTATGCCGGACAACGGACCTGCCACCTGGCCCTGAGATGTGGTAGTATCCGTTTTATGTGCTTGAAGTTGCGGCGAGAGGATGGGGTTCGTGACAAGAGGGACAGAAAATGTTGCGCTCTGGGGTTGTGACCGGTAGCGGACGAAACATTCAGACGGACACCTACGGCGGCTGGGGGCCAATGGAAGAATGTTGCGCCGATCGGGTGCGCGGAAAGACGATTGGTGTCTCAACTTATTGCCTGCCATAGTCTTGTGTTATCAACGAAGCCAAGTTCGGGGCGCAGGATGTTGCGCTTCGCCGAGCTGATCTGGGCGACCGTGGATTGTTGGGTGCGGGCGCGGGAAGGAAAACAGCAGCGGTGAAAAAATGTTGCGCTTTGGGTGAATCCTTGGGACTGGACGGGCATCTAAGATAAGTGCCGAGGAGAAAGGCAGCGGGCAACCGGCCCGTCGAGAAAAAATCTCGGTGGGATGGTTGACAGTTGCCGATCTTCTCTTATACTGAAGGTTGCCCCTTGGAACTGATCTGAGGGGCGGACGTGAGCCCCGAGGCTCCGTTTCTTTCTGGCTCTTTGACAACCCGGTAAGCACCTACGTGGAAGCCTTTGCGAGGGTGTGTACGCTTTCATGGCGTGACACAACCTCGTAGTAACGAGGTGAGCGGGTTGAAAGACCTGTTTCCCGAGTTACCTTGAGTCACGCCTGGAGCGACCGAAGCATCAAACTCTGAGGCGTGCTCCGAGCGGCTGCGGTGCTGGTCGTCAGATCGCACCGACAAGTATCGGAAGCGTCGGGGTTTGCTCACAAGCGGAGCGGACGTGAGCCGAGGCTTTTTGCCGAGGTTTTCTGTCCGCCAACCGACAAGCAAACACTTTGAAGGGTTTGATCCTGGCTCAGAACGAACGTTGGCGGCGTGGATCAGACATGCAAGTCGAGCGAGGACTGGGGGCAACTCCAGAGCCGAGCGGCGTAAGGGGCAGTAATGCGTGGGTAACGTACCCCCAGGTTCCGGATAGCCGGCCGAAAGGCCGGGTAATACGGAGCGACGTAGCTGGGAGGCATCTTTCGGCTACCAAAGATTTATCGCCTGGGGAGCGGCTCACGTGGTATTAGCTAGTTGGTAGGGTAACGGCCTACCAAGGCGAAGATGCCTAGCGGGTGTGAGAGCACGACCCGCGCCACTGGCACTGAGACACTGGCCAGACACCTACGGGTGGCTGCAGTCGAGAATCTTCGGCAATGGGCGCAAGCCTGACCGAGCGACGCCGCGTGCGGGACGAAGGCCTTCGGGTTGTAAACCGCTGTCGAGGGGGAGAAAAGCGCAAGCTTGATCTATCCCTGGAGGAAGCACGGGCTAAGTTCGTGCCAGCAGCCGCGGTAAGACGAACCGTGCAAACGTTGTTCGGAATCACTGGGCTTAAAGGGCGCGTAGGCGGTGTGCCAAGTCTGGGGTGAAATCCTTCGGCTCAACCGGAGAATTGCCTGGGATACTGGCACGCTCGAGGGAGGTAGGGGCAGCGGGAACTGCCAGTGGAGCGGTGAAATGCGTTGATATTGGCAGGAACGCCGGTGGCGAAAGCGCGCTGCTGGACCTCTTCTGACGCTGAGGCGCGAAAGCTAGGGGAGCAAACGGGATTAGATACCCCGGTAGTCCTAGCCCTAAACGATGAGGACTAGGTTGTGGACTTGACATGGGTTCACAGCCGAAGCAAAAGTGCTAAGTCCTCCGCCTGGGGAGTATGGTCGCAAGGCTGAAACTCAAAGGAATTGACGGGGGCTCACACAAGCGGTGGAGCATGTGGCTTAATTCGAGGCTACGCGAAGAACCTTATCCTGGGCTTGACATGTGCGAAAGCGCTGGGAAGTAGCCCGCGGAAACGTGGGGCCAACGGTAACCAGTCCGGAACCCAGCACAGGTGCTGCATGGCTGTCGTCAGCTCGTGTCGTGAGATGTCGGGTTAAGTCCCATAACGAGCGAAACCCTTGCCCCTAGTTGCCAACGGGTCATGCCGGGGACTCTAGGGGGACTGCCGGTGTTAAACCGGAGGAAGGCGGGGATGACGTCAAGTCCTCATGGCCTTGATGCCCAGGGCTGCACACGTGCTACAATGCGGCGTACAAAGGGACGCAAACCCGCGAGGGGGAGCCAATCTCAAAAAACGCCGCCCAGTTCAGATTGAAGGCTGCAACTCGCCTTCATGAAGCCGGAATCGCTAGTAATCGCGGATCAGCAATGCCGCGGTGAATGTGTTCCTGAGCCTTGTACACACCGCCCGTCAAGCCACGAAAGGGAGGGGCGCCCGAAGTCGTCTCACCAAGCAGATGCCGAAGGCGAAACTCCTGATTGGGACTAAGTCGTAACAAGGTAACCGTAGGGGAACCTGCGGTTGGATCACCTCCTTTCTAAGGATGTTATCCACGGCTTCTGATCAGTTCCGCTTCTCACGAGCGCCTGATCAGCGCCGAACATGTCCGCACCCCAGCATCGGCTCTCTGCCGGGTGCTTATCGGTGTTGCTTGAGAAACCCCCGTGGATTCGTCCACGGGGGTTAATTTTTTCTCCTCAACTTGCTACAAACTCCTGCAACTTTCGCCCTCTGCGGAACCTGATCCATGCCCCTGCTCGACCTCTTCCGTCTCGACGGCAAACGGGCCCTGATCACCGGCGGCAGCCGCGGACTTGGCCGGGCCATCGCCGAAGCCTTTGCCGACGCAGGTGCCGATCTCGTCCTCCTCGGTCGCGACGCCGCTTCCCTCGAAGCCGCCCGACAGGACCTCCTCCGCTTCGGACGCCGCGTCGATGTCATGCCAGGCGATCTGTCCCTCCCATCGGAAGCTGAACGCCTCTGCCAAACAGCGCTGGCCTCCTTCGCTCCGATCCATGTCCTCGTCAACAACGTCGGGGGGCGCCGACTCAGCGTGCCGGTCGAAGATCAGAGCCTGAACGACTGGCAGAAGCTGCTTGACCTCAACCTCACTTCCGCATTCGTTTGCTGTAAAACCCTTGGGAAACCCATGCTTGAACGCCGTTCGGGAAGCATCATCAATATCTCGTCCATATCCGGCATGGTGGTCGGTCGCGGTATTTATGGCCGTCATTACGAGACCGCCAAGGCCGCGTTGACCATGTTTACCAAGACCCTGGCCGTGGATTGGGCGCCCTTCAATGTCCGCGTCAATGCCATCTGTCCCGGCGGGTTCCTGACCGATGCCAACCGCCGCTGGTTCAGCGAGAAACCGGAGTTGCACGATCTGTTCGTCAGCCAGGTACCGATGAAACGCCTCGGCGATCCCAAAGAAATCGGCCCCCTGGCCGTCTATCTGGCGAGTGACGCATCCAGCTATATGACGGGAGCGGCTCTGGTCATCGACGGCGGCTACACCCTGTGGTGATGTTTTCCCAAGGAATTCGGCATGACGACCCGACTTGCCTGCGTCCGGGGCTTTCTGTGCCGCCTTGACACTCGTTCAAGGCAGGCGGACAATGTTTGCAAATCCCCCTCTGCGAAAGTGGGATGGGCCTGATGTGAACCCCCCGCTTGCCGGCGGCGTATCGGATGAGTGAAAACCTGGAGCGGTCCGAATCGCTGGAACTGTGTTCGGACGAAGAATTACTGACCCGCTTCCGCCAAGGCCAATTGGACGTGTTCGGCCCGTTGGTTCGGCGTTACGAGCGGGAACTGTACGGCTATCTGCGCCGATATCTGGGCGACGACGCCCTGGCGGAAGACGTCTTTCAGAACACGTTCGTCCAGGTTTTCCAGAACATCGACAAGTACCAGGACGGCAAGCCAGTACGGCCCTGGCTCTACACGATCGCCACCAATCAGGCCATCGATGCTCTTCGCCGGGCCGGTCGGCGGCAAGCCGTCAGCCTGGATCAACTGCGGACCACGGATGCCAACGGTGAATTGCACTCGCTTCTGGACCTGATGCCGTCGGCAGCGGTGGATCCGTTCGAACGACTCGAACAGGAGGAGCGCCGGGAACGTGTCCGGGCCAGCGTGGACCAGCTGCCGGAGCATCTCCGGCTGACGGTGATTCTGGCCTACTATCAGGGCATGAAATACCGCGAGATTGCCGAGGTGCTGGGAATTCCGGTCGGAACAGTGAAGTCGCGTCTGCACGTCGCCCTGCAAAAGTTGCAGGAAGCCTGGCGGGCTGGGGCCGCGGCGTTGGAGTGAGATGGGGGTTATGGAGCAGGACCTTATCGGATACCTTTTGAACCTCCTGGATGACGACTCGGCTCAAAACGTCGAGCGGGAATTGCAGCAGTCTGCCGAAGCTCGCCGCAAGCTCACACGGCTGCGCCGCAGCATGGCGCCGCTGGCCTATGACAACGCCCCCCCGGTTCCGCCGTCCGATCTGGTCTTCAAAACGCTCCGCAAAGTCGCTGAAACCGCCTGCCGTAAGGAAGTGTCTCGAACGGGATTGGCGTCCGGTCGGCAAGCCGGGCCCAAGGTTCCACTCTCTTCTTCGCCGGCTTCGGGGAAGGCTCGCTGGCGAAGGATTGATGTTTTGATTGCCGCCAGCATCGCCTTGATCGGCCTGCTCATGGTTCCCCCAGCCATCGTGCTCTTGCGGGAAAGCCAGCACCGTGTGGCTTGCGCCAACAATCTGCGGGAGTTGTACACGGGCCTTTCGACCTGGGCGGCGGATCATAACAACACGCTGCCCGGCCCGGAACGCGAAGGGCCTTTAGCTCGGGCCGGGGTCGTCATGGTCCGGCTCCACGACGGGCAGTTGCTGGGCAGTCCCCGGCAGGCCAACTGTCCCGCCAATCAGGTCCGCAATCCTCCGCACATCCCTTCCGCCCGCGAACTGGAACGCCTGTTTGAATGCAATCGAGCTTCCTATGAGCAACTGGTGCGGCGCATGGGAGGCTGCTACTCGTACCACTTGGGCTACGTCCGTCCCGAGACGAACAGCCTGGAGCGAGTGTCCTTTGAATGCGACAAGCTGACGCCGATCCTGGCCGACCGTCCCCCGCGCCCCGAGGAAGGTCCGGGCTGGAACGCCCGCAACAGTCCCAATCACGCAGGCCGGGGCCAAAACGTCCTGAAGGTCGGCGGCAACGTCCAGTTCGTCACCAGCCGCTATCTCGACGGCGACGACATCTACCTCAACCGCAAGCGCCGTTGCCGGGCCGGGGAAGCACCCAACGACAACGTACTAGGCCCCAGCGAAACGCCGCCTCTGTCCGACTGACGCACTGACGACACGAGCACGTCTTCGCAGTCTCAAGCAGATTCTTTCGGGCCGGAATCAGTCCGCTTGCCAGATACGTTTCGGTGCATCTGAAGCAGCCCGGCGGCGTAGTTGACCAGATCGCCGCGACGCAAGGACACATCCACCAGCGGAGCATAGTCGCCGATCCGCTGGCACATCTCGACCAGAGGTGGACAGGAAAGATGCCGTTGGTCCGCCTGGGCGAGGTATCGGCTGTAGGCGGCAATGGCTTCACGGGTCCGACCGATGCGGTCCAGAAGCATCACCAGCACTTGAGCAGGATAGGTGCCGACGTTTTCTGGATCAGCCGCTTCCGCCTTGGTTCGAAAATGCTCGATGCCTTCTTCGATGTCGCGCCCCAGCAGGACCTTCAGGTAGATCGCATAATCGCGGTACTGATCCTCGAACGGCGGGTCCGTGTGATAGCGAAAACGGGGCGAGAGCCGTTCGCCATAAATGCACAGGTCCAACGCCAACTCCAATTCCTCGCACGGCGGCAGTTGCAGGCTGTATTGCGTCACCGCTCCGAGGTGCGAAACGTCCACATGGTAGAATTCCTCCCCCGGCGACCAATTGAGACTCTGGACCAGTTCGGGAATGGAAATGTCTTCGGAAACGTGTTCGCCGCGTTCGCTCAGTTCCGCCTTGAGCCGTTCCCTCAGTTCAGCGTGCAAGGCCCGGATCAGCCGTTTGACGCAATGGTCCCGCACGTCCGGGGGCATGTTGAAGGCCTGGCCGACCGCCGTGATCGCCGAACAGATGCCGTAACGGGCCAGAAGCAGATCAAAGCCCCGTCGCGGACTGACTCCCTCGTGGAAACCGATCTCGATGGCCTGCTGAGCGGCTTCGTCCTGCGTCGGCTCGATGCGGTCAATGGCGGCAACGATCGGCTCATGCTCGCCGATCATGCGAAAGTACGGCCAGGCCGAGGCGAGGTCGTTCTGCTCCAAAAACAATTGGCCGACCGTCCGAGCGGCTTCGCGGATGGCCTCCTCATAGGGCGCGATCTTTTCCGAAGGGATCTGCTCGCTGCCCACATGGATCGCTGGCAATCCCAACTCAATCCGCTTGGCTAACACCAGACCGTAGAACAGGCCGTGATAGTCCTTCCGTTCTCTCAGAGCGTCGCAGAGGCGTTGGACGGCTTTGGCCGGTCCGTGAGTCCGAAGTTGATTCTCCAGTTCTTCGTAGATGGATTGCATGAACGCCTCGCGGGTGGAAGGAACGTCTCCGGCGGGATCGGCCTCGGCGGCTTGTCTTGTCCGGCCCGATGCCAAGCCCATAATAACATGCACGGCTTCAGCTTTTCTATGGACCCGCCGTTGTTCAAGAGATCAACAAGATATGCCTGAGGTTTCCAAGCCGACGCTGGCCTTTGTCAGTCTCGGTTGCGCCAAGAACCTAGTGGACTCGGAGCGAATGCTCGGTCGGCTGGCCCAGGATGGCTACCTGCTGACGCCGGAGGCTGATGGGGCCGATGTCGTGGTCATCAACACCTGCGGCTTCATCGAGGCGTCTCGGCAGGAGTCGCTGGGCGTCATCCGCGAGATGGTCGATCTGAAGCAGCGGGGCCGGGTGCGGGCCGTGGTCGTCGCCGGCTGCCTGGCCGAGCGGGAACGGGAAAAGCTGCTTGACGAGGTGCCCGGTGTGGATCATCTCGTTGGCGTCTTTGGCCGCGAAGAGATCGTAGACGTTTGCAATCGGCTTCTCGATGGCCGACACGAACAGCGGACGCTCTTCCGACCCGCGGCCGTGCGGGCCATGAACGACCAGGCCCGCCTGCGGATCACGCCCCGGCATTACGCCTACCTGAAAATCTCTGAAGGGTGCGACCGCCTCTGCACGTTCTGCTCGATCCCGAGTATGCGGGGCAAACACGTCTCTAAGCCTGTCGAGCAGATCATGGACGAAGCCCGGGAATTGATCGCCGACGGCGTCCGCGAACTGATCCTCGTCGCTCAGGACACGACCTATTACGGCCTCGACCTGTACGGCGAGGTCCGGCTGGCGGAATTGCTGCGGCAGTTGGACCGGCTCGACGGTCTGGACTGGATCCGCATCCTGTACGCCTATCCGATGTACTTCACGGACGACCTTGTGCAAACGCTGGCCGATGCCAGGAAGATTCTGCCCTACCTCGACATTCCGCTTCAGCACATCAACGACAAGGTGCTGCGGCGGATGCAGCGGCGGGTCAATCGGCACGAAACCGAGACGCTGTTGAATCGGCTGCGATCCGCCATTCCGCAACTGGTGCTGCGGACGACGTTCATCGTCGGCTTCCCCGGCGAAACCGAGGTGCAGTTCCAAGAGCTTTGCGACTTCGTGCGGGAAACCCGATTTGAGCGTGTTGGCGTGTTCACCTATTCCTTCGAGCCGAACACGCCATCGGCCCGGCTCGACGGGCATCTGCCCGAAGAAGTCAAGCAGGAGCGGCGGTACCGGCTCATGGAGATTCAACAGGCTAATGCCTTCGCCTGGAGCGCGGAACAGGTCGGCAAGGAGTTGGATGTACTCGTGGATGGTCCCGACTCCGAAGCCCCTGGCTGCTTCATCGGCCGATCCTATGCGGACGCCCCGGACATCGACGGCATCGTTCGTCTCAAGGGGAAGCGTTTGGCTGTCGGCGACCTGGTTCGGACCAAGATCACCGGAGCGGACGGCTACGACCTGTATGGTCGGGCCTTGGCGGTACGTTGAAACCTGCGGAGAATGGACACAATGGCACAGGCTCCCCCGACCTCGGCTCCGCCAGGCTCCTCGCAAGCCCTCTGGACGATTCCCAACCTCCTGACCTTCCTCCGCATCGGCCTGTCCGTGGTGCTTTTCGTTCTGATTGCGATGGAACAATGGCTGGGGGGGCTGATCGTCTTCGCCGTCGCCGCCGTGACCGACTGGCTGGACGGGTTCATCGCCCGGGGCTACGCTCAGGGCAGTTCCCTGGGCCGCAATCTGGATCCGCTGGCCGACAAGATCCTCATCCTCGGGGCCTACATCTTTCTGCTGCCCTTCCAGGAATCGGGGCTGGCTGCCTGGATGGTGGTCGTGGTCGTGCTGCGGGAGTTGATCGTCACCGGAGCGCGTAGTTTCCTGGAAGGCCAGAACGTGAAGTTCGGGGCCGACTGGTTCGGCAAGCTGAAGATGGTCTTGCAATGCGTCGCCCTGATCGTCATGCTCGCCTTCCTGTGGCAGGAGCAGCCCGAATGGCTGAAGCTGCCGCGGGACGTGATCCTGTACCTCATGGTGGCAGCGACGGTGCTGAGCGGGTTGCAGTACCTTGTGAAGTTCCGAGCGGAAATGCAGCGGGTGATCGGCTCGACCTCGTGAACCAAATCGGCGAGACAGCGCTGAGTGGTCCTCGTAAGAGGGTGCGTCGGAACCGCCTGACCGCAGAAACTTGACGGAGGAGGTCATGCCCCTGGGATTCGCCATCGTCGGTTGCGGCATGATCGCCCGGTTTCACGCCCGGGCCATTGGGGAACTGCCCGAAGCCCGCCTCGTCGCCCTGGTCAGCCGGAATCCCGCCCATGCCGAGGCGGTCATGGAAGCCGGTGGGGTCCGCTGTCCCGTTTTTTCCGACGTGCGGGAAATGCTGAAGCGGCCCGAAGTGGATGTCGTGGTCGTCTGCACGCCCAGCGGGGCGCACCTGGAGCCGGCCGTTGCCGCCGCTGAAGCCGGCCGTCACGTCGTCGTCGAGAAGCCGCTGGAGATCACCCTGGAACGCTGCGACCGCATGATCGAAGCCTGCGACCGAAACGGCGTCCGGCTCTGCACCATCTTTCCTTCCCGCTTCGCCGATGCCAACATGGTCCTGAAACGGGCCGTCGAGTCGGGCCGCTTCGGCAGGTTGACCCTGGGCGAGACGACTTGCAAATGGTGGCGTCCGCAGTCGTACTACGACGAGGGCGGATGGAAGGGAACGCTGGCCCTGGACGGCGGCGGAGCGTTGATGAATCAAGCCATCCACAACGTCGATCTGCTCTTGTGGATGATGGGGCCGGTGCGATCGCTGGCCGGGTTCACCGCCATGCTTGCCCACGAACGGATCGAAGTCGAGGACACCGCCGTTGCCTGTCTGCGCTTTGCCAACGGGGCCTTGGGCGTGATCCAGGCCGCGACCAGCATCTATCCCGGTCTGCCGAAGACCATCGCCCTCCACGGCGACAAGGGCAGCGTTGTCGTCGAGCAAGAAGACGTCCTGAAATGGGAGTTCACGCCAGAAACCGAGGAAGATCGGCGCATCCGTGAGCGCTTCGCCCAGAAGGTTGGGGCGTCGGGCGGAGCCAGCAACCCGGCGGCGATTTCCCATGAGTATCATCGCCGCCAGTTGGCCGACTTCGTCGAAGCCATTCATACCCATCGTCCGCCCCTGGTGGATGGCCGGGAAGGCCGACGGGCCGTCGAAGTGATCCTGGCCATCTACCGCTCGGCCCAGACGGGGCGAGTGGTCGAATTGTGACATGGCCTGGTCACGGAGGACAGGACCAGATGGCCAAAGCGCGAAACCTTCTAGTCGATTACTGCGTTTATCTCGCCGTCCGACTGGCCGTCTGCGTTCTGCAAGCCCTGCCCTACCCGGCGGGTCGAAGCCTGATGCGGCTGGCGGCGCGGCTTGCGTATCTGGTGGACAAACGCCATCGGGAAGTGGCCCTGGACAATCTGCGTCAGGCCTTTCCGGGGCGATTCTCCGAAGACGAATTACGGCGACTCGTCCTCCACGTCTATCGGCATTTCGCAACGATGCTGGTCGAAATGGTGCATCTGCCCCGGAAGATGTGCCCCAACACCTGGCGACGCTACGTCGAATTGGAAAACGGCGAAGTTCTGGTTCGAGCCTTGCTTTCGGGCCGGCCCGTGCTCTTGGTGACGGGACACTACGGCAACTGGGAGATGGGCGGATATGTGCTGGCGCTGTTTGGTTTTCGCAGTCATGCCATCGCCAGGCCGCTCGACAATCCGTTTCTGGACCGCTATCTGCGGCGGTTTCGGGAACGGACCGGCCAGCGGCTGATCGCCAAGAAGGGCGAGTTTGAACTGATCGAGCAAGTGCTCCACCGCCGGGGGCTGCTCTGTACGCTTGGCGATCAGGACGCCGGGCAACGCGGCTTGTTCGTGGACTTCTTCGGACGACCCGCTTCGACGCACAAGGCGATGGCCGTTCTCGCTCTTGAATACCAGACGGAAGTGCTGGTCGCCGTCGCTCGTAAGATCGGCGAGCCGATGCGGTATCGGATCGAAGTCGGTTGCCATATCCCGGCAGAGGAATTGCGGAAATACTCCACAGCAGAATTGACGCAAGAGATGACGAACGCCCTGGAACGGCTCATTCGGCGGGACGTGACGCAGTATTTCTGGCTGCATCGGCGGTGGAAGCATCAGCCGCAGCGTCGCCGTCGTGCAGCCTGAGAGCGCCGTTCGGATCGGCCCAACGGTCCGCCACGGGAAGCCGCATCCGCATCGTCGTTCCGCTCAAGGGCGCGGTGACGATTTCCAAGCCTCCCCCGTGTCCCTCCAGGACGGTGCGGACGAAGGCCAGCCCCAGGCCCATGCCGGTTGAGAGACCGTGGTACAGGGCGTTGTTCTGCTTGGTAGTGAAGTGCGTTTCCGTGCAGCGTTGCCGCACTTCGTCGGTCATGCCGATGCCGTTGTCCTCGACTTCCACGAGAGCTTCCCCGTTCTGGCGTCGGGTCCGCAGCACGATGAGTCCTTTCCAGGCAGCCGCTTCGATGAGCCGTTTCCGTCGCTGCTCCTCGTCCAGGCTCGGGTCGCTGCGGGCCTGTTCCCGGACGTGGTTCCGCATCTCGAAGACGGCATCGCGGGCATTGAAGAGCAAGTTTTCCACCGCTTGAGACAAATGCGAGGGGTCCCCGAGAACGATCAGCGGCTCGGGAGCCAGATCGAGTCGCACTTCGATTTTCCACTTCTGCTCGGCCATGTCGGCCCAGGTGCGGAATGCATCGCGGAGCAGTTCGTTGAGATCGAGGCGGGTCGTGACCGAGCGGCTGGGATCGCGGCGGACGGTCTTGAGGATGAGTTGCAGGCGATCTGTGACCGTGTTGAGGGTGTCGCCGATCTCCTGCAAGCCCTGACGCACCTGCGGATCAAGATTCTGCGCGGCGAGGCAGCGGCGGATCAGATCGGTGGGGCGGACCAGCAGATTCTTGATGTTATGAGCGTAGGATCCAGCCATGATGCCGACGCCGGCAAAGATCTGCGATTTGATTTCCAGGGCGCGTTGCTCGGCGGCCTGAGCGGCGAGGCGCTGCTCCAGGAGTTGTCTTTCGGCCTCGGCTCGATGATGCTCAGCCTCTTCCCGGCGTAGTTGATTCTCCAGGGCGACTTTCTCCGCATGTTCGATCTGTTGCTGAGCCAGCAAAGCTTGGATTTCCCGCTGGCGTTCCCGACGAAGAGCGAACCAGGCCCAGGCGGTCGAGAGCAACACTCCGGCCACGGCGGCCAGCGACAGCCACAACAGCAGGCGTTGCCGCTGGGCTTCTTCCTCCTGTCGGCGGTTGTAGGCGTGAAGCTGATAGGCGACGTGGATGACGACGCGGGGCTCGGACGGACCTAAAAGCGGATACGTAAACTCCGCCACCTGACCCAACGGCCGAGGTCGCGGCAGACCGGATTCCCAGACGACCGCTCGATCCGGTAGGATCAGCCGCAATTCGTAGATGATCGGAAACAGGGGAAGTTGTTCGGCCCACAGGCGCGTGGGACGTCCCAGAGCGGCGAGATGTTCCTGCAATTCCTCGGCCCGGACTAGGAGAACTGGATCGTCGGGCGCAGGGGGATCGCCGTTGGAAGGCAGGTGGGCAAGATAATCGCGCACCAGGTCGGGCAGCGTCTTGCGATGGACGCGGGCCTCTTCGAGCCATTCGCGGAGGGCCTCCCGGTCGGCCTGTCGGGTCAACTGCGAGCGGGTGTACAGGGCGTAAGTCAGGGCCGCCAGCACCAGCAGAAGCAGCAGCAGCGGCGGCACCAGCCCGAGCAGAAGCCGACGGGAAACGGGCGGCGGTTTAAAAGTCAGCGGAGCTTCGTCCATAAGACACGGACCACTGCTTGATGTTCGTCCAGAGCCAACGTCGGCTGCCCTCCGCGTTTTCGGCCCGGCCTTGCCAGACGCTCAGCACCGCTTCCGGCAGAACCCGCGGCCCGTCGAAGCGCGGCTGCACCAGGACGACGTAGGCTCCGCTGGTCTGGAGGCGGTTGCCGTTTTCGTCGAAAAACGGCGGGGAACGATGCCGAAGCCCCTCCGCCAATTCCTGGGGAGAATCGACAAGCCGCAAGCGTCCGTCCTGCATTTGCCAAGCGGCCTCGGTCATCCGACGCATGATCTGAGCGTTCAGAAGCAGGTCGTGAGTGCTGCGGCGATTTCGCGGTGCATCGGACGTTTTCCCTTCCCCGCCAGGTTGAGCGGACGGCCAGGCGACCGGGTTCTCGTGAGCGAAAAAGACCAGCGTGAAAGGAAGTTCCTGAATGGGCCAAAGGATGTCCCGGTCCCGAAAGACGATGTCGAGATTGAGACTGTCTCCCGTGAGTACGACGGCCTGACGGCTATTTTCCGGAGCAATGGCGGCCAGACTGCGGAGGACGCGGCGCATCGGCCGGTCGGCAGCAGGCAGCAGTAGAAGTTTGCGTTGACCCGGAAGCCGTGACCATTCCTCAGCCAATTCCCAGACGGCTGCCTGCTCAGGGCCATTGGGCCGCAGCACGTCCCCGGTGCTATACGGAATGCGGCGATTCACCAGGGAGGACAGGAGATGTCGGCGAACCTCGTGGCGAAGATGCTCAGCCAGGTCAAGCGAGTATGGGTCGTCGTTCCATTCGATGCTGAAAACCGGGGCGGTCAGTCCCCAAGCCAGCAGACCTCCTCCGCCAAGCGGACTGGTACTGGTAGCGACCAGCGCTCCCAGGACGGCGGACAACGGGCCGTGCGGTCGCAACGCTTCATGGAGCACGACAAAGCTGACCAAGGCTTCGGCCATCTGGCTGTTGGTGAAGCAGAAGCGGAAGGTGCGGTCGGGATAGATGCGGTTAAGCTCGGGGCCTTCGTCGGCCTCGTCGAGCAGATGAACCCGATCCGCCGTGGCGGTGGTGATGAGCAGAAGCGGCGTTGGTCGGTCCGATGCTTCCCGGACCTTTTGCAAGGCCACGGCCAAGTCCCGCGCCCGGTCGCTGGTGCTGCCACCCAGGATCGCCAGAGGAGGCTTGCGGTTCTCGGAAAAGCGTCGCACCCAGTAAGCGACGTCGGTTTCACTGGTCAACTTGTACCAGCGGATGTGCAGGCGGTCTTCGGAACCGCTTCGGCTCAGGACCAACTCGGGAGTGGCGGAGGTCTGCTCCGGATAGGCCCGGCGATAGTCCACCCGCAAGCCTGCCGCCTGGCCTTCGACCCCTTCCTCGTAACGACGAACACCGCGGACGAACTGGTCCCAGGTCACACCGCTGGTAGCTGGATAGATCCAGGCGATTTCCTGATCGTCTTCCGGCAAACTGTGGCGAGAGGAGTTAAGCAGAGCATACGCGGCCAGCACGGCGACCGCGGCGATCCCGAACATGACGGCGATTGCGTAGCCGCGCATCACAGTCCCCTGCGGAGGTGTGGTCCGAGTCGGCCTGTCTGGACGGAGGCAGAGCGAACCGCTAAGTTCATGATCCGCGTCCCAGCAAAGAGCGTCAAGCCGAGCCACGGGGAGTCAGACGTGGACATCCTGGCCATCGACGTGGGCACCTCGTCGGTCAAGGCCGCCGTCGTCAATGCGGCAGAGGCTTCGTTCATCAGTCCGATCGCACGAGCCGCCCTGATTCTCCAACAACCCGAGCCGGACGCTGCGGTGCTTGATCCCCAGGCCGTCTGGGAGGCTGTAGGCGCCGCTTCTCGACAGGCAGTACAAGGCCAGCCAGTGGCCGGGGTCGGCTTGTCCTGCCTGACACCAGCCTGGCTGCTGCTCGACGAGTGTGACATGCCTTTGACACCAATCACTACGCACTTGGATCGTCGGGCACGGCCCCTGGCCCGGACGATCTGGCGAGAGGTCGGACTGGAGTTTTTGCAAACCACAGGAAACAAACCGTTGCCCGGCGGCATGAGCGGCATCGGCTGCGCGTGGCTGCTTCAGAAGCATCCCGATCTTCGGCCCCAAATCCGCCGCTTTCTTCATCTCAACAGTTGGCTCGCCCTCCGCTTCACCGAAAGCACCGCTTTCGATCCGGGAAACGCCAGCTTCACGGGCATTTTCGACACCATGACCACCGGCCGGTGGTCCGAACGCTGGTGTGCCTATCTGGACATCTGTCCCGCGTGGGTGCCGGAAGTGGTTTCAGGAGATGCCACCCTTGGCGAAATGACTGCGGAAGCGGCCCGGCATCTCGGCGTCACACCGGGGATTCCGGTCAAGCTCGGCGTGGCTGACACCAGCAGCGCCATGCTGTCAGCGCAGATGGAAGTCGGCGATCTTCTTCATGTCGTTGGTACGACGCAGGTATTGGCGACCTTGGCACCGCATCCGAAGCCGGCGGAGAACCGCTTGACACGGCGGCTCGGGGTGGGTGAAGCGTTCATCCACGTCACGCATAACCCCGTCGGCGGCGTCGCCCTGGAATGGATGCACCAGCTCTGCTTCCGCGATCAATTGCCGGACGAGTTTTACGGACGCAGCATCTGTGCCGCCGTGGAACGGTCCACGCAAGTCTTGCTCGATCCGCCGTTTCTGGGCGGGGACCGCCTGGAAATCGAACCGACTAGCGCCAGCTTCCGTCATCTGAATCTGTCCACGGATCGGCTCGACCTGCTTGCCGCCGTCTTGCAGGCGATGCGGGAACATCATCAGACAGCATTGGCCGCGTTGGGACTCGATGGGCCGATACGTCGGGTATTCCTGACCGGCGGTGCGGCCGATGTGGTCGAGCAACTGATTCCCGAATACCGCCGTGTGCCGGTCTCTCGTCTGAGCGAAGGATCGCTGCGGGGCGTGGCGAAGCTGTTCCCGCCGTGAAGGCAGACGATCGACATAATTGCCCGGTCTTCACCCCGGCCCTCTTCCAGCGGGAGCGCAAGGAAAAGGGTTCACGGGCTGGCGAAGTCGGCGGCGAAGGCCTTGGCGTTGAGCTTCTGACCCGTGCCATGCTCAGTGAGGGCGTTCCAAGCTAGCGTCCGGCCCGGAGCGAAGACCCTCTGTTTCAGAAAGTCGCCGATCTCCTTGCGGCCGACGTAGCTGGCCTTGTCCGGCGTCGTCTTCAGAATGTCTCGGGCAATGGTGTGATGCACCTGACAGGCGAACAGTTCCCCCATCATGTAGTTGTGGTAGTAGCACGGCGCACTGACGATGTGGATCTTGCTGGCGTAGTCGGGAGCGTCGCGCCCCTCGGGACGGCGAACCGCCTGGTACTTCTTCACCAAGTCCCACCACAGCTTGTTGAGGTCCTGGTCGGGATTCTCGTACATCGCCTTCTCGAAGCGAAGCATGACCTGACACCAGCGGGAGAAGATGAGCAGCTGGTTGCGGCGCATTGCGCGTCCCGTGCGGTCGAACGCTTCGGGGTCGTCCACCTTCACGCCCATCTGCTGTAACCAGTCGGCCCGTTTGGAGAACTGCTCGAAGAGCATAGCGATGCCTTCGGTGGTCAGGATGTGCGATTCGCTGCGGAGGACGTAGGGCACGCTTTGCGGGATGTTCTTGCTGCTGTACACGGCATGACCGAGTTCGTGCAACATGGTGGCCATCCAATACTCGTTGGGCACGATGTTGGCCAGCACCCGGACGTCGCCTTCGCGGTCGATGTCGGTGCAGAAGGCGTGCGGACTTTTGCCCTTGCGTTCGTACAGGTCGCTGCGGGCCAGCACGTCGTCCACGGGCAGACCGATGCCGGCGAAGAAGCGACGGCACAGGTCGAGGATGTCCACCCTGGCATAGACCGCATCGAGGCTAGTTTCGTAAATAGCCGGGGCTTCCTGGAAGAACGGGTCGTGGTAATGCCACGGCCGCAACTCGTCCACGGCGACGCCGCAGTGAGCCGCCAGGCGGGCGTCAATTGTCTGCTTCATTTGCAGAAACGGTCCGCGGGTCAGGGTGTCGAGTTCGTCAAAGAGGCGGACGACTTCCTCCTGATTCTGCTCGGCCAGGTGCAGCATCATGTGGTGATAATTGCGGAAGCCGAGTTTGCGAGCGGCCTGATTGCGGAGGCCGACGAGTTCCTTCAGATCGGCCTCGACGACCTTGCCGACGCCTTTGCTGGCCTCCCAGACGGCTTGACGCTGGGCTGAATCCCGCGAGTCGCGGAGGACTTTCCGCACCTCGCTGTCGGTCATCTCTTTGCCGTCCACCTTGGCCCGATAGACGTTGAAGGCCTTCTCGATGGCGTTGGCCTTGGCAGTAATCTGCTTAAGCAGTTCGGGATCGACCTGCTTTTCGAGATACTGCAAATAGAGCACGTCCAGTTGGCGCTTCAGGAGCGGATCCTGCACATCAGTTTGAGTGCGGATGCGTTGAAGTTCGGCGAAGGCCTGCGGATCGGCGAGGGCGGCATCGAGGCGGTTTTGGGCTTGTTCCTTCCGCGCGAACGCCTCATCGCTGCCGGTGGTGTTCGCCTCCCACCAAGCCAGACCGACGGCGATTTCCAGCGGACGGATGCGGGCGACGTGGCGGTTGATGAAGTCCTGGGCTGCGGCATCGCCGACATGGCGGCTTGCCGGGCTGTTTGCGGTCAAACTCACTAGTTCTCCAATCAGACACAGACATCCCAAAATCATTGCTCGGCTTAACACCACGATCGTCCCCGCTCAAGAAACCCGGCACGAGCCTTGAGTTCACGGCAAGCCTTGTCACTATGATACAATCCAGACCGCGGGACGATGGAATTTTTCGTGGAATCGGCGATGGCTTCACAAATCGTGTCGGTGCGTTTGGGGGAGCGAAGCTATGCGATTCGTGTCGGCAGCGGCCTGGAGGGTCTTGCCGAGTTCGTGCGGCAATGCTCCCGGCCCAGCCTCGTTTTCGTCATCACCGATACAAACGTGTCCGATCACTCCCAGGGCGTAGCCGAGCCGCTTCGGCGAACCGGTCTGAACGTGCAGAGCTTTGTCCTGCCGCCTGGCGAATCGCAAAAGTCGCTGGAAAACGCCAGTCGGCTTTATGATTTTCTTGCCGAACACCAGGCCGATCGGCGGTCGCTCATCGTGGCGGTGGGTGGCGGCGTGATCGGCGATCTGGCGGGGTTCGTGGCAGCGACGTTTGCTCGCGGCCTGTCCCTGTTCATGGTGCCGACGTCGCTGTTGGCGATGGTGGACAGTTCGGTGGGCGGAAAGACCGGCGTCAACCATCCCCGAGCCAAGAACCTTATCGGGGCCTTCCATCAGCCGTGCGGCGTGTGGATCGACACGGACTTTCTGGTTACGTTGCCGGAGCGGGAGTACCGCAGCGGTCTGGCCGAGGTCGTCAAGTACGGCATGATCCTCGATCCGACTTTGTTCGAGTATCTGGAACAACACGCTGAGGCGATTCTGCGTCGTGATCCGAACCATCTGCGGCACGTCATCGCCCGCTGCTGTCGGCTCAAGGCGGACATCGTGGAGCAGGATGAACAGGAGACCACGGGACTGCGAGCAATCCTGAACTACGGCCACACGTTCGCCCATGCCTTCGAGACGGTGGGCGGCTACGCAACGTGGCTGCACGGCGAAGCGGTGTCGGCGGGCATGGTCTGTGCGGCCCGACTGGCTTGCGATTTAGGACTGGCCTCGATTGAGTTGACAGAACGACAGGAGCATCTGCTGCGGCGATTCGGCCTGCCGCTGCGGCCTCTGCCCTGGTCCTTAGACGGACTGCTGCGGGTCATGCACAGCGATAAGAAAGCGGTTGCGGGACGGCTTCGTTTCGTTTTGCCGCGACGAATCGGCCATGTCGAGCTGATCGACGACGTGTCGGAACAGGCGGTTCGCGCCGTTCTACAGGGTCTGATGGATGACGCCAAGTTGGTAGCGCGACCATGAACCCGTCTTGGCTCGACGAGGAAACCCGGGCCTTGCTGACATTGCACCTGTTGCCGGGGCTGGGACCTCGACTGACGGCGGCTTTGCTGGGTCGCTTCGGCACGGCGACGAAAGTGTTGTCGGCCAGCGCGGAGGAATTGGCCGAGGTGCCCCGATTGTCTCGTGATCTGGCCCAACGGATCGCGGTCGCCCTGCGGACTCGGGATGTAGAAGGCGAACTGCAACTGATCGCGCAACACGGGGTCCGGCTCATTCGCCACGAGCACGACGAGTTCCCGAAAGCGCTGTGCAGCATCCCCGATCCGCCGAGACTTTTGTACGTCCGCGGGGAGCTTCGAGCCGAAGATCAACAGGCGGTGGCCGTTGTCGGGTCTCGCAGTTGCACGCCCTACGGACGCCGCATGGCGGAACGGTTGGCCCAGGGGCTGGCCAGGGCTGGTTACACAGTGGTCAGCGGTTTGGCTCGCGGCATCGACGCCGTCGCCCATCGGGCCGCCCTCGCTGCCGGCGGGCGTACCCTGGCCGTGTTCGCAGGGGGCTTGGCGAAAATCTATCCGCCGGAACATGCCGATCTCGCTGAGGAGATCGTCCGCTCCGGGGCCTTGCTCAGCGAGTCGCCAATGAAGGTACAACCGTTGCCGCAGATGTTCCCTCAGCGCAATCGCATTATCAGCGGGCTGGTCCGCGGCGTGGTCGTGGTCGAAGCGGGCGACCGCAGCGGGGCCTTACTGACCGCTCGCCATGCCGTCGAACAAGGCCGCGAAGTTTTCTCCGTTCCTGGTCCAGCCGACAGCGAAGCTAGTGCCGGCACTCTGAGGTTGCTCCGTGACGGGGCGACCCTGGTGCGGGACACTTCCGACATCCTCGAAGCTCTCGAGGCACTTCCCAGCCTGACTGCCGGCGACGAAGCAGGCCGGGAAAAGGCGACGGGAGCAGCCATCAAGCCGGTTGCTCCCGCTCCACCGAAGAAAGACCATCCACCGCTGACGGAGACGCAGAAGAAGTTATTCGCCGCCTGGTCGTCCGAGCCGATCCAGCAGGGCGACGACCTCGTGGCTCGCAGCGGCTTGTCCGTCTCAGAGGTCAGCCAAGCCCTCATGCTTCTGGAAATGCACGGTCGGATTCGGCGACTGCCAGGCAATCGCTTCGAACGTCTCGACAGAGGAGAATGATGCGTTGGCGCGTCGTCCGCATTATCTGGTTTCGAGAAGTCCGCGACCAACTGCGGGACCGCCGCACATTGTTCATGCTTCTGGTCCTGCCGGTGATCCTGTACCCGCTTCTGGGCGTGTCGGCCAATTACTTCATCTTCCTGTTCACCGAGAAGCCTGTCGTCGTCGGCATCGCCGGGCTGGAGCACTTGCAGATAGCACACGACCTGGGCGGCAAGCCGCTGCCCCCTCTGGTGGACGGAGAACGCTTTGCCGGCAACCTCTTTGTTGAAACCGCCGATCGCGAGTTGATCCATGTCCGCACCGGAGACCGCGAGGCTCTCCATGCCGAGTTGCAGCAGGGGCTTTTGGATGCCTTGGTCACGTTTGATCCGGAATGGGTGCAAAGTCTGGTCGCTGGCCAGACGCCGGTATTCAAGCTCGCCTTGCGGGGCCAGGAATCGGTCCTGAGCAAAGAGACGGTCATCGAGACATCGGACGACCGGGGACAAAAGGCCTATGCACAGGTTCTGCCCGTGCTCCGTGCCTGGCGGCAGCTGATCGTTCGGCAACGGATGCAGGCCTTGGGCGCGCCCTCGCCGCAGTACGCCGAGCCGTTCCGCATTCCAACCTTGGGACTGAAATCGGAATTTGCCTTTGGCCGCATCTTTCCGTTTCTGATCGTGATGATGTCGCTGACGGGAGCGCTCTACCCGGCCATCGACCTGTGTGCGGGGGAGAAGGAGCGGGGCACGATGGAGACGCTGTTGATCAGTCCGGCAGGGCGGTCGGAGATCGTGGCCGGGAAGTTTCTGACCGTTTGGCTGTTCAGTACGCTGTCGGCGGTATTGAACCTTGGCAGTCTCGGGTTCACGGCCTGGCAGTTCGGCTCGGCGATGGTGGCCCGGCACGGCGAGTCGGCCTTTCCGTTGCCGGGAGTCGCCGCGCTGGTCTGGGGTTTCGTTCTGCTCCTGCCCCTGGCCGGTTTCTTCAGTGCGATCAGCCTGGCCGTGGCCGTGTATGCCCGCAGTACCCGGGAGGGGCAATACTTCCTCATGCCGCTGTCGGTCGTGACGCTGATGTTGACGCTCATCAGCATGATGCCGGGCACGGAATTGACTCCACTTTACAGCCTCGTGCCAATTACCGGGGCATCGCTGCTGCTCCAGGACCTTGTCAATGCCCGCACTCCGGAGGACATTCCCTGGCTTTATCTGCCGCCGGTGTTGTTGGCGTTGGTCGGATACTGCTATCTGGCTCTGCAGTGGGCGGTGCATCAGTTCAATGAGGAAGGCGTGCTTTTCCGGGAAGCGGAGCGTGTGGACTTGCGGTTGTGGGTACGACAGGCTCTTCGGGAAAAGCAGCCGTTGCCGACACCGGGCCGGGCCTTGATCTGCTTCCTTGCTGTGATCTTGCTGCAATGGTACGTCGGCCTGGCAGCCAGCAATTGGCCGTTGCTGGCCGCCGTCGTCGCCGTGCAGGTCATCGCCGTCGCTGGTCCGCCGGTAGTTCTTGCCGTGCTTTTGACGCGGTACCCGCTGCGGACATTACTCGTGACTAGACTGCCCTCACCCCCGCCCTCTGTGGTCCCAGGAGAGGGGAGCAGGTCGCCGACTTCCGTACCCCCTCTCCCCCCGGGTGAGGGGTCGGGGGTGAGGGACAACCAAGAGATGCTCGTCTGGATCGCTTTCGCCGTCATCGCTGCCCTGGCGACACACGGCCCGCTGGTGACGGCCATCGAGACTTTGCTGCACCGCTACCCCGAGATCGCGGAGCATCTTCGGCATTTGGAAATGCAATTCCCCCTGGACCAATCCTTGCCGGTGCTGATTCTGGTCCTGGCCCTTCTCCCGGCGGCGTGCGAAGAACTCGCGTTTCGCGGTTTCATTCTGACCGGCTTGCGAAACGGTCTAGGCACTCGACAGGGCATCCTTATCAGCAGCCTGTTCTTTGCCTTGGCCCACGGCGACCCATTTCGCCTTGTGACGACGTTTCTCCTCGGTCTGCTTCTGGCTCTCCTGGCGACACGCAGTGGCAGCCTCGGGCCGGGCATCGCTTTTCACGGGTTGCACAACGCCTTGGCCGTCATGGCCGGTTGGTGCCGACGTCAGGTCGAGTCCGGATACGACGTGCCGCTTTGGGAGCAGGTCGAAGCGTTGATCTATAATCCCGTCAGTGTGGCCGCGAGTGGACTCGTCCTGGCCGGCCTGACGCTCTGGCTGCTTTTGCAACCGCCTCGGCCCCTGCCCGATGTTCGGATAAATCGGTCATGAACCATGTCTGGTCCGTGCGTGCTCGCTGGATCCTACCAGTGGATCGGCCGCCAATCGCTAATGGCGTCCTCAGCATGACCGGCGACCTGATCGCCGAGGTTACGTGGGCCAAAGAGTCCCGGCTGATTTCCAAGGCCGACTGTGTGGACCTCGGCGACTGCATCGTGCTGCCCGGCCTGGTCAATGCTCACATCCATCTCGATCTGTGCGGTCTGCGAACCCTTCCTAGCAAATTCTCAACGCCGGTCTCTTTCGTCGCCTGGCTTCAACAGGTGATTGCTTACAGGCGTTCGGCCTCTCCCGACGAGATCCATGACGCCATTCGCCAGGGAATCGCAGAATCGTTGCGGAACGGAGTCACGCTGGCGGGCGACATCTCCGCGGACGGAACGAGCTTGATCGAACTGGAAGACAGCCCGCTTCGAGCCGTCGTGTTCCGCGAGGTAATCGGCCTCACGCGGGAACGGGCACGGGAGACTTGGCGGGAGGCGGTCCGATGGCTGGCGGAACGTCGAGGCAACACCCGGTGCCAACTCGGATTAAGTCCTCATGCCCCCTACTCGGTCCGCCGAGGTCTGTATCGCTTGACCGCCGATGTCTGCCGACGCTGGAAACTGTCCTGGGCAACGCACCTGGCCGAGACTCTTGAAGAACGGGATCTGCTTCAAGCTCGCAGCGGTCCGCTTCGCAGTTTTCTGGAAGAACTCGGGGCATGGGACGAATGCGGATTGTGTCGGGATTGGCAAGAGGTAATGAGGTATGCAGAAGACTCCGGTCACGGCCTGTGCATCCACGGGAACTACCTGAGCGGAACGGCTCCGAAACGTCTGGTCTGGTGCCCCCGGACGCATGCCTTTTTCGGCCACGAGCCGCATCCGTTTCGCACCCTCATGCGACAAGGCAGCGTGATCGCCCTGGGGACCGACAGCCTGGCATCCAATCCCGATCTGAACTTGTTGGCTGAAGCCCGCACAGTGTTGTCCCGACACCCGGACGTCTCGCCCGAAGAGATCCTCCGCATGGCCACTCTCAACGGGGCGGCTGTGCTAGGTCTGGGGGATTATCTCGGAAGCCTGACGCCTGGAAAGCAGGCGGACTGGATTGCTGTTCTCGTTCCCTCTCAGGAACAATTAGCGACGGACGCACATCCGGTGCGTTGGCTGCTCGAAAGCGATGCGAAGGTCAGCGACGTGTGCATCGGTGGTCGGTGGGTCATTTCGAGCCGGGCGGAAATGGAAGGTTCCGTCCAGGACCGGTGAAAGGAGACAGACAACAGCCGATCCTGGACGGAAACCTACAAATCAGTCATCCTTGGTCGCAAATGGTGTCCCGGCTCCACCGGGGCAGGGAGCACTTTGCTAGCAGTCGATGGCTGGCAGTGCAAGCGAGCTGCCGAGCCGCCAGCGACACGATAAGTTCAGAGCTAGTCCACCTGCCCGAAGCGCTGGGTCTCAGGTTTTGAAGCTGAGCGTGCAAGCGTTGCGTCAGCGGGCTGTCGGCCTTGTCCACGCGGCCAGCACGCCGCAGCATCCGCCGCAAAGCCGGCTCCAGTTCATCGGCCAGCAGTGCAACAGGGATGCGTTCGCCCCGTTCGGCTCGCAGCATCAGATCTTGCAAAGAAGCGCTCGATTCCATCACCATCGCTGTTTCATGGCATCGCAGAGGTTTTCACAACGGGCTGAAGAAGATCTCCCGAGGTTCGGAATCGGCACCGTGACGATCCCGTGCGATGGCCGTCACCATCCCGACGTCGTTCGCCCCAATCGGGACGATAATGCTGTACTTGCCCTCGGCGTTGACCGGGGCGGTCTTGCCTTCCAGCGCCGGAATGCCGCTGAAGCGGACCACGCAGCTGTTGACTTCTTCGTCCATGACCTTTCCGTGGAACTCGTAGTGACCACCCAGCGCAGCCGGACGGAACGCCAACTTCTTGATCACCGGAGGCCGATTGCGGATTAGGATGTTGACGTCGGTTCGGTTGCCCCAGATGTTGTCAATCAGAATGCGGAGATCGCCTGGCTTGATCTCCATGGTGGACCAGGAGAACGAAGCATTGGCCATGAGGAAGGTGGATCCTGTCCCCGCCCCCTCGAAGTAAACTGGCATCCCTTCCACGACGTCTCCCGTGACCGCGCCAGTGACCGTGGCCATGCCCGGATCTTCGCCTTCGATCACCTCCACGTTGATGATCTGAGAATACGTGCCTTCGATGTATTGAGCCAGAGCCGTCGTAAGCAGGTTCTCGTCATCGAGCACCTCGGCGGTGATGAAGCCGCGGCTGCTGGCCTCAGCGACGAAGGAGAACGAACCGTCCGGATTGGGCGAGACGGTGTGATTCAGAATGCCTCCGAACGTCACAACGCAGTTCTCCGGCCGCTGGTCGATCACCGTGCCTGTGACGCTCAGCATCCGCCCGCTGAGGATGCTGGCGCTGTAGGTAATCTGAGCTGGAGTTCCGCCTCCCAGCGTTGTCAGGACCGTCCGATCCTCCAGCATTTCCAGCCTCGGACGTACCCGCAAATCCGCGGGTTTACGGCCCCTCTCCGGCCATCCCAGTTGATGGAACATGTGTGCAATCCTCCACCGAGATAAAGAAACCACATCGCAGCGCCAACCGGCCACCGAGTCCGGTTGTGGCGCGCCTTCCACTTCCCAGCGGAACCGGCAAAACAGTTCGGGAGCTTAGCCCTAACAGCTGCCGGCACAAGTGGTTTCAGCTACGCTTGGGAGCCTCAGTCCAACCGAAAGCCTGCTCCCGCGCGTGCATCCTCCACTCGTTTAATCGCTATCCGACCCTTGGTTCGGACACGACTTCCGTAAAAACTGAGGATTATGGTGAAACTGAAATTATCCGTTGGATGTGAAAAACATAGAGGACCGCGAAGAAATTTCGGAAACTTTCACGGTCCTCCGGGTAAACTCTGCCGCCTGGGAAAGCGGGACAAGACGGGTTTGGCCTCGATGGAGCGCTCAGGTTCCCGGTCGGCCCACAGCTGGCGGAGGCGGCGCAGGCGTCATTGGCTGCATGAGCGGACTCTTGATGCGCTTCTGAACGTCGATTTCAAGCACACCGTACACCCGTTCATGCTGCTGGATCGCCGCGTTGAGGGCCAGCAACAGCCGTTTGGCTGTGTAGAAGTTCAACACCAGGCGATGCGTCAGCTTGACCGGTTCGGTCGGATTCGGAACCATCTGCGTGTTCAGACCGAAGTCGAGGATCAATTCTTCCGGCGTGCCAGTGACGCGGGCGAAGTTGGCGTAGTGCGTGGACATGTTGCTGGCGTCCACGACGAAATCACGCAGCGCCTGCGCTTGTTGCCCTCCCGGTGTGGGACCACTGGAGCCTTCGCCGCTTGGTGAAAAGGAACCGCGGGATTCATCTGCCATCGCAATTGCTCCCAGAATTGGCAAACCACGAAGGCCGGGCACGGTAAGGAGCGCTTCGCGGTCTTCCTTCCGTCAAAACTACCTCGGTGCGGAGAACCAGAGACCGTATTGGCTTCCCCCTTCGAGATGCCGCGCCCTTGACGAACGACTTCATCATACGGAGTTGGCTAGCAGACACAAGGCGAGTGTCCCGCGGTTGGCCTTCCCTCCATCGTGTCTGTCGTCATAATCCCTACCGATGCGGATCGCTCACGTCATTCATCGCTACCCCCCTGCCCTCGGCGGTGCCGAAGCCTACTTCGCCCGGCTGAGCCGATACCTCGCCGGACACGGCGAAGAGGTCGTCGTTCTGACCACGGACGCTTACGAGCTGGAAGCCTTCTGGTCGCCGCGCGCTCGTCGGCTTCCTGTCGGGCAAACTTGGCAGGATGGCGTCCGGGTGCAACGGTTTCCCGTGCGTCACTTACCCGCCCAGCGCTATTGGCGGAAGCTCCTGTCTCTGGTGCCGATCCCCCGTTGGCAGGCGCTTTCTCTGCCCTGCAACCCCTGGACCCCCGACCTGTGGCGGACCTGCGATCAAGAAACGGGCTTCGACGTCGTTCACGCTTCGGCATTGCCCTATGCTTACCCGATCCTGTGTGCTGAGCGGTTGGCCAGGCGGTGCGGCGCCAGGTTCGTGCTGACGCCGTTTCTGCATCTGGGCGATCCGACCGCACCTCGCGATCCCACCCGCCGGGCTTACCTGGCCCCTGCCATGCGGTACTTGCTACATCGGGCCGATGTGTTGTTCGTTCAAACGCAGTTGGAAAAAGATGCTCTTCTTGCCGCAGGCATTCCCAAGCAACGGATCATTCTTCAAGGTCTTGGCGTCGAGCCAGCGGAATGCACAGGCGGAAATCGCCTTGAAGCTCGCCGACGGTGGGGCATCCCGGCCGATGCGGTCGTTGTCAGCCATCTGGCCAACAAGAGCTTCGAGAAAGGTACGGTGGATCTGCTCCACGCCATGAGCCAGGTGTGGCGGACGCATCCCGATGTCCGCCTGCTCTTGGCCGGCCCCGAGATGCCCAGTTTCCGCCGGACCTGGCGAGCGTTTGCCGACGAGCCGCGGATTTGCAACCTCGGCCCGCTCAGCGATTTGGAGAAGCGTGACTTTTACGCGGCTAGCGACATCTTCGCCTTGCCGAGCCGCTCCGACTCCTTCGGCCTGGTCCTGCTCGAAGCGTGGGCCAACGCGGTGCCATGCGTGGCCTATCGGGCCGGCGGCTTGGCTGAAGTCGTCCGCCACCGAAGCGATGGGCTGTTGGTTCCGTGCGGGTCGCTTGTCAATCTGGAGAATGCCCTCGGGGAACTGATCCGAAATCCAGAGAGCCGCATCGTCCTCGGCCGGGCCGGGCTTCGGCGGGTGCTGGCCGAACACCGCTGGCAACCGAAACTCGATCTGGTTTACGAATGCTACCGTCAACTCGTCGCACGGGGCCGCAGCGGAACGGACAGCCGCAACGCTCAAGCCGCGTGAGGCCAGCGGGAGACCATCGCCGGTTCCCGCGACGGCTCGACCGCCATTCCCCGCAGACGACGCATAAGCCGCTGCAACCAATCCCGCTGGGGATCGATCCGCACGGCGAAGCGCTCGGAGAGGTTGGGCCGGATGTACACGAGGATCAGCAGCGGCAAATACCAGAGGACGTAAATGCCCCCTGCGTCGGCATACCAGAACTGGACGCCGAGAATGAGCGCCGCCGACAGAGCGATCAGATGCGCGAGGTTCTTTGGCGACGGCCAGAACATCGTGGTGATGACCAACGCCAGATAGGCGATGAACAGCGGAGCGCGATAGGCATAATGCACCTCGACCCCGGTCCACAAGCCTTCGCCGGTCGGTCTGGCCGACAGGTCCCACGCCCGCCAGTCGGGCAGACTCAAAGCGGCGTAAAGTTCGGGATGCACCGACGGATCGAGCACCAGATAGGCGACCAGAACGGCCAGAACCGCCAAAAAGGCGACGGTGAATCGCACCGCCCCGGCGCGCCGGTAAAAGCCGAACCACAATGGGAACAACAGCAGGGGGAAATAGACCATCGCCGAGGCGATGCCGAGAAGGAATCCCGTCACCGTGGGCCAGCGATAGCAAGCCACGGCCGTCACCAACAGAGCGGCTGGGAAAGCGTGATGGATGTCCTTGACGTGATACGCCGTGTACGGCAGCAGCAGATAAAGGACCGCTGCGGCGATGCCGGCCGTCGTGTTGTGAAAGTGGAATGCCCCAATGCAAATCAGTCCGGTCACGACCACGACGTGGCACAAGATGGCGATGGCGGTCTTGACCCATTCCGCGGGCCGGACAGGCTGCTGTGGCGCGACCGTCTGATGCACCTGCTCGGCGGCACGGGCCGCGGCGTCGGCGGCTTTCTCCAGCACGACGCTTTGATTCTTCGGTTCAGGAACCGGTTCCGGCGGCGGAAAGAAGCTGCGCACACTCAGCACGATCAACAGCGTGGCCCCGATCCAGCCCAGACCGGCGGCGTTGAGATTGGGAATGAAGACCGGACGCCGATTGACTCCGAGGTCGATGAGACAGCGAGCCAGAAAGATCGCCGATCCGACCAGCAGATAGAGATATGACATCCAGACCCGATGCTCAGCCGAGGCGAGGGCTTCTGCGGGCACCTGAGAGAGGTCATGCACTTCCAGGGCCGTCACCAAGGCCGCTCCGGCCGGACCCGGCGGGCCGCTGCACATCAGGCCGATGGCTTCAAGACTGTGTCCGGCGGCGTAAGCCCCGCGTAAAGCCGTGCTGCCTTGCACCTGCGTCCGTAGTTCCTGGCTTTCCCGCAGGAAAAGCAACCCGGGTACCAGGAGAAACAGGCCGATCAGGTCCCAGTTGCGCAGGGAGAACAGCCGGTTAAAGCGAAAAAACAGCCCCACCGCCAGCACCAGGGACAGGTAGAACCAGGTCGTGGCGTTGGGGACGCGGAAATCCAGGAATATCGACTCGCCGGCCGACGGCATGGTCAGGTCCCAAGCACGGCTCCGCGATGCTGATGTGGGATTGTAGCGAAGTGTGAATAGTAAGGCAAAACGGGAAACCTTGCGGATAAGCGTTTCCGGTTCTACCCTGAGCGTGTAGCAGCGCTCCCGTTTTCTTTGTCCCTTGAGGAGCAGACATGCGGTGCTTGACCCTCGTGGCGGTTGCGGTGCTGTGCCTTTTGGCGGCTTCCTGCGGTTCGCGTTCGCCCCGCCAACTCATCATCGGCACCTGGGAGACGACGGAGGGCGGGGACACGATCCGGCTGGAGTTCGAAAAGGACGGCAACGTTCGCGGCTCCCGCGGGTTTTTCACGCTCACCGGCCGCTACACCTGGCCGGATGAGAACACCGTCGAAATCAGCCTCGACAATCCCTTTGCCAAACTCGCTCCAGAAAAACTCGGGAAATTGGCCGAAAGCGTACTCAAGTTCCGCTACACCATCTCCACCATCGACCGCGAACAGATGACCGCCACCGATGCCAACGGAAAACAGTTAACGTTCAAACGGGTCAAGTGATCCGAAGACATGAGTTCGGACTAGGGAACAGGCATGATCGTCGTCATGAAACCTGGGGCCACTCAGGCCCAGATCGATCACGTTGTCGAACGCGTAGAACAGCTTGGCTTGCGCAGCCACGTCATCGTCGGCACCAACTTGACCGTGATCGCCGCCATCGGCGAGAAGCGCGACGGCACCCGACAGGCTCTCGAAACCGCCGACGGCGTGGACAAGGTCGTCCCGATCCTGGCGCCATACAAGATCGCCAGCCTGGAGGTCAAGAAAGAGCCGACTGTCGTTCGCGTCCGCGATCTGGTCATCGGCGGGGGACGGATCGGCGTCATTGCCGGCCCGTGTTCCGTCGAGAGCCGCGAACAGATCCTCGAGACGGCTCACGCCGTCAAGGCCGCGGGAGCGACGGCCCTGCGTGGCGGAGCGTTCAAGCCGCGGACCAGCCCGTACAGCTTCCAGGGGTTGAAAAGCAAGGGCCTCGAACTGCTTGCCGAGGCCCGGGAAGCGACCGGGCTGGCCGTCGTCACCGAAGTCATGGCTCCCGAACATGTCCCGCTGCTGAAGGGCTTCACCGACGTGCTTCAGATCGGCGCCCGCAACATGCAGAACTATCCGCTCCTCGAAGCGGCGGGCGAATCGGGGCTGCCGGTGCTGGTCAAACGGGGTCCGGCGGCGACCGTGGAAGAATGGCTGCTGGCCGCGGAGTATGTGCTCAACACCGGCAATACTAAGGTGATCCTGTGCGAACGCGGCATCCGCACCTTCGAAGATCATGTCCGCTTCACCCTGCCGCTGGCCACCGTGCCGTATCTGCATCAGCACACGCATCTGCCAGTGATCGTTGATCCCAGCCACGGCACCGGCAAGGCAGCGCTGGTCACGGCGATGGGCCGGGCCGCCGTCGCCGCCGGGGCGGATGGTCTCATGGTCGAAGTGCATCCCCATCCGGAGAAGGCCCTCAGCGACGGCTACCAGACCCTCACCCCGGAGCAATTCGCCCAATTGATGCAGGAGTGTCGTCGCGTCGCCCAGGCCGTGGACCGGGTGATGTGAAGCTCAGCGTGGCGGATTGAGGGCTTGCACCAGACTGGCGACGAACCGGCCGATTTCCTGGATCACTTCCGGCCAGGGCCGGTTCGCTCCTTCTTCGATCCGCTTTACCAACGCGCTGCCGACGATGATCCCATCGACATGTTCGCGGAGCATGGCGACGTGCTCCGGTCGGCTGATGCCAAAGCCGACGCACAGCGGCAGATCGGTCTGCGTCCGCAACCAGGCCAGTTGTTCGAGCAACTGCGGCGGTAGTTGATCGCGTGCTCCCGTGATGCCGGTCACGCTGACACAGTACAGGAAACCCGTCGATTGTCGGGCGATGTGGGCAGCCCGGTCGCGCGGCGTCGTTGGCGTCACCAGTTGGATCAGCTTCATGTTTCGTTGCCGGGCGGCGTCGGCCAGAGCAGACGATTCATCGGCTGGGAGGTCGGGCACGATCAGTCCGCTGTAACCTGCTTCCCGGGCCTGTTCGAGAAAGCGATCGGGGCCGCGGCGATGGATGATACTGTAGGACACCATCGCGATCAGGGGCACATTTTCTGCCCGCTGAACCCATTCCCGCGTAGCTGCGAAAACCTGCTCCACCTTCAATCCGCGCGACAAGGCACGGGTGTAGGACGACTGAATCACTGGCCCGTCGGCAATCGGATCGCTGTACGGAAAGCCGATCTCGACCAGGTCCGCACCGTTGCGGACGACCTCGGCGACCAGATGGCCTGTCCCGGACAGATCGGGATCGCCGGCGGTGAGGAAAGGAATGAAGGCTTTACGGCCATCCTGGCGCAGTTTCGCAAATACGTGGTCGATCGAGTTGGTGGTCATGCTCGGGCTATTTGAATTCATGTTCCGGGGCGGGGAAGGAGCCGTCGCGGACTTCGCGGCAGTAGGTGCTCAAGGCCCGCAGGATCTCGCCGCGGAGATCGGCATAAACCTTGGCGAAGCGGGGTTTGACACCGTCGTGAAGGCCGAGCAAGTCATGAATGACGAGCACCTGCCCGTCGCAGCCCGCCCCGGCCCCGATGCCGATGGTCGGAATCCGCAGTCGGTCCGTCAGCCGCCGAGCCGCTTCCGCAGGCACACACTCCAACACCACGGCGAACGCTCCCGCCGCTTCGACGGCCAGGGCATCTTCGACAAGCCGACTTTCGTCCCGCTGCACCCGATAGCCGCCCAGAACATGATACGATTGCGGCGTCAGGCCGACGTGGCCCATGACCGGAATGCCGCTTTCGACCAGGCGACGAATCGTCTTTCGACTGCGTTCCCCCCCTTCGAGCTTGACCGCATGGACGCGGGCTTCCTTGAGCAATCGCCCGGCGCTGCTCAGCGCCTGCCGCACGCTGGCCTGATAGGTCATGAAGGGCAGATCGGCGACAACCAACGCACGCCGGACGGCACGGGAAACCATGCTGGCGTGGTAAACCATCTGGTCCAGGGTGACGCTCAGGCAATCGGAATACCCCTGCACGACCATGCCGAGGGAGTCGCCGACCAGGATCGCATCCACGCCGGCCTGATCGCACAGCCGGGCCGTGGGAAAATCGTAAGCCGTCACCACGACCAGCTTGCGGCCCTGGCTCTTGGCGGTCTGGAAGTCGGCCACGGTCACGGGCCGTTCGACCGACGGCGGGTTGGTCGGCATGTGCGGCTTCCCTCTCAATTCTTGGTCAAGACGCCGTCGAGATTGAGCAGCACGTTGGCGGCCACGGTCCAGGCGGCCAGTTCGACCGGATCAGCTCCCTCTGGCTGAGGGCCGAGCGGATCGGTTGCCAGTTTACGGGCTTGGTCCGGAAGCTGAGCGTAATGGTGGCGTTCCGCAGCAACCAGAGCGACGATTTGCTCTACCTGTTCCCGCCGGGGTGGTCGGCCCAGACAAAGCTGCAGGGCAAACTGCGCACGTTCCTCGGTCGTATTGCCTCCCTCCCGCACGATCCGCCGGGCCAGGGCCTGAGCAAGTTCGACGTAAACCGGATCGTTGAGCGTGACGAAGGCCTGAAGCGGCGTGTTGGTCCTCACCCGGCGAATGGTGCAGGTTTCGCGGCTGGTGGCGTCGAAGGTAGCCATCGAAGGATAGGGCACGGTTCGTCGCCAGAAGGTGTAGATGCCGCGGCGATAGCGGTCAGGTCCGGTGCTGGTCGGCCAGGTGCGCTCCCCGTTGAACGCGGCCTGCCACAAGCCCGGCGGTTGCGGCGGGAAGACGGACGGCCCTCCGATCTTGCGGCAAAGCATGCCGCTGAGAGCCAGAGCCTGATCGCGGACCATTTCGGCCTCCAGGCGGAAACGGGGGCCTCGACCCAACAGCCGATTGTGCGGATCAGTGGCGAGCATCTCCGGCGTCACTTTCGAGCTTTGGCGGTAGGTCGCCGAGGTGACGATCAGTTTCAGCAGGGCCTTAGTGTCCCAGCCCAATCGGCGATACTCGACGGCCAGCCAGTCGAGCAGCTCGGGATGGATCGGCACGTCGCCCTGCGTGCCCCAGTCTTCTTCGCTGGGCATCAGGCCGTCGCCCCAGATCTGCGCCCACCAGCGGTTGACAGCGACACGGGCGGTCAGGGGATTGTCCTCCGACATCAGCCAGTGGGCCAGCGTCAAGCGGGTGATTCGTTGAGCAGACTGCGGCGATTGTCCGGGTATGGGAGAACCGATGTCTCCGCCTCCCTGAGCAGGTAGCGGGTGCAAGGCGGCAGGCACCCCAGGCTCGACGACCTCGCCTTTGACCAGGTGATTGCCCTTGATGAGGACATGGGTCGTGCGGCGTTGATTGGGCGGCAATTCCTGCATCACCGGCACGGTCGGCGGTTTGGGCCGAGACTGCTCCAGTTTAGCGATCTCGTCCCGTAAGGCCTTGAGCAAGGGGGTGATGGATCGGTAATAAGCGGCGAGTTTCGCCGACTGCTCCGGCGTTCGTTTCTGCGGCGGCGTGTCCACGATGGCAAGCACGTCATTAGGTACGGCAGCGCGTTCGACGACCCGGGCATCGTTGGTGACGGACAGCCGAAACCGACCGACGTTGAACCCTGCCTGGCTGTACCGGTGTTCGAGCCGGAACGTGAGCCGTTGCGAAGCGTCCGGCAGGGGGCTGTCGGCCACGAAGACGACGACGTGGGGCGATTTAACCAGCGGTCCGACGGCCCAGCCTTTACCCTTGCCAGTCAGGGCGTCGGTGATTGGAAAGTCGTACTGCGAGAAATCCGCGAAGGCGCGGGTCAGTTTCACGCTGCGTTTGCCGGACGGCGACAAGGTCATGCTCGGATTAGGGAAGTCGCTCCGCGTTTCCTGCCAGACCACTTTGCGCGCGTCATCCAAAAGGCTGATCGTGAAGTTGGCCAGACGGTTGCCCAAGGCCCCGTCGGTGCGGTTCCACAGGATGATTTCCTCAATCGGCACCGCTTCCGCCAGACGCACTTCCCACCACGGGTTGGCTTCCGCATCGGTGTGCGTGACCGATTTGCTCTGGTAATTGCCATCCGTATTGCCATCGATAGCCAGTTTCGCTGGGCCGTCGAAGGCGGTACTCGACTGCTTCGCTTCGCCCTTCAGAGCGATATTGACGCCGTCGCTGAAAACCTGCACCTCGGCCAGAGAGAGGATGCGATTCTGCCCGGGCAGTTCGATGCGAAGGAAACGGGCGATGGGCCTCTGGTTCGGCCGGTCGGCTGGCTCCGCAGTCACAATGAACTGGCTGAGAACGAAATTGCCGTCGGACGCCCGGCCGACACCCTGGTTGGGAAGCGTCGGGTCTGGAATGACCTCCAACCGGAAGGCCGTCACGCCAGGCAAGGTGGTCACGGCGGAGACGGTGTAGGTGTCGCGCTCCGGGTTGGGTCCTTCGGCCCGCAGAGAAGAGTCGTCCAGCGGCTTCAGGGTGGCTCCGCCGTGCGAACGGGCCTCGTCGGGTTTTAGTACGACCCAATCGGCATCGGCACGCAGTCGGGCTTCCCAGGCGGCCTGCTCTTCGGCCACGTCGGAGCGTGGCTTTTCCATCTCCCGTCGCAGTTCGGCGATGCGCGCCTCGATCCGTTCAGTTTGCCGAATGATGTCCGGCGTCGGAGCGGCAATGACCGGGGCTTCGCTGGGCTGGTCGTTGTCAGCGGTCTGATTGAAGATAGCGAAGACGCGGTAGTATTCGGTCATCGAGATAGGGTCATACTTGTGGCTGTGGCACTTGGCGCAGCCCATGGTCAGGCCCATCCAGATCTGGAAGGTCGTATCCACCCGATCCTTGACGGCGGCGACCCGGAACTCTTCGTCGTCGGTGCCGCCTTCCGTGTTGGTCATGGTGTTGCGATGAAAGGCGGTGGCGATCTTCTGGTCCAGGGTCGGGTTGGGCAGCAGATCGCCGGCCAGTTGCTCAATGGTGAACTGGTCGTAGGGCAGGTTGCGGTTAAAGGCGTCGATGACCCAATCGCGATACCGCCAGATGGTCCGCAGCGGATCGGAGCCGTACCCGGCCGAGTCGGCATACCGGGCCAGATCGAGCCAGACCCGCGCCCAGCGTTCGCCGTAAGCGGGATCGGCGAGAAAGCGGTCCACCCATTTCTCATAGGCATCCGGAGACGGATCATTGACAAACGCCTGCACCTCCTCTGGCGTCGGGGGCAGCCCCCGAAGGTCGAGGCTGAGCCGACGCAGGAGCGTGTAGGGATCGGCTTCGGGATTAGGCTTGCGGCCGTGGGCTTCGAGTTCAGCCAACACGAAGTTGTCTATCGGATTGCGCGGCCAGGAGAGATCGCGGACGGCGGGAATGGCCGGTTGAACGGGTTTGACGAAGGCCCAATGCGGGTCGTAGCGGGCGCCTTGCTCGATCCACCTCCGCAATGTAGCTACCTCATCCGGCGTCAGTTGGTTGCCGGTTTCCTCGGGCGGCATGCGTTCTTCGGGGATGTCGGTGATGAGGCGGCGGATCAGTTCGCTCTCGTCCGGCTTGCCGGGCACGATGGCGGTGTTGCCAGTCTTCAGTTCGCGGGTGGCGGAATCGCGGTCATCGAGCCGCAGCCCGGCCTTGCGGTGGGCGTCGTCCTGGCCGTGGCAGGCGAAGCAGTTCCGGGCCAGGATCGGGCGGACGTGGCGGTTGTAGTCCACGGCGTCGCGGCTTTTCGGCCTACCCTGGCCCGCTGGCAAGGCGTTATCCACCCGCTTGCCCTCGCCCGCTGGGAGAGGGTTGGCGACGGGGAAAACGACCCATCCGAGCAGGGCGACACTTCCCAACCACACTGGAAGGCTGATGTAGCGACGCATGGTCCACCTCTGGCGGGGATCGCAGGCTTGGAACGCTTGGCAGCCTAACGATCAATATAGCGGGCAAGAGGCGGAAACCGAAGACCTGGCCGTCGGTTGTCGCCCTGCCAAGGGGACATCCGGCCCGTCGCTCCGCCCTCTCCTGCCGGGAAAGGGTCGGTCCGAGGGAGAGCTTAGTTGACTACGGCCAGTTTGGCCCGGCGATGCACCTGCACGCACAGCCGCCGAGACACTTCCAGATCACGGAGCATGGTTTCCGCAAGGTAATGAACCGCGTGGGGATCATCAGCCCAGTCCAGTTGCTCCAGGCAGCTTTCCATGCGTTCCATGATGCTGCGGAGCAGAATCAGTTCGGTACGGCGATGGCTCACGGCTTGCCCTCCTCGCTCAACAGGCAACTCTGGTTAGCTTTGTGGTACAAGGGACATCTAAGCAAGCCCCGTGCCAGTCTCAATGCGTGTCTGTCGAATCCGGCCGATCTGTGGAAATCCTAAGCGAAAACACCGCCATTTGGGTCCGAAGCCGAGAATGCCCAGCGCGGAACAAATCGCGGAGTTTTTGCAAGACCTTCCAAAAGCAAGGCGGACGATTTGTAAGAACCGCCATGACCTGCGTTCTGCGCGTCACCAGCCGACGTACCAGCCGATGAAATTGGTGACGAGGATGGGATAGACAATGGCCCCAAGCAGTCCGCCGACGATGCCGACGATGCAACGCGGCAAGCCCTTCTTGGACCCTTGACGAATGAGCACGATCCCGCCGATGCCCAGAAAGATGCCGAGAAAAGCGAAGAGCAGATTCAGCCCCATGCCCAGGTACATGACCGTCCGCAGCGTCTCTCGCCGGGCTTCTCCTGGGAAAATGGCGAACAGAACGAAGGCATACGGAAGCAGGGCGAGGATGCCCATATATCCAGCCATGATGGCGAAGAAGCTCCGGCGGATGGGCACGATCCAGGTGAGGACCTGGTCGGCAGGGCTAGCCGGGGCATACTCGACCTGCTCCTCGACGGCCTGGTCATCCTCCTCGGGCACGGCTTGGGGCAGCGGCTTGTTAAGGAACTCCCCGCAAAAACGGCATTTGACCGCTGTGACCTTGATCTTCTCGCCGCAGTACGGACAAGGTTTCGTGTCAGGGGCCGAACTCATGGCGATTCCTCGAATGGGGAGCTGCTTCTGAAATCCAAGACGGCATCAGTATGATCGCGTCATATCGCTGGAGTCAAGGGTGCCGTGGTTGCTCGGCGGCGATCTCGGCCAGGGCCTGCTCGGCAGCATCGACGGTTCGGGCAAGTTCGTGCTCGCCATGAGCTGCGGACACGAATGCCGCCTCGAACTGACTGCACGGCAGATAGATACCCCGATCCAGCATCGCCCAGAAGAAGCGGGCGAAGCGTTTCGTATCGGCTTGCAAGGCGGAGCGGTAGTCGGTCACGGGTTCGGCGGAGAAAAACAACGTCCACATGCTGCCAGCCCGCTGAATCTGATAAGGCACGCCAACCTTACGGGCACGCTCAGCCAGGCCGTCGCAGAGCCGGGCTGTCGCCTGTTCCAGGCGGGCATAGGGCGGGTGATCCCGCAACTGCTTCAATGTGGCGATCCCGGCCGCCATCGCCAGCGGGTTGCCCGACAATGTTCCGGCTTGGAAAACCGGACCGCTTGGGGAAACTTTCCGCATGATGTCGGCTCTTCCGCCGTAAGCTCCGACAGGCAGGCCGCCGCCGACGATCTTGCCGAGGACGGTCAGATCAGGCAAACCGACGTCGTCCCACCCCAACGATTTAAACACCTGCTGCGCCCCGCCGTAAGCGACCCGGAAGCCGGTCATGACTTCGTCGTAGATCAACAGGCTGCCGTGCTTGGCGGTCAGCCGACGCAGTTCGGCAAGAAACTCTCGCGTCGGCCAGACCAGGCCCATGTTGCCGACGATCGGTTCGAGAATGACTCCAGCGATTCTGTCGCCGTGCTCTTGGAACGCCTGCTGTACTGCTTCGACATCGTTGTAGTGCAGACAAAGCGTGTCCCGAGTGCAGCCGGCAGGCACGCCGGGGCTGTTGGGAACGCCCAGCGTCGTGGCACTGGAGCCGGCTTGAACCAGCAGGGCGTCCACGTGGCCGTGGTAGCAACCGGCGAACTTGATAATCAGATCCCGGCCCGTGAATCCGCGAGCCAGGCGAATGGCGGCCATGCTCGCTTCGGTTCCGGAACTAACCATGCGGACCATCTCGACCGACGGCAGGGCGGCGATGATGAGTTCCGCCAATTCGGTTTCCCGTTCGGTAGGCGCGCCGAAGGTGGTTCCCTCGTGCAGCGCCTCTTCGACCGCCTCCATCACTTTCGGGTAACAATGGCCGAGGATGAGCGGACCCCAGGAGCCGACGTAATCCACATACTCGTTCCCGTCAACGTCGTACAGACAGGCCCCTTTGCCCCGGGCCATGACGATAGGCTGTCCACCCACGGCTCCGAAGGCGCGAGCGGGGCTGTTGACGCCGCCGGGAATGACCCGACAGGCCCGTTCAAATGCCTCCCGACTGCGGACGCGAATCGGCTTGGCCATCTGCTTCCCCTTGCAACGTAGCTGACATTCCGGGACTCGTCCTGACCATCCTAGGGCGCGTCAGTCGGGTTTGCAGCCGCTTCAGGTTTCGGCGGCGGACGCTTCACCATGCGTTGCGCCAGCCGAATCCAGGGTCGCTCTTCTTTTTTTTGCACCGGCTGTTCGGCCAATTGTTGCCACATCGTCCGCGCCGCCGCCGGGTCTTTTCGTTCCACGGCCAGGGCGTCGAGGGCTGTCCGTTCGGCATCCAATAAGCTTGGGACGCGGGGGACCCCGGTCTGGGCCTCGCGATCAAGCTGTTCCTCCGCAGCTCGCCAAGCCAGCAGCCAGTCGAAGGTTTCGGGAACCTTTTTCGCTTCCAGGCTGGATGGGTACCGCTCATGTAGCAGCCGGACCAGTTCCCAAGCCCGTTTCCAGTCCTCGGGGGACGCGCGCGACTGACCATCACCGCCGGCCATCCTGGTCAGGCGCTCGGCTTCGGCAAAAAGATATGGGGCGTGCAGCGGCTGGAGCTTTTCCCGGGCTTTGGTCACGACGGGATGATCCGGCGGATAGCTCCGCATCAGGCGTTCGTAGGTTTCCACGAACCGCTTGCCGCTTTCGTCTTCAGTGGCCACCTGACCCCAATCGCTTTTGTTCTTGACAGCCCGCAACACGTTCAGATAGTCGCCACCGGCTTTAAGAAGCTCCAGTTGCTCCTGAGCCTGGGTGCCAAAGGGGTGCGAGGGACGGGCCAGGATCTTCTCCAGCTTGCGTTGGGCGTCGTACCAGGGCACGTTGGCAGCGGACGGATCGTCGCCGTCGAGCAGCTTGAAGCCTTCGTTGACGAGACGTTCGGCTGCCCGGTACTCCTGTTCCGGACTTTCGGGCTGAAGGGCGAGGATGAGGAGAACCACGACGGCGATCAAGGCCAGGGCCAGCCCGCCGGCGGTCAGGGCGGTCTGAAGCCGGGTCCTCCAGTGGCCGCGATTCTTCTTGCGTCTGCGTTTGCGGGATTCCAGCAAGGTTTCGGCGGCTCGGCGGTCTTCGGCGGTCTTGGCCCGTAAGGCCACTTTGCCCGCCACGGCCGCGCCGACGCTCCCCTGCGCTTCGACCCTCTGGCGCACCTCTTCGAGAGCCACTTCCACCATGCGGGCGTCTTCTGGCCGCTTGTCCGGGTCTTTCTCAAGCAATTGGCAAACCAGGGTGTCGAGCCAGACGGGGATGTCGAGGACAAACCTGGACGGTCTCTCGAACGTGCCCCGGACATGGAGCATGAACATATCCATCACATTCTCGGCGTAGTAGGGTTTGCGTCCGGTGAGCAGTTCATAGAGCACGACGCCAAGCGAATACAAATCGGACTTGTGCGTCAGATCGCGCACGCCCTGGCACTGTTCCGGCGACATGTACGCCGCCGTGCCCACTGTGCAGCCGACGGACGTCAGGGCCTCGGCGTCGAGGTCCTTGGCGATGCCGAAGTCGGTGAGCTTGATTTTGCCCTCTCTGGTCAGCATCAGGTTGGACGGCTTCAGATCGCGATGGATGATGCCCAGACAGTGAGCGTGATATAAGGCCGCAGCGATCTGCTTGCCGATCTCGATGACTTCGTCCCAGGGCAGCTTGCCCCGCTCCTCAAGCACCTGGGCCAGCGTATTGCCTTCCACGTACTCCATGATGAAGAACGGGGTTTTGTGATACTTGCCGGTGCCGATGCGGCGGACGATGTTGGGGTGCTTGAGTTGCTGAAGCACTTTCGCTTCGCGTTCGAAGCGCTGGTAGATGCGGTCGTTCTCGCCCAGCCCCGGAGCAATGAACTTGATGGCGACGCGTTGGCCTGTCCGCTCATCGAAAGCGCGGTAGACGGCTCCCATCGCACCGGAGCCAAGCTCCTTCTCGATCCTGAACGTGCCGATCTGTTTGCCTTCGAACATGCTCTTTGTGTCGGCGTAATGTCGTCGGGCTTGGTCCCACACGCTTTCACGGCGATTGTATCATATCTCCCGGTGGAGAGGCTCCCAAAGAGCAAGGAGTCTCAGCCCTGCACTTCCGCAAGTCGTCCCAGATCGGACCGTAGGTTTCCTTGTCGAACGGCGGACAGCCGGTCGGATACTGGCCCAGCGGGTGGTTCTTGGCCCGCATCAAGGCGGTGCAATAGCTGAAGGTGCGACAGACGCGCCGCCGGTCGAGTCGGCCGTCGTAGAGCAGTCGCAGGGTGAAATCCGGCTGGGCCAGGGCCGCCCGACCGATGCCGACGAAGGTCGTCCGTCCCTCGGCCACGTTCTCTGACCCGGCATACGGCCAGAACTCCTGCAAGTAACTGTAGCCGCTGCCGACCACGGCCAGATCGGGAAAGGTCCTCTGCACTTCGGCGGTGACGGCGAAATGCCGGGCCACGCCGAGCAGCGGATGCTCTGGCGGCTCGTAACCGTCCGGCGGGGGGTACTCGAAGGGCCGCAACAGATGCGGAGACGCATAAGGATTGCCGACCGTCACATTGACCATCATCACGCCCAGTTGCCGCATTTCCCCGATCCAGCGAAGCGGTTCGCTGAGATCGGGCCGGAAGGAATCCTCGGCGGCGACCCCCCAGCCCAAAGGCTCTCCGTTCACCGCAGCGAGTCGCTTAGCCAGTTCGGTCATGCGGTACGGCACCCCATCAAAGACGTTGAGCCGCGTTGCCAACAGCAGGCCGGGAGCGGCTGCCCGAATGCCCGCCAGGACATTCCTCACAAACCGCGTCCGGTTCTCGAAGCTGCCGCCGTACTCGCCAGACCTCGACCGCGCCGCCAGCAGTTCATTGAGCAGATAGCTGTGACACTGTTTCAGATCCACGAACTGGAAACCGATCCGCCACGCCAGCACAGCGGCGGCGACGTACCGATCTTCAAGGCGTTTCAGGTCGTCATCGCTGAGCAGGGGGTAATCAGCGTCCAGGGTGCGCCCCGTGCTCGGATCAATCAGCGTGAGCGGATCAAGCAGCGGATCCCGACGCACCGGCGCGGGCCGAGGCCGACTGTAGCGGCCCGAATGGGTCAGTTGCAGGCCGACAAGCAGATCGGCATCGCTGCCCGTCGCTTGCCGATGGGCTAGACGACAGGTTTCCAGCAGCCGTTCGAGGTCCGCAGCATTGGCGTCGTTAATGAGGAGTTGCCGCGGGTTGGCTCGGCCTTCGGAAACGACGGCGGTCGCTTCACCCCAGATCAGTTTGGCTCCCCCGGCCCCGAAGCGCTCGAAACGGCGGAAAGTCAACTGGTCCGGCTTGCCGTCCAGGGTGCCGTCGCAACCTTCCATCGGTTGAATGCAGAGCCGATTGCCGAGGCGGAACGGGCCGACCTGCACAGGTTGGAACAGCGGCTCCAGGGCTTCGCGGAAGCTCAGGTCAGCACGCAGCGAGCGGCAGGCGGCGCGGATTTCCTCCAGGGTCTTGAAGTGGAAGAAGCGTGCCATGCCTGATCATTTTTCCTGAAGCGAATCCGACCGGGGAACGAATGCCGCTGGAAGGGCGATCGGCGTGATCACGCCACCGCCTCGACCGGCTCATTGGCTTCCCAGCGCTGGCCGTCACGCTTGACAGCCCGGTAGAGCGTGTCTCTCTCGACCGGGATGCGTCCGGCCTCTTCAATGAGACGGCGGATCTCGGCCACGGTCAGTTCTTGCGGCGAATCCGAGCCGGCGTCGTGATAGATCTTCTCGTGGACGACGGTGCCGTCGAGGTCGTCCGCTCCATAGTGCTGAGCGAGTTGAGCGGTCTTGATTCCGAGCATAACCCAGTACGCCTTGATGTGCGGGAAGTTGTCGAGCATGAGCCGGCTGACGGCCATGACCCGCAGATCAGTCAGGACGCTGGGCCGAGGAATGTTGTGCTGGGCCGCCAGCTTCGTGTTGTCCGGGTGGAACGCCAGCGGAATGAAGGTCTGGAACCCGCCGGTTTCATCCTGAAGTTCCCGCAGGCGGATCAGGTGGTCGATACGATGGTACGGCTTTTCGATGTGGCCGTAGAGCATGGTCGCATTGGACCGCAGACCGAGTTGATGGGCTTCGCGGTGGATGCGGAGCCAAGCTTCGGTGTCGGCCTTGTGCTCGCAGATCTGGTCCCGGATTTCAGGATGGAAAATCTCGGCTCCTCCGCCGGGCAGACTGCCCAGGCCCGCCTCTTTGAACTCGGCGAGCAGATCGCGGGTTGACCGCCCGGTGAGCCTGTGGAACCAGTCCCATTCGACCGCCGTGTACGCCTTCAGATGCAACCGGGGATAGTGGGTGTGAATGAGCTTGACGACGTTGAGATACCACTCATACGGCAACTGATGATGCAATCCGCCGACGATGTGCATCTCGGTCGCCCCCCGGCGGTCGGCCTCGGCGGCCCGTTCGAGGATCTGCTCATCGCTCATGACGTAGCCTTTGGGGCTTTTCAGATCGGCCCGGAAGGCGCAGAAAGTGCAGCGATACACGCAGACATTGGTTGGATTGAGGTGGGTGTTGACGTTGTAATAGGTGAATTTGCCGTTTTTCCGTTCCCGGACGAGGTTGGCCAGTTCGCCCAGAGTGAACAGGTCGGCTTGTTCTTCGAGGTACAGTCCATCCTCGAACGAAAGCCGCTTGCCGTTTTCGACCTTGTCGCGGATACGGTGCAAGGGGTGAGTCATTGTTTATTCCTTAAGATCGGAGGGCTGACGCCCTCCGCTCGCAATGTCGGTTGCTGACGCCCTCCGATCGGTTTTCTTCAACAGCATTGTAGCCGTCGTCGCACCATCGGGTACGCCAAACAAGCGTTCCTGGCACATCGCTGATTGACAACTCCAGGCCGGCGCAGTATCGCAACTGTGTCATTTTTTTCAAGTAAGAGCGGGAGACCGGCGAGCATGGAACTCCTCGAACAGGTCTGGCTTCTGGTGACGGCGCTGGTCCGATTGGCGGTTCTGCTGGCGTATACCGCCCTGGTGCTGAGTCCCGTGATCTTCTGGCTCGCCTGGTGGCTTTTTGCGACCGACTGGCGGAAGTTCTGGCCGACGTTGGCTCACGGCGGCTGGGCCCCAGTGGTCTTGATCGCCTTGATCGTGGCCATGGCGCTGACGATGGTGGTTCCGCTTCCGCAGACGGTTCTCGGCGTCGAGATCGGTTCGCCCTGGTGGCAACTGGGAGCGGTGACGATCGCGGTCCTGAGCATGTTGCTGTGCGGATGGCTTCAGGGCGTGTTGGGCTGGCAACCGGCTGAGCCGCCACAACTGGCCGCCGCAGCCTTGGCGGAGGGGCACGGCCATCATGAGCACGGACATTCTGGTCACGGCCATGACGGGCACGGACATCATCAGGTACACGGCCGGGAGGCAGGGCACGGCCCTTCCGCACATCATTGAGCAAAGACGGTCATGATGTCCGGGGTCGAGATCGAGTTTTACGGGGTGGCTCGGCTGCGGTCGGGAACACCGTCGCTGGAAGTTCACGCCGACACGCTTCGTCAGGCGCTCGAAGCGGTGCAGCGTGCCTGCCCGGCTCTCGATCCGCTGATCGGCGACGACGGCCGGATCCACCCGGCCTACCTGGTCAGCATCAATGGCCGCGAGTTCGTCACGGACTTGTCTCGTTTCCTGCAAACCGGCGATCATGTATTGATCCTTGGTGCGGATGCCGGCGGCTGAATCCCCAGCGGCGAGCGGGAAGCATGGTCCTTCCGGTGCCCCATGCACGGATATCACGGCTGCTATCTCCAGGTGCGGCTCGACGACGGTTCGGCCGAGCGGAAGCCGCTGGAAGAATCGGTTCTCCGGCGGTTCGTCGGCGGTGTCGGTCTGGGCACGTGGCTTCTGGCCTGCGAGTCTCCTGCTAGGCTTGATCCATTTGACCCGCAGGCCCCGCTGCTGTTCGTCTTCAGCCCGTTGGTCGGCACGCCGTTGACGACTTCGGCCAAGTTCGCCGTCGTCGCTAAATCGCCGTTGACGAATCGGCTCAATGACGCCCTGGCTTCCTCGCATTTCGCCCTAGCCGGGAAACGCGCCGGCATGGATGCTCTGGTGGTGACCGGAGCCTGTCCGCGGCCCTCGGTTCTGATCGTGGACGACGACCATGTCCGGGTGGAAACGGCTGAAGACCTCTGGGGTTTGACCTGTTCGGCCACGGAGGAAGCGCTGCGGCAACGGCTTGGTCCACGTTTCCAGTTCGCGGTCATCGGCCCCGCCGGAGAGAACCTGGTACGCTTCGCCACGATCAGCCACGGCAACCGCCACGCTGGGCGGGGCGGACTCGGAGCGGTGATGGGAGCAAAGAAGCTCAAAGCCATCGCCGTTGCGGGCACGCGGCGGGTGACGTTGGCGGATCCCGAAGGTGTCGTCGCCGCCGCCCGGGACCTGTCGGCCCGCTCGTTCGGCCCAGCCACGGCCAAATACCGGGAACTGGGCACCTTGGCGAATCTTCTTGTGTTCAATCGTCTGGCCGTCCTTCCGACACGCAATTTCCAAAAAAACACCTTTGAAGAAGCAGAAGCTCTATCCCCGGAACGTCCGGTTGCGGGATCGGAGGGCTTCTCCCATTCGCTTACCGGAAAAGAAAAGGTGCGGGAAAGCTGTGCGGCCTGCACCATCGGCTGTGAACACATCTACCCGACCGCACAAGGCGGCGTTCGGCTCGAGTACGAAACCGCCTTCGCCCTGGGGCCGTTGTGCGGCATCGGCGATTCCGACCTGGTGCTGCGAGCGGCCCGCTACTGCGATGAGCAAGGCCTGGACACCATCTCGGCCGGAGCGACCATCGCCTTTGCGATGGAATGTGCCGAGCGTGGCTGGCTCGATGCACCTCATCTTCGGTTCGGTTGCAACGAGGCTCTGATGCGAACGCTGCAAGAGATCGTCTGTCGGCGCGGCTTGGGCGACAGGCTAGCTGACGGAAGCCGACGCCTGGCTGAGGAGCTGGGACCGGAAGCGTTGGCCATCGCTCCGCAGGTGAAAGGCTTGGAGATGCCCGGTTACGAACCGCGGGGACTTCAGACGATGGCCCTCGGACTGGCAGTCGCCAGTCGCGGTGCCGATCACAACCGCTCGGGAGCCTACGAGGCCGATTTCTCCCCGGAAGCCGACCGCTTTCACGCTTCGCCGGATTCGGTTCGCCATGCCATCGAGACCGAAGACCGCGCAGCATTGCTCGATTCGCTGATCCTGTGCAAGTTCCTCCGCGGGGTGTTCTCGGATTTGTGGTCGGAATCGGCCCAGCTGCTGCGGTTGGTGACCGGCTGGGACGTGACGGCCGAGGAATTGCGGACCACCGCGCGTCGGATCGTGACCGCCAAGAAACTGTACAACCTCCGCGAAGGCTGGACGGCAAAAGAAGACACGCTGCCGGGACGTTTTCTCTCCGAGCCGTTGCCGGACGGAGTTTCCGCCGGCGCCCGGCTGTCGCCGGATCGGCTGGCCGAAATGGTCCGGGCTTATTACCAGAGGCGCAATTGGGACGAAACCGGACAAGTACCTCGCGCAACAATTTCCAGTTTGCAGTTGGACGACTTCCCGATGCTTCGCAGAGATCGGATCGGCGGCATCGTACTCTGCGGCGGACGCAGCTCTCGCATGGGCAAGTCCAAGGCCCACTTGATGTTCGGGAACGAGACCCTCCTCCAGCGGGTCGTCCGCATCCTGAAGCAGGTCGTCGAGCCGGTCGTCGTCGTCGCGGCTCCCGCGCAACATCTTCCGCAATTGCCCGCCGACGTCGAGGTCCTTCGCGACCAGGAAGAGGGTCTGGGGCCTTTGTCCGGATTAGTCGGAGGATTGGAAGCCCTTGTCGGTAAAGCAGATGCGGCATTTGTTTCGTCCTGTGACGTGCCCTTCCTGCAACCGGCGTTTATTCGCCGAGTGCTCGCGGAACTGCCTTACGCCTCCATTGTCATTCCGCAAGTAGAAGGCAGGCTTCACCCTCTGGCAGCGGCTTATGGGATCGAATGTCTGGCGAGCACGCAACATTTGCTTCGAGAGCGTCGCTTGCGGCCGGTCTTTTTGTGCGATCTGATGCCGACCCGATACCTCACCGCGCAACAAATCGCCGAGGTCGATCCAGAGCTTCTGAGTTTGCGCAACGTCAACACGCCGGATGAGTACGAACACGCCTTGCGAGTCGCGCAACATTCCGCGCCCGCGTCAAACACGCCATAATGGCAGACTTAAAGAGGAAATCCAGTCTGTGCAAAAATGGCAGAAATGCTTCACGCTGACCTGTAGCGTAGCTTCTCGCTGAGGCTTATGTCAAGGCTGGTGCGGGATGCGAGGCTGTGGCGCGCGGCACCGGTCCTTCAGCGGCGCGGACGACGCAGCAATTCCTCCCCCGGGCCTTGGCTTCGGACAGGGCCACCGCTGCTTCGTGCCACAACTGATCGGCCGACATGTGACAGTCGGCCTCCAGCACCGCCATGCCGACGCTGACCGTGACGTGAATCTTGTGGCCGTGATGCTCCACCGTCATGTTCTCGGCCGCGCTGCGGATGCGTTCGGCGAGATTGCGAGCTCCATCGGAATCGGTTTGCGGAGCGACGACCAGAAACTCCTCGCCGCCGATGCGTCCCACCGTGTCCACGCTCCGCACCGAGGAATTGAGCGTCTTGCCTAGGCAGATCAACACCTGGTCTCCCCCTGTGTGGTGGTACAGAGAGTTGATGTCCTTGAAGTGGTCGGCGTCGATCAAACCCACGGCCAGAGGCGACGGGTAGCGGGCGCGTCGGCGGATTTCGGAGTGAAGAATCTGCTCCAGAGCACGGCGGTTGGGCAGGCCGGTCAGTTCATCGGTCAACGCCAGCCGTTCCAGAACCGAAGTCTTCTGCTCCAGCTCCCGGGTCCGTTCGCTCACGCGGGATTCCAGCTCCTCGTTGAGCCGTTGCAATTGTTCGTTGCGTTTTTCCAGCTCTTGCTTGTGCTTTTCCAGTTCGAGGTTGAGCCGTCGCAGTTCTTCCAGCAGGAGTTGATTGCTGCGCTCGAGGCGGAAAGCGTGGGCGGCATCCCGAAGTACGCCGACGAGTTCATCCAGACGCCACGGCTTGAAGAGATAGCGATAGACGTTGCCGCGGTTGATGGCTTGAACGGCGTCTTCCAGCTCGGCGTAACCTGTCATGAGCATGCGGACGGTCTTGGGGTGGTGCTGGCGGACCCATTCGAGCAATTGAACGCCGCTGATTCCAGGCAGGCGCTGATCACTGAGAATGATGTCGGGCACCGCTTCCGCAATGCGATCCATCGCTTCCTCCGCTGAGGCAGCCGTGCGGACGTCGAACTCCTTGCTCAGACAAGTGTGGAGCGTGTTGAGAATGTGCCGCTCGTCGTCAACGACGAGTAGAGAACAGCGGTTGTCGGCCACGGACGGGTACCCCTCGCAAAAACCGGGCAGGAACGGGATGCCAGGTCGGCTTCCGTGCCCTTTCCGGCCGCCTGGGACGAATCCTGGACCGCGAGAAGTCCGGGGGGTGTTCTTCTCGCCGATGCCCATTAAAAGACGGCTTACTGCTATATAGCTTAAGCGCGAGTGGCTTTCAAATCTTTGATAAGCTTTCTGCTGCCAGCAAAGTTTTCTGTCAGTGAAAGAAGTCCGGACAGGGTTTCCACGGGCAGACCGACGACGTTGCTAATGGTTCCTTCCAGAACGGTCAGGAAAGGATCGCCGGCTTCCTGAATGGCATAGGCCCCGGACTTGCCTTCCCAGGCGCCGGTGTCGAGATAAGCTTCCAGCTCGGCATCGGACAGGGCCTTCATGTGGACGAGGCTGCGTTCCTGCCAACACACCTGCACGTCGTCGGGGCGCAGCCACAGGCACACGCCGGTCCACAACTCATGCGTGGTCCCCGACAGTCGCTGAAGAATGCGGCGGGCGTCGTCCCGGTCGGTCGGCTTGCCGATGATCTGTCCGCCCTGCCAGCCGACCGAATCGGCTGCCAGCACAATACCCTCGCACACCTTCGCCGCGACCGCCGCCGCTTTCATCCAGGCGACTTGGTGGACAAAGGCTCGCGGATCGGTGACGCCTTTGCCCTCAGGCTCCTCGACGCCCGACGGCATGACCTCAAACTCGAAGCCGGCCCGGCGGAGCAGATCGCGTCGGCCTTCGGAAGCACTGGCCAGGATCAGACGCTTCATCGTCAAGCGATTTGCCGATGCCATACGAGCAGATGCCTTTCCAGAATCGGCCACAAGCGGTCTGGAGTCAGTTCGGTCATGCAGTCCAGTCGGCGACAGCGTTTGCGGTAGCTGGCCGCACACCAGACCCGCGTAGCCGCTGCGTTCGCCAGCTGCCCGTAGGGTCCGGTCCGGATGATGCTCGTGCAAGTGAACGGGGCCACGACCGGACGGCCCAGGGCCGCCGCCAGGTGCAGCGGGCCGCTGTCGTTGGAGAGCATGATATCGGCCCGCTCCAGCACGGCGGCCAGCTGCTTCAGTGTCGTCTGGCCAATCAGAGTCAAGTGCGGTCCGGTGAAGCAGCGTGAGAAGTCGTCGGCCAAGGCCGATTCGCTTCGGGAGCCGACGACAACCACGCTGCCGCCGAAGCTGCGTTGCGCTCTTTGGCATAAATCGGCAAAGTGCTGCACGGGCCACCGCTTGGTCTCCCAGCGGGTGCCCAGGTGGACCATGATCCACGGCCGGGGCAGAGCGCACAGCCGGGACTCGGCCCAGGTCCGCTCTACCTGGCCGATGGGGATGACGAAGCGCTTGGGGAGGTGCCCCACGCCTAGCGCTTCTGCCACCAGCCAATAGCGGTCCACGGCGTGCATCTGCTCCACCGTCCGGCCCAGCGGATCGTGCAGACAATCCGTGTAGGCCCAGGCTGAGACTTCCCGAGCCGAGAACAGTCCGATTCTGCGTGGAGCGCCGCTGAGGCCCGTCATCAACCCCGTGCGCAACAGCCCTTGCAGATCAATGACCAGATCGCAATGTCGCCGTCGAAGTTCCCACATGACGCGGACCAATTCCGCAAGCGCGGTGAGTCGGCGTTTGCCTGCGCGATCGAAGCTCAGCACAGCATTCAGATCGGGATGGCCCTCCAGGAGGTCGGCGTAGCTGCGATGGACGACCCAGACGATCTCGGCCTGAGGAAAGCGGGTTCGCAGGGCGGAGAGCACCGGCAGGGCATGAACGATGTCGCCCAGTGCGCTGGGTTTGATGAGGGCGATGCGGCGCGCTTCGATCTGGTTCAGCGGCGTCCTGCACGGCATGATCGGCCCCGTCCTTCCGTGATCCGATTCTTGATCTCTTCTCTGCGAGCCGCGAAGATCTCTTTTCCGAGCCGCGACCGCCAGGGAGCGGGTTGCTTACCGCTCCTTGGCAGTCGCGGCTCGGATCGCACTTTCCCGAGCATCAGAAAAGCGATCCTGAAGCGCCGTCACGGTCAATTTCCGCTGCTTGAGCGCCCGGCAAGCCTGCACAGCGGCTTGGGCGGCGGCCAGGGTCGTGATGCAGGTCACGCCCCGAGCCACGGCGGCGCTGCGGATGCGGCTCTCGTCACTGCGAAAGCCCCGGCCGGTCGGCGTGTTGATGATCAGGGCGATCTGATCGTTCTTCATCAGGTCGAGCAGGTTCGGACGGCCTTCCTGAATCTTGGGAATCTCTTCGACGGCGATACCCGCTTGCCGCAGCGTCCGAGCCGTGCCACGAGTCGAAGTCAGCTTGTAGCCCAGCGCCGCCAGTTCCCGGGCGATGGGGATGACATCCAATTTGTCCCGGTCGGCCACGGAGACGAAGATCGTGCCGGACAGCGGCAGCGGCGTGTTGGCAGCCAGTTGGCTTTTGGCGAAGGCCATCGGGAAGTCGTCGTCGATGCCCATGACCTCGCCGGTCGAACGCATCTCCGGCCCAAGGATGATGTCCACCCCGGGAAACTTGCTGAAGGGGAAGACGCTCTCCTTGACCGAATAGTGTCGCGGCGTGACTTCCTGCGTCAGGTCGAGTTCCTGGAGCGTCTTGCCGACCATGACCAGGGCGGCGTAGCGGGCCAGAGGGATGCCGGTGGCTTTGGAGACGAACGGGACCGTGCGGCTGGCCCTCGGATTGACCTCCAGGACGTACACATAACCGTCCCGACCGACCGCGAATTGCACGTTCATCAGGCCCTTGACCCGCAGTTCTCGGGCCAAGGCGCGGGTCTGCCGCTTGATCTCCTCGACCACTTCGTCCGAAAGACTGTAGGGCGGAATGACGCAGGCGCTGTCGCCGGAGTGAATCCCGGCGTACTCGATGTGCTGCATCACGCCGCCGATCAACGTCCGCTCCCCGTCGCTGAGGCAATCGACATCAACCTCGATGGCCGACTCGAGGAACTTGTCGATCAGAACCGGCTTGCCCGGCGAGGCTTCCAGAGCACGGGCCATGTACTGCGCCAGCTGGTCCTCGGTATAAACCAGTTCCATCGCCCGACCGCCGAGCACGAAGCTGGGCCGGACCAGCACCGGGAAGCCGATCCGCCGGGCGATCTGGATGGCCTGCTGCACGTCGAGGGCCGTCCCTCCTTCCGGCTGCCGCAAGCCGAGCCGCTGGACGAGGTCGTTGAACCGCCCACGGTCCTCGGCAATCTCGATGCTCTCGACGCTGGTGCCAATGATCGGCGCGCTGGCGTTGGCCAGGGCACGGGCCAGGTTCAGCGGCGTCTGCCCGCCGAACTGGACGATGATGCCGTCCGGCTGCACCTCGTCGCAGATGTTGAGCACGTCCTCGACCGTGAGCGGCTCGAAAAAGAGCAGGTCGCTGGTGTCGTAATCGGTCGAGACCGTTTCCGGATTGGAATTGACCATGATGGTCTCGAAGCCGGCGTCGCGGAGAGCGAAGGCGGCCTGGCAGCAACAGTAGTCGAATTCGACCCCTTGGCCGATGCGGTTCGGACCCCCGCCGAGGATCATGATCCGCGGCCTGCCACTGCCTCGCCGCACCTCGCTTTCCAGAAGGCCCGCGTCAGCGGAGCCGCGCTCGGCGGAGTGGAGCCGCTTCATCGGTGTTTCGTAGGTCGAGTAGTAGTACGGCGTGTAGGCCTCGAACTCGGCGGCGCAGGTGTCCACGCATTTGAAGACCGGCTTGACGCCGAGACTCAGCCGATGACGCCGGACCTCGCCCGGGTTGACATCCCACAGATGGCCCAGTTGCATGTCGGAAAACCCGCTTTGTTTCGCCTCGCGGAGTAATTCCGCGTCGGCCGCTTCGAGGCCGGGGCAGGCAGCCAGCCGGTCTTCCAGAACGACGAGGTCGGCGATGTGGTTGAGAAACCACGGGTCGATGCGGGTGGCTTCGTGGATTTCCTGCACCGACATGCCGGCCTTGAGAGCGTAGCGGATGTACCAGATGCGTTCGGCATTGGGCGTGATCAGCTTGCTGACGATCTCCTGACGACTGGGCGGGTCGTCGGTGTCCCAGCGGTCCTTGCGGTCGCAGCCGATACCGAACCGGCCGGTTTCCAGGCCCCGCAGCGCCTTTTGAAGCGCCTCCTTGAACGACCGGCCGATGGCCATAGTCTCGCCGACCGATTTCATCTGAGTGGTGAGGGTCGGGTCGGCGTCGGGGAACTTCTCGAAAGCCCAGCGGGGCACCTTGACCACGACGTAATCAATGGTCGGTTCGAAGCAGGCCGGGGTTTCGCGGGTGATGTCGTTGCGGAGTTCGTCGAGGCGGTAGCCGACCGCCAGCTTGGCGGCGATCTTGGCGATAGGGAAGCCGGTCGCCTTGGAGGCCAGCGCGCTGGACCGGCTGACGCGCGGGTTCATCTCGATGGCGACCATGCGGCCGGTCTGGGGGTGGACGGCGAACTGGATGTTCGAGCCGCCCGTCTCGACGCCGATCTTGCGGATGATGCGGATGGCAGCGTCGCGCATCCGCTGGTACTCCTTGTCGGTGAGTGTCTGGGCCGGAGCGACGGTGATGCTGTCGCCGGTGTGGACGCCCATCGGGTCGAGGTTCTCGATGGAGCAGACGATGACGACGTTGTCCGCGCCGTCCCGCATGACCTCCAGCTCGAACTCCTTCCAGCCAATGACCGACTCCTCGATCAGGACGCTGTGGACGGGGCTGAGGTCGAGGCCGTGGGAGATCAGTTCGTTGAACTCGTCGCGGTTGTAGGCGATGCCGCCGCCGGTGCCGCCGAGGGTGAAGCTGGGCCGCAGCACGCAGGGCAGGCCGACCTGCTCGCGGATTTGCTGGGCCTCTGCCAGGGAACGGGCCAGACCGCTGCGGGGCACGTCCACGCCGATTTCCAGCATGGCATCCTTGAAGCGCTGGCGGTCCTCGGCTTTTTCGATGGCCTCGGCGTTGGCCCCGATCATTTCGACGCCGTACCGGTCCAGCACGCCGTGCCGGACCAGGTCCATCGCCGTGTTCAGTCCGGTCTGGCCGCCGAGGGTCGGCAGGAGCGCGTCGGGCCGCTCGGCCTCGATGATCTGGGTGACGATTTCCCAGGTGATCGGTTCGATGTAGGTGCGGTCAGCCATCTCCGGATCGGTCATGATGGTAGCCGGGTTGGAGTTGACCAGCACTACCTCGTAGCCCTCTTCGCGGAGGGCCTTGCAAGCCTGGGTGCCGCTGTAATCAAACTCGCAAGCCTGGCCGATCACGATCGGGCCGGAGCCGATGAGCAGAATCTTCCGCAGGTCGGTGCGTTTCGGCATACGTCGGTTTCGGGTTCAGGAACCGGACGACATTTCGGCGAAGTTTACAGCGATCGGCCCGACTCGATCAAGCCGGGCCGGTTTCGGGCGCGCTTCGGATTGTCCTACGGGAAGGCGAAGCGGATTCAAGCGTTCGCAAAGCGATGCTATCGGCCCTTCCCTGTCGGGCAAGGAATTGTGCGGTTCAAATTGCATCCCGGAATCGCAGCCTGTAAGTTGAAAAAGCCGACTGCTTCGGGGAGGACTTCATGGATCCGATTCAATCGCAGCTTTCTGATCCCTTCGACGAACCGCCGGCCGACCGCGATTCGCCGCGAATTGCTACCGTTCAACGGACGACGTCCGAAACGGCCATTCGCCTGATGCTCAACCTCGACGGCACCGGCAAGGCCCAGATCCGCACCGGCATCGGCTTTTTCGACCACATGCTCGATCTTCTGGCCCGGCACGGCGTCTTCGACCTGTCCGTCGAGGCCGAGGGAGACCTGCACGTGGACGGGCATCACACGGTGGAAGACGTCGGCATCTGTTTCGGCAAGGCGATGGCGCAGGCGCTGGGCGACAAGCGCGGCATCCGGCGTTACGGCTGCATGACGCTGCCGATGGATGAAACGCTGGTGACGGCGGCCGTGGACCTGGGCGGACGGGCCGCTTTCGTCTGGAAGGCGGAAGTGCCGGCGGTTCGGCTGGGTGATTTCGATACCGAACTGGCCGAAGAGTTCTGGCGGGCCGTCGCCGTCAACGGGCAGATGAATCTCCACGTTCTGTGCCATTATGGCCGCAACAGCCATCACATCCTCGAAGCGGTGTTCAAGAGCACAGCCCGGGCTTTGCGGATGGCGAGCGAACCAGATCCGCGCCGCGTCGGCGTGCCGTCCACCAAGGGCACGCTGGTTTGACGGACGGATGTCACTCCCGAGCGGCCAGATGGAAGAGGATTGCGCTGGCCTGCTCGACTTCCTCGACCGAGACCCACTCATCGCGGGTATGGGCCTGGGCGATGTCTCCCGGGCCGAAGACCACGGAGGGAATACCCGCTTCGGCCAGGGTGCTGGCGTCGGTGCCGAAGGGGACGGCCCGGACCACATGCCGGCCCCGCACCCTGTCGATGGCTCGACCCAGGCGGCGGACGAGTTCCTCGTTCCCCCTCGGCTCCAGGGCCTGCTTGCACATCCAAGGCGGCTCGGTCTCGAAGTCGAAGTCCACGTCGGGCAGACTGCGGAGATAAGCGGCGAGTTCTTCCGGAGCGCGGACGGCATTCTCTCCGCCTACCACCCGGCGGTCGAGTTCGATGCGGCACCAGTCGGGCACCACGTTGACGCTGGTTCCGCCTTCGATGCGGCCGACGCTCAAAGTGGCCGGGCCGAGCAGCGAGTCTACCCGTTCTTCCGAAAGCTGGGCGGCATATTGCTCGATTCCCCGCAGCAATCTGGCCATGCGGTAGATGGCGTTGATGCCGTTTTCGGGCTGGGAGCTGTGACAGGCCCGGCCCGCGGTCCTGATGTTCCAGCGGACCACGCCTTTGTGGGCATGCACGATGTCGAGCCCGGTCGGCTCGGCCACCACAGCGAAATCAGGCCGCAACCCGCTCAGCACGATCTCCGTGATGCCTCGAAAGGTAAACTCCTCGTCCACGGCACAAGCCATGACGACCGACTGTCCGTGCCGCGGCTTTTCCCGCACCAACCGGGCGAATGCAGCCAGCATCGCCGCCAACCCGCCCTTGATGTCGCAGGCTCCTCGGCCGTACAGCCGTCCGTTCTCGATCACCGCTCCAAACGGATCGATGGTCATGTTCTCCGCCGGAACGGTGTCTTGATGGGCTTCGAAGAGCAGCGTCTCGACGGCGCCGGGAGCCTCGTAATAGGCCAGAATATTGTCCCGATGCGGGGCCACCGGCTGGCGTTCGTAACGAACTCCGAGATCGCGGAAGAATTGCTCCAGATAGGCCGTCAGCCGGGTTTCGAGATACTCTGGTCCGGAGAAGGGGCGGCCCATCGGATTGATGCTCGGGATGCGGACCAGATCACGCAGAAGCCGAACGGCTTCGTTCATCGCCAACCTCCCGATTCAGACTCGCTCGGTGCGGCAGGGGTCATGTGGATTCGTCTTCGGAGATGCCGGAGGTCGGATGGGCCGAGAGAATCTTGCGGGCTTTCTCCAGATCCCGGCGATGAACCCAGACCTCGGGAGCGGTCGGGTTGAGTCCCCCGAAACCGCCTTCCAGAATGTCGCCGACCACCCGGGCCGCTATGCCGGCATCCAGCAGGGCATCCCGCCACAGGTAGGCTTCCTGCGGATTGCGAGCCGTCGCCACCCGAACGATGTCCTCCGGGGTGCTTTCGGTCATGAATGTGTCTCCCTCTCTCACTCCGGCCAGGATGTTTGAAGGCCCAGTGCTCTCAGCGTATTGTAATGGAACCGCACCCGGAACCGAAGCCGTCCTTGGAAAAGCGGCCTACTCGGGGTTGCGGAGAGCGAGGCGAAGCATGAACAGCTTGCGGACGACGGACCCGGAAATCTGGCAGGCGATTCAGGGCGAACGGCGTCGCCAGCAAGAGGGCCTGGAGATGATCGCCAGCGAAAACTACGCCAGCCCGGCCGTGCTGGCGGCGCAAGGCTCCGAACTGACCAACAAATACGCCGAGGGCTACCCGGGCCGACGCTACTACGGCGGCTGCGAATTCGTGGACGTGGCGGAACGGCTTGCCATTCAGCGCCTCAAGCAGCTGTTCGGCGGCGAACATGCCAACGTCCAGCCGCACTCCGGGGCGCAGGCCAACATGGCCGTCTATCTGGCCGCCTTGCAGCCCGGCGACACCATCCTGGCGATGGACCTGGCCCACGGCGGCCACCTCACCCACGGCATGAAGCTCAACTTCTCCGGCAAATACTTCCGCGTCGTCGGCTACACCGTCCACCCCGAAACCGAACGGATCGACTTCGATCAGGTGGCGAAGCTGGCACGGGAACACCGGCCGAAAATGATCCTCGCCGGGGCCAGTGCCTACCCGCGGCAGATCGACTTCTCCCGCTTCGCCGAGATCGCCCGGGAAGTGGAAGCACTGTTTTTGGTGGACATGGCCCATGTGGCCGGTCTGGTGGCGGCGAAGTTGCATCCCGATCCGATTCCCGTGGCTGACTTCGTCACCTCGACGACGCACAAAACCCTTCGGGGACCCCGCGGCGGGCTGATCCTGTGCAAGGAAGCGTGGGCCAAGAAGATCGACTCGGCAGTTTTCCCCGGCGTCCAGGGGGGACCGCTGATGCACGCCATCGCCGCCAAGGCCGTCGCCTTCCAGGAAGCCTTGCAGCCCGCATTTCGAGACTACGCCCGGCAGATCATCGCCAATGCTCAGGCTTTGGCCGAGGAGCTGATGCGCCGCGGCTTTCGCCTCGTCAGCGGCGGCACCGACAACCACTTACTTCTGGCCGACGTCACGCCTCGGGGTCTGACCGGCAAGATTGCGGAGAAGGCCCTGGATCGGGCCGGGATCACGGTCAACAAGAACCTCATCCCCTTCGACCGCCGCCCGCCGCTCGATCCCTCCGGGCTGCGCATCGGCACCCCGGCCCTGACCACCCGCGGTATGAAGGAATCGGAAATGCGGCAGATCGCCGCCTGGATGGATCAAGTCCTGGCCGCTCCGGAAGATGAGGGCCTGCTCGAACGCATTCGCGGCGAAGTGCAGGACCTGAGCCGACAATTCCCAGCCCCTTGCAACCCGGAATGATGCCAGGCTCACCCTTTTGTCGCTGCATCAAAGGTGCAGTTCGACGATGTCCTTGTCGTGCAGAATATGGTCCCGCTTAACGGTCTGGCCGTCGTACACGCCGGTACCCCAGATACGGGCGTGCTTGAGCTTTTCGGCGAAGTCTTTGTGAATCAGACCGGCCAGGTCCAGCAGCGTGCTTCCCGCTGGGACGGTGAAAGGGGCCTTGAGGTCGGGCGGTTTGCCCGGCTCTTTCGTATATACCCGGATGACGTCGAGCATGCAGTAGATCGCCGTCCGCAAGTCTTCCAGGCCCTGCCCCGTTTCGGCCGAGATGACCTGGATCGGGTAGCGGTCGCCGTACAGTTCCCGGACGAATTCCAGGCGTTCTTCGGCACCCGGCAGATCACACTTGTTGGCGACCAAGAGCGTCTTGACCCGCATGATGCGGTCATCAAACTCCTCGCCCTCGTCTTCAGGAACATGATGCCGATCGGCTCCCACGAGCAGAGTCTTGGTCGCGGCGAGGCGTTGGATCACGTCGTCGGCCTGCGTCGGTCCATCGTCGTGGCTGAGATCGACTAGCAACAAGGCCCCATCGGCTCCGCGGACCATACTGGACAGATAGCCTTCCATGAAGTCTTTTGTGATTGGCGGTGTGTCGATGAGCTGCACCTGCACGTCTTCCCAGGGCATCATGCCGGGCTGCGGCTCGCGGGTGGTGAACGGATACGGGGCGACTTCGGGAGTGGCCTTGGTCAGGCGGCGGAGCAGAAGGCTCTTGCCGACGTTGGGCGCTCCAAGAATCATGACCGTACCCGCCCCCTGCCGCGGAATCTTGTAGCTGACGCCCTTTTTGCCGGCGTGCTTGGCCTGCTCCAGCTCTTCACGCAGGCGGCTCATGCGGGTCTTGAGGTCGGCCTGGAGTTTTTCCGTGCCCTTGTGCTTGGGCAGCAAGGCGTACATTTTTTTCAAGCAGGCGAGCTTCTGTTCCGGCGTCTGGGCTTTGCGGTACTCCTGTTCCGCCTCCGAGTATTGCGGAGTCAGATTGGCGGGCATGGTCTTCCCTCCGCACTGCCGTGGAATTCTTGCATTCCCGCGACCTTAGGCATAGTATCCCTATCCTGACCGGACGCTGCAAGGCGACGAAAAACGGCATCGAGATCAGCGAGACAACCGGGGAAACCGAGCATGCTCGAACTGTACGACATGATTCAGGAAGCGGCTGCCGCCCTCCGCAGCCGATGGAACGGTTCGCCGTCGGTCGGCCTCATTCTCGGCACCGGCCTGGGCAAGTTCGGCGAGGAAATCGAGAAAGAGGCCGTCATCCCCTACAACCAGATTCCCCATTTCCCGGAATCCACGGTGATCACCCACACTGGGCAACTGCTGGGCGGTCGGCTTGCCGGTCAGACCGTTGTGGCGATGGAGGGTCGGTTTCACGCCTACGAAGGCTACACGCTCAAGCAGATCACCTTCCCGGTCCGGGTCATGCGGGCCTTGGGCTGCCGCTTCCTCATCGTCAGCAACGCCTGCGGAGGCATGAATCCTCAGTTCGCCAAGGGCGATCTGATGCTCATCGAGGACCACATCAACCTCATGGGCGACAACCCGCTTATCGGCAAAAACGATGACCGTCTCGGTCCGCGTTTCCCGGACATGAGCGAACCGTATGACCGCAAACTGCTCGCCCTGGCCCGGCAGGTGGCACTGGAGGAGCGCATCCTGTGTCACACCGGCGTTTACGTGGCCGTGCCCGGACCCAACCTCGAAACCCGGGCCGAGTACCGCTTTCTGCGGGGCATCGGGGCGGACGTCGTCGGCATGTCCACGGTGCCCGAGGTCATCGTCGCCGTTCATTGCGGACTGCGGACGCTGGGCCTCTCCGTGATTACCGATATGTGTCTGCCCGATGCTCTGGAACCAGCGTCGGTGCCAGACATCATCGCCACAGCCAACGCCGCCGAGCCGAAGCTGCGGGCCGTCGTCAAGGGCGTTCTCCGGCGTCTCGACACCGTTTGAACGCACGCCGGTCCCTGCCGCCCGTGCCGAAAGGACGATCATGAGCCAGTTGCCGACTTCCCTGGACAAACGCGCCCGGCTCCTGGAACTCCTCAAACAGCGGGCCTTGATTTTCCGCGAAGTGACGCTGGCCTCGGGCCAGAAAAGCCATTTCTACATCGACGGCAAGATGATCCTCATGTCGTCGGACTCCACGCCGCTGATCGCCGATCTGCTTTACGATCTGACGGCCGACTGGAACCTCGACGCCGTCGGCGGGCCAGAGATCGGGGCGCTTCCCCTGGCTACCGCCACGGTGTATCGGTATCACCTGGCCGGTCGCCGATTGGAAGGCTTCTGCGTCCGTAAAGAAATCAAGACTCACGGAACGCAGAAGCGCATCGAAGGCCGACTCGAACCCGGCTGGCGCGTGGCCGTGGTCGAGGACGTGATGACGACCGGCAGTTCGGTTCTCGGGGCCGTTGAGGCGGTTCAGGAGGCGAAAGCAGAGATCGTCGGCGTGCTCTGCCTGCTCGACCGCTTGCAGGGTGCGAGGGAACGCATTGAAGGCATGGGGCTCCGCTTCGAGCCGCTGTTCACCCTGCGGGATCTGGGACTGGGATGAGGGAGTGGTAAACACCGGCCAGCTTGCGCAGACCTCGGCCGGTGAGGGAAGATGACTGACCGCACCCAAAGGGATCTACTGCGGGCCGTGACCGTAGATGTGCTGGATCGGCGTCGTGTGCCCCCAGATGAGCTTCTCCCGCGTCAGGCCGAAGACGGCGGCGATTCTGTCGCGTTCGGTCGGACTCGGCGTCCAGCGGCCCAGATAGATCGCCATGACCCGGCTTTCTTCCAGACCCGACCGCTCGACCAGTTCTTGCACGCTGATCCCGAATTCGACGCACAACTGAGCAACCGTCTTGAGGCTTTCCATGCTTTTACCTCACGGACTCAGGGGCAGTGGAAGCCGCCCATCAACATCATATTAGCCTAGCCAGGCCGGCACGGACCAGCCGAGTGCCATCCGGTCAGCACTGCCATTCTAGATCTGAGCCTTGGCCGGGTCGCCGGAGTTGGACGGCCCCTTCAGTCGCAACGACGGTTTTTCGAGCAATACCGAGGTGTATGGCTCAACGCTGTGGGTCAGCCAGACGTTGGAGCCGATGATGGCGTGGTGTCCGATCACCGTGTCGCCGCCGAGAATGGTCGCGTTGGCGTACACCACCACGTCGTCTTCCAGCGTCGGATGCCGCTTCTTGCCGCGAATGATGTTGCCGTGCGGATCGCGGGGGAAGCTCAAGGCCCCCAGCGTGACGCCCTGATAGAGCTTGACGTTTTTGCCGATCTCGCAGGTTTCACCGATGACGACGCCGGTGCCGTGGTCAATGAAAAAGCCCTCTCCGATGCTCGCTCCGGGGTGGATGTCGATGCCGGTCTTGGAATGGGCGTACTCGGTCATGATGCGGGGAATCAGCGGTACGCCGAGCAGAAGCAGCTCATGGGCCAGGCGATAGACCGTCACCGCCTCCAGACCCGGGTAGCAGAAGACGATCTCGTGATAACCTTTGGCCGCTGGGTCGCCCTCGAAAGCGGCCTGGGCGTCTTTTTCCAGAATCTGTCGCAGGGCTGGCAGCCGTTTGAGGAACTCGACCGCCTTCTGCTGGGCGACGGCCTCGAAGTCGGTGTCCTTTTGCGTCTCACAGAACTCGTGACGCAGTGCCCGGGCGATCTGCTGGGTGAGTTGGTCATGAAGCCGGTCCACCAGGTCGCCGACGTAGTAGGTGACATTGGCCATGTGCAGATTCTGCCGCCGGTAAAAGCCCGGGTAGAGGATGTCCATCAGGTCGCCGATGCAGGCGATGATGGCCTCCCGGCTCGGTAGCGGGTGGTGCCCCAGGTGGTTGATCCGCCGACAGAGCGTGTAAGTCTCGACGATGGCATCGGTGATTTCAGGAAGAGACTCTTTGAGGCGGATGTCAGTGGCCATGTCTCACGCTCTTTTCCACGGAATCATTAGGCGCCCGCAGCTCCGGCGGTCTTTGTAAGCAACCCCAGCAGCGGGGACAACCGGGACAATGTCATGCACATCGGCAAGGGCCGCCGGACAGATGCAGCCAATCCGGCCATGCCACAACGCTTGGATCCCTTGGGTGCCGACACCAAGGCGACATAGGGGGGCAACTCTTGCCTAAGGACAACGCACCGGCTTCGATCACATCCACGGACTTTTTGTTCTCTGCTGCAAAACACAAGTCTAAATCAGCATTTGTGTTGTGGCTTGTTTGTCCGCCACGCGCTTCGCTTGCAGTTGGGGTTCGGCGTGAACTTTGCTGGGGAATGTAGAAACCGAACGCATCCCGGGCCTGTCAACCGCGGGGCTGCTCGTCCGAACCGATCAGGGGAGAGGTGGTCGGTCGGTACGTGCCAGCCCTGCTTTTTTGCCGCACTTATTCTCAGTCCTCGGAAGCCTTCAACCCTTCAATTCGCATGTTGCGGAACGTCCTGGACCAGTACTGCGGAGCCATGCCGCCGGGGACGAGGGACGCAGGGCTGGTTTTTAGGAGCCGACGAGTCGCCAGTCAGGGCAGCAGAGACGGGAGCCAATCCTGGGCACGCAGTTTGCTGAACGTTGAGATGCTTGTTGAGAACAATTTGAAATAAGTTGACATCGGAATGTCCCCGGCTACAACCTTACTCCGTGGTTGTAGCGACGATTCCGTGCAAACTAGCAAGAAACCTGACATGGCAGAGACGACACCTCCGACCGCACCAGCGACCGGTCCCTCGGCGATGCCGCCGCTGGGGAGCAAGCCAGCTCCTGCAAAACCGGCGGCCAAGGCGGGCAGCGACCGTCGCGGCTTTTTCTACACCATCTTCGCCACTTGGTTCGGAGCGGCGTGGGCGGCCTTCACCGTCTCGCTGGCGGCGATGACCCTGGGCACCGTCCGCTTCCTGTTCCCCAATGTCCTGGCCGAGCCTCCCAGCACCTTCAAGGCCGGCACTCCCGAGCAGTACGAGCCGGGCGTCGTCGTGGAACGGTACAAACAGGAGTACGGGGTGTGGATCGTCCGCATCGACAACCAGATCTTCGCTCTCAGCACGGTCTGTACCCATCTGGGCTGCACGCCAAACTGGCTGGAAAACGAGCAGAAATTCAAATGCCCCTGTCATGGCAGCGGGTTCTACAAGGACGGTGTGAATTTCGAAGGCCCGGCTCCCCGACCGCTGGAGCGTTACAAGATCAGCATCGGTGACGACGGGCAGATCGTGGTGGACAAGAGCAGGAAGTTCCAGAAGGAACTCGGCCAATGGAACGATCCGGACGCCTCGATCACCCTCTAAGGGCGGGAGGTGCTAACCGGATCAGCGACCCTTCGGAAGCCGCGTCGGTCGAATCGGACGCCGTTCGGCCGCCTCGGAGAAGCATCGGCGAGCAGGAAACGGAGTGGGCATGTCCGTAGGCGACTTCATCCGCAACAGTCAGGTCTGGAAAAGCATCTTTCGCCATCCCGCGCCGCGCGACCGCCGCAACCGCGTGGTGGTGATGCTGACCAACTTCTTCCTTCACCTGCACCCGGTTTCGATCCGCAAGCAGGGCATCGCCCTGAGCTACACCTGGTGCATGGGCGGCATCACGTTCTTCCTGTTTTTAGTGGAAACCGTGACCGGCGTGCTGCTGATGTTCTACTATCGGCCCACGCTGGAACACGCCTACAACGACATCGTCACGCTCGGCCAGGTGACGACGCTGGGCGTCCTCCGGGAACTGCACCGCTGGGGCGCCCATGCGATGGTCATCACCATCTGGCTGCACATGTATCGTGTGTTCCTGACTGGCAGTTACAAGCCGCCTCGGGAGTTCAACTGGGTCGTCGGCGTGATTCTGCTCGTCCTGACGCTGCTCTTGAGCTTTACCGGCTATCTGTTGCCGTGGGACCAGCTGGCGATCTGGGCCATCACGGTAGGCAGCAACATGGCCCGGGCCACGCCGCTTCTGGGTCACGAAGGGCCGGGAGCGAAATTCCTCGTCATCGGCGGCGTCGAGCTGATCCACTCCGGCAGCGACGCCCGCTTCGCCCTGCTGGGGCAGCGTTTCGTCGGCGAAATGACCCTGCTGCGGTTTTACGTCCTGCACTGCATCGCTCTGCCGCTGGCTGTCGCTTTGCTCATCGCCATCCACTTCTGGCGGGTCCGCAAGGACGGCGGCATCAGCGGACCGCTGTGACGGTATTCGGAGGTCAGGCGACGTGCTTCTCCCCGTTCAAGCGGGAGAGGGGACTGGAGTGAGGGCTGAATCAGGAGAAGGTTCCTCATGGTCGGCGGACAGGATTTGACCCCGGCGGTCCAGAACGGATTGGCCGGGTACTACGGGCTGGTGGCGCTGGCCAATGTGGCCTACGGGGCCATCGCCTATTACAAGTTCAAGGACAAACTCCAGGGTTTCGTCTGGCCGGTGGTCGGCGGCGTGTTCGCCGTGCTGGCCCTGCTTAACGCCGCCCACATTCCCTGGGTCAAGCTGCCGCTGTGGTACAAAGACCTCAGCGACCACGGCATCGTCCGTTCGCTCATGCACTTCGGCGTGGTCGGAACAGCGGCGGACGCGATTTTCTATCTCGGGCTGACCCTGTTGATCTTGATGTGTCTGATCTGCACTGGCGACGTCATCTACTCGTATTTCCTCCGTGCTCCCTCGGCGAACGGCAACAATGGGAATCGCGGCAACGGCTCCAACGGCGGCTGGCTGCGGGAACCGCTCAGCCGCATCACTGCGGAGCTGGTCGTCATCGCCCTGTTGGCCCTGATCCTCTTCGGCACCAACGCCATCAGCTATTTCGTCACCTCTATCGTGGGATTCATGGCTTTTCTGGTGTGGCGCAAGACGCTGACAAAGCCGATGGTGATCTGGAGCGTGTTCAATGTCGTGCTGCTGTTCGGCGGCTTGAGCATGACCGACTACGACTTCCGCACCATTATCGTGAAACCGGACAACGTCCCGATCGTCGGTCTGGTTTTCGTGGTCGGCTTTTTCACCTGGCTGGCGTTCCGCAAGGCGGTCATCAACGACGAGCGGAGGAAAGAGGGTCTGCCTCCAGCGGAAAAGGAGGAGGAAGATAAAGTCCTGGTCTGGCCCGACCTGGTGTACACGGAACTGATCTGCATGGTGGTCGTGACCATCGTGCTCATCGTGTGGTCCGTGGCGTTGCCCGCACCGCTGGAGCAGCCGGCCAGCAGCACGCGCACGCCCAACCCGTCGAAAGCTCCGTGGTACTTCCTCGGCCTCCAGGAAATGCTTGTGTACTACGACCCGTGGCTGGCCGGCGTCGTGCTGCCGACGCTCATCATCCTCGGACTCATGGCCATGCCCTACATCGACTTCAACCAGAAGGGCAACGGCTACTTCACGTTCGAGGAGCGGCCCTTTGCGATTGTGGTGTGGCTATTCGGGTTCATAGTCCTGTGGGTGACACTGATCTTCCTGGGCACGTTTTTGCGCGGACCGAACTGGAACTTCTTTGGGCTTTATGAGCCGTGGGACCCGCACAAGCTGGTACCGCTCAACAACGTCAACCTCTCGGACTACTTCTGGGTCCGCGGTCTGGGCATCCTCTGGGTGACCAACGATCCGCAGTCGCTGGGCGGCTTCCTGACGATTCTGATGCGGGAGTTGCCGGGCATTCTGCTGGTGCTGGGCTACTTCATGATCCTGCCGCCCGTGCTGGCCAAGACCATCTTCCGCAGTTTCTATCTGCGCATGGGCTTCATTCGCTACATGACCATGATCGTCATCCTTCTGTTCATGGCGAGTCTGCCCATCAAGATGATCCTGCGGTGGACGATCAACCTGAAGTACATCGTGGCCATTCCGGAGTTCTTCTTCAACATCTGAGCGGCATTCGCGGTCACGCGGCGGAGCCGGGATGGCTCATGCCTGCCCGATGCCGAGGACGAAGGGTGCAAGATGGCTGCCAGAGACGAAACCTATCGCGACCAGAAGATGTTGGACATCGTGTTCGCGGTGTCCTCCATCCTGATGCTTCTGAGCCTCATCTGGATGTTCTGGGTCGATTACAACCGCCCCTTCAAGAGCGTGCAACGCAAGGGTTTCGACATTGAGGTTGCCGTCCTGGAGCATCAAGCACAACACCTCACCGAACAGAACGCCACGCAGATCGAGGCCGCCGCCACCCGGCTTCGGGAAGAACTGGAAAAGACCGACCTGGGCGTATCCCCTTCGCTGAGCGAGGACGAACTGCTGGCCGCCGCCAAGCAGGCGATTCAGACGCGCACCCAGCTGCCGCCGGACTCCGAGTTCGTCATTCTGTCGGAGCGGTTAGCGGCCATGAAGGCAGTACGGGACTCGATCATCAGCCAGCGCGATCAGTTGCAGGAGCGGGGCGCGCCGTCGCTGGTCATCGCGGAACTGGAAGCCCGCGTCCAGGCGATGAACGAAGAAATCTGGGCCTTGGAGAAGGGACCGGGCGGCGTCGAGGAGCTGGCCCAACGGGCTGCTCAGCGGGAGCAGGAGATCAAGGAGCAGCTTCGCCCCGTCAGTCTGGCCGTCGCCGACCTCGATCGGCTGGTACGGGAACGAGACCGGCTCATGCGGACCGCCAGGCAGAAGAGCTTCGGCTGGGGCGCCCGCATTCGTGCCCTGCCGATCCTGGACGCCTTCGCCTCGCCCTTCCGCATCCGCCAGGACATTCCGGAAGGCCTGACCATTGACTACAACTTCAAGCAGGTGCAGCGCAACGACCGCTGCATGACCTGCCACATGTTCAGCGACCGGCTCGGGTTCGACAAGGAAGTTCTTGCCGAATTACCCGAAAAGATCCGGCCCAAGCTCGGCGAGTTCAACGTTTACTGCAACCATCCGCGGCTGGACCTGTACGTCGGCTCCAACAGTCCTCATCCGGTCGAGAAATTCGGCTGCACCATCTGCCACAGCGGCATGGGCGGAGCGGCGACGTTCAGCTTCGCCTACCACAGCCCGGACACGGGCAAGACCAATGGCAAGGAGGTCGAGACCTACGAGGAGATGAAGACCCGTTGGCAGAAGGACCGCAACTGGCGTCACGACCTGCATCCCGATTACATGTGGGATCATCCGATGCTGCCGCGGCGGTTTCTGGAATCGTCCTGCGTCAAGTGTCACCATCAGATTCTCGACCTGGTGAAAACCGACGGTCGGGAGGAAGCTCCCAAGCTCATCAAGGGCTATCGTCTGGTCCGAGACCTCGGCTGCTTCGGTTGCCATGAGATTCACGGCTACAAAGGAGGTCGGCCCATCGGTCCGGACATGCGGCTTGAACCCTATCCGCCGCTGGACGACCTGACGCCGCTGGAACGGGCCAATCTGACCAGCGATCCGAACGACCCGCCGGGCAAGCTCCGCAAGGTCGGCCCCGGACTGCGTCGCCTGGCCGAGAAGGTCGGCGAGAAGAACGGCGCGGATTGGACCGCCCGCTGGATCCGCAGTCCTCGCTCGTTCCGCTACGACACCCAGATGCCGCATTTCTTCGGCCTGACCAACAACAATCCCGATCAGCTGTCCGACACTCAACCCGACGGGCCGAGTCAGGTTGGCGATCATCAGAAGGGTTTCCCGGATGCGGAAATCCATTCGATGACCTTCTATCTGCTCAAGGCCAGCCAGATCCATCTGGCCGAGGTGCGGCAAGTCCACGACATGGATGAGGCCGCCTGGTCGCAGTTCGAGCGGACTTACCAGGAGTTCGTCCGGCTGAGCGAGCAGCGGAAGCTCAACCCGCAGTTGGTTCCGAACCAGAATCACCCCAAGCTGCCGCGCGACGCTTCGCCGGCGCTTCTGGCGAAGCTGCCGGCCGGCAAGCCGAACCTGACCTTGGAGCAGCGGCTCAACGAGGAACCGACCCGCGAATGCCTGACCAAGGACCAGTTGCAAATGGTCCTCGGCTGGTTCGCGGAGCAGATGCGATATCGGAAGCACGGTCGGACGCTGGATCACCTGCCCTACCCGCCGGGTGAATTGGCCGACAAAGACGGGAAGATGGCGTACCAGGCCAACGCGGCCAATGGCGGTCTCTTGTTCCAGAAGCACGGCTGCGCCGCCTGCCACAGCCACGAAGCGGTCAAGATTTACGACGACAAAGGTGTGTTGCTGACGCAGGCGGATTACGGCCCGAATCTCATTGGGCTGCGAGAGAAGCTCGGTTACGACGACAACCCGCAACGGGCCGAGAAGTGGCTATACTACTGGCTCAGTGATCCGACCCGCTATCACCCGCGGACCAACATGCCCAATCCGCAGTTGACCCCGCAGCAGCGGGCGGACCTGGTGGCGTGGCTGCTGACCGGGACGGGCAACGTCGCTCCGCCGCCGCCCCAGGACGGCCTGCTGCCCTGGAGCGAGGTGGGGGTGACGGAAGGCGACATCCGCGGTCTGGCCAAGACCTATCTGGATAAGGCCCTGCCACGTCAGGAGGCGGAGCAGGCACTCAATGAGGGGTTGGCTGACGTCTCGGCTTTGCGACTCGACGCCGACGAACGGATTCTCGCCAAGAATCCCCCACCCGACTCGCCCTTCCGCGGTTGGACTCACGATCAGAAGCTGACCTACTACGTCGGTCGCAAGAGCATCGCCCGCTACGGCTGCTTCGCCTGCCACGACATCCCGGGCTTCGAGAACGCCAAGCCGATCGGCACGCCGATCAATGACTGGGGCAAGAAAGACTCCGACCGGCTCGCCTTCGACAACATCCTCGACTACGTCGAACGCTATCGGCTCGCTCACGGCGAACACGGTCATGGCAACGGACACGGAGAGCATGACCAGTCCGCTGCCACGTCGCAGCCTTCGTGGACGATGGAGCCGTTCTTCTTCGACGCTCTCAAGCACCACAGCCGCATCGGCTTTTTGTACCAGAAGCTCCGGGAGCCTCGCAGCTACGATTACGCCAAGATTCCGACACGGCCCTGGGACGACCGGCTGAAGATGCCGCAGTTCAAGTTCTCCCGCATCAAGCCGAACAAGGGCGAAAGCCCCGAGGAGTTTGCCGCCCGGGCCGCCAAGGAAGAGCACGACAACATCGAGGCGGTCATGACCTTCGTCCTCGGTCTGGTGGCCGAGCCGATTCCGCTGAAGTTCGTCAACACCATGCGGGAGGACCGCCGCTACGAAGTCGCCGGCTTGCAGGTGCTGGAGAAGTTCAACTGCATCGGCTGCCACATCGCCAAACCGGCCTCCTTCGATGCGGTCATGACGGAGGATCTTCTGGCCCAGCTTCGGCGGTATCACGGTCGGACGGAAAGCGTCACGGAACTGGCCCGGGATCCAGCCTTCCCGGAGCATTCCGCCTGGCGCTCGCAGACGCTGGCACCCAACGGCAAGTTGATTGCTCGCGGTCTGCCGCTTCCCGGCGAGGACGAGGAGCGCATCAATATCGAATTGTGGGAGGCGATCCGCTTCATGGACGCCGACGGCCTCTACCAGGACTTCCCGGCCGGCTTGAGCCGAATCCAGATTCCTGTGGAAGCGATCAAGCATTCTCACGGGGCCTACGGCGGCATGTATGCCAACGTGCTCATGCACGTCCTGGCCGAGACACAGCGGAAGAATCTCATTCTCGACCGGGGTTATCTCGCTGGCTCGGTTCCGCCTCCGCTGATGCGCGAGGGCCAGAAGGTGCAGCCGCAATGGCTCTACAACTTCCTCAGGCAGCCGCACGAGATCCGGCCCACGGTCGCCGCCAATCTGAAGATGCCCCGGTTCACGCTCAGCCACGAAGACTTGGAAGATCTGGTCCACTACTTCGTCGCCGTGGACCGAATCGAGAACCCGGCCCTCGGCCTGGAGTATTTCGGCAGATCGCCGCCGCAGCGCGACCCGGATTACCAGGAGCAGTTGCGTCGCCAGTATCAGGCCCGCATCGCGGAGTACATGAAGGGCGCTCCGGGCTTCGATCCGAGGAAGCACGATTACTTCGAGAGCGGCTGGCAGTTATTGGTGAACGAGAACCTCTGCGTGAAGTGCCACAACATCGGCAACTTTAAGGCTGGCGGCAAGGACGAAGAGAAGGGACCGCCGCTCAATCTCGCCGCCGACCGACTCCGGCCGGAGTACATCGAACGCTGGGTTTCGTTCCCGAAGCGGCTCATTCCGTACACGCTCATGCCGCAGTACGACCCGTTCTACGCTCCGGATCGGGAATACTTCCACCTGCAACAGGCCCTTCAGCGTCCGGAGACGCGGCGGATGGTGGAGTTGGGTCCGCTGCTGGGTTCGCAAACCGCTCCGCGCGCTCCCTTTGTTCTCGGCGACGAGGCGTATAATCAGCTACAGCTTCAGTTCGCCACCCTGCCCGCCGACAAGACCCGGGCGGTGCGGGATGCACTCATGAGCTGGGGCTACCTCGCCGACCCGCCCCCGACGGCACGGGCCGCCGGTTCACGGGTTCAATCGTCCCAAGGAGAACAGAAATGATGCGCATTCCCACCCTGACCCTGCTACCCTTGGTGGTCTTCGCCGCGCTTGTGCTCCAGCCTGTTTCCGCGCCGGCCCAGGAGTGGGGCACGATCAAGGGTCAGATCGTGTATCCCGGCGATCCGCCCCCGCGGGAGCCGCTCAACGTGGACAAGGACCAGCCTCACTGCCTGGAGAAGGGACCGATCTACAGCGAAAAGTGGGTCGTCAATCCTCAGAGCAAAGGCATCCGCTGGGTCATGGTCTTCCTGAAGCCTGAAGGCACGCAAAAGTTGCCGATCCATCCCAGCCTCAAGGAACCCGCTCAAAAGGAAGTCGTGGTTGATCAGCCCCGCTGCGCCTTCGAGCCGCACGTCGTCGGCCTGCGAGCGGATCAGATCCTCGTGGCCAAGAACTCTTCACCGATCACCCACAACATCGTCATCGCGGGCTTCAAGAACGACAAGAACCTGACCATCCCTGCCGGCAAAGAGGAGCGGCTGCAACTGGAGCCGGAACGCAATGCCGTCAAATTCTCGTGCGGCATCCACATGTGGATGACCGGCTATTGCTGGATTTTCGATCACCCCTACTTCGCCGTTACGGATGAGAATGGCAACTTCGAGATCAAGAACGCCCCGGCCGGGAAGTGGAACCTCGCCATCTGGCACGAGACCGGCTACAGCGGCGGACGGGAAGGCGCGCGGGGCATGCCGATCGAAGTCAAGCCCGGCGGCGTGACCGATCTCGGCCGAATCGAATTCAAGCTGAACAAGTGATCTGGAGGACACTTCGATGCGACGACTGCTTTGGGCTTTCGCCCCTGTGACGCTGACGGCGTTCGTGCTGACGCTGGGCTGCGGCGGGGGCACAGACACCGGCAGCCAGAAAGCCGGCACCACCAAGAAGGAAACCACCAAGACCGGAGCGAGCAAGGCTGCCGAAGCAAAGGTCGCCGGTTGGGCGACGGCCGTCAAGGGCCGGGTTACTTACAACGGCGACGATCCTCCCGGTCCCAAGATGCTCGCGCCGACCAAGGACCAGGACAAATGCCCGGCCCAGGTGCCCGCGGAGGGCTGGTACGTCAATCCCGAAAACAAGGGCCTTCAGTATGCCGTCGTCTTCCTGAAGCCCCCGGCTGGTGTCAGGATGCCCAAGCCCAAGAGCGAGGGCGAAGCCGGTGTCGTCGAGATGGGCCAGCCACACTGCCAGTTCGAGCCGCGGGTCATCGTCCTGAAGCCGACCCAAAAGCTCGTCTTCCTCAATGACAGCAATCCGCCCATCGCCCACGATTCCAATCTTTCGGGCATCACGTTCAATTACCAGAAGACGCTGCCGCCGGGCCAGAAGACCGACCCGATCGATCCCGATCCGTCGGATCGTTCGCCGTACAAGGTGTCGTGTGCTATCCATGCCGGGTTCATGGGGGCTTACGTCTGGCGGCCGACGCATCCGTGGATGACGGTCACGGACAAAGATGGCAATTACGAACTCAAGGACGTGCCCGTGCTGGAAGGCGGACAGAAGTTCGTTCTGGCCGTCTGGCACGAGATGCTGCCCGGCGACCACACGATGGACATCGGCGAGATCGACGCCAAGCCGGATGAAACTGTGACCAAGGACTTCGCCTTGCCCAAGAAGTAAGCCCGCGTCCGATTGGGTAAGTTGACCTTCAGGGGGCGGTCGAGACGGCGTGTCCGACCGCCCTTGCTTTTTTCTGCCTTCTTCGTTTGCCTCTTTCCCCGAATTTGCCGAGTCGGCTCCGTGGCAGGCCAGGGTTGCTCTGGCGAACTTGGAAACCTGCCGCTATATCCTCCTCCCTGCCTGTCCCGGAGCAGGGCAGTATGCCCGCGAAACGTAAGGAGGCCGACCAATGCGATTTTCCAAAGCCTTGTTGCTCGCCCTGGCAATCGTCGTAAGCGCTTCTGATCCGACACAGGCCGAGGGACCGGCCCGCTTTCAGTTCCGCCGTGGTCAGGTGCTTCAATATCGCGTGGAGCAATCGAGTACCGCCACGGACTCGCTGGGCGACTTGCGATCCACGGTTTCCATCCGGGTGGAGCAAATCAAGCAGTGGCAGATACTGGAGGTAGGACCCGATGGGACCGCGACCGTTCAGTTGTCCATTCCTCGGCTCAAGGTTCAGCATCGGCTGCCTAACGGCGAGGTGTGGGAATACGACAGCGCCAGTCCGGACGCGGGCGCGGAAGCCTTGAGGGAGAAGTTTCATCAGTTCGTCAACCGACCGTTGGCGACGTTCTGGATCGACCCGTGGGGACGAGTCGTCGAGGTCCGCAATCTCGCCGGATCGGCGACCGGCAGCACCTCTTATGCTGAGCTGCCCTTCGCAGTGTGCCTTGCCGCGCAGAGTGTGCAAAAAGGCCAGACCTGGAGCCGGTCGTATCGCCACGCCGTCATCGCCCCGAGCGGAGCAAGGTCGGAGGTCGAGCTGGACCAGCAGTTCCAGGTTCGGGGCGTTCATAACGGCCAGCTGGTCATCGCCTTCACGACCCAGCTTCGGGACCAGCCGCAGGACATCGCGGCACGACTTCCCCTGCTCCAAGTTCAACCCCAGGGAGAGGCGATCTTTGATTTACAACTGGGACTGGTCGTCTCGGCTCGCTATGTCAGTGCTGGGGTGGTTGAGGGACATCACGGAGAGGCGAGCCGATACGAGTTCAACAGCGAATGCCGGGAAACCTTGATCTCCCATTGATCCGGGCTGCTCACTCCGGATAAGCGTCGGGCAGGGCGTTGACGCGGAAGGGCACGTTGGCTTCGACGCCGCTTTCGGCCTTGCGGTCGGCGGCGGCAGCGCGGGCGAGCATGGCCTCGACGTCGGCGGCTTCGATCCGTTGCGTAGGATCGTCGGGCTTGGCTTCCGGCGGCTCGCTAGGACCGAACACGATGCGGAAATGGCACCCCGCAATCTGCAACTGGTCGTTGGGCAGCAGATGTCCCCGGCGGATGCGGATGCCGTTGACCCGCGTCCCGTTGGTACTGCCTAAATCGCGGACCAGGACCAGTCCGTCGGTCTTGACCAAGACGCAATGGATCTTGGAGACGCTCTTGTGATCGAGCCGCACGTCGCAACTGGGATTGCGACCGACAAGCGAAAGTTCCTTCGTGAGCGTGATCGGCGACCCGCCGTCGAGAGGAATCAGTTGGGCCCGCATGCACCGGCCTCCAAGGGTAGATGTGCTGGCTGACGAGTTTATTTTAACTTGCTTTCTTCCCCAACGGAATCTCGATGTGGAGCCTGTGGGGCAAGATCGCGGACCCAAAGTGTGAACTGGCGGCCACGCCAGACTTCCCGGAATCCGACCGCTTGCAAGCCGTCTTTCGCCTTGGGTTCCGCGAAATGCGGGGTAATGGCGTAGCGGACGCGAAGTTCATCCAGCCATTTGGCAAGAAGTCGTTTGTCCAAGGTCACGGGGGGATTGGGGAACTTCGGAAGGGGATAGTACTCGTTCCTGAATTGACGAGGAGGACTGTTCTCCTTTTGGGGCAACTTGCCTTGGAAAAGAAGGCTGAGAAGGTACCGTTTCTGGCCCTCTTCACGGCGACCACCCCGATCAAACAGCTGGAGTGTGTAAATGGTGCGCGTATGCACAAAGCGGAAATCGCGGCTCAGCGGCGTCAGATAACTGACCACTTCCTCCGTGGCCAGGATGTTCGTTTGCGAGATGCCCTCATCGCTGAGAAGCTGGTCGGCGATGGCCATGAGGTCCGCTGGCATCTTGGCGGGGTTCTCAGCGAGACGCTGGGGGGGAGCGTCGGGGATTATCAGTCGCAGATTGTCCCCGCTCCAGACATACTTCGTGGGCGTCAGCATGGAGCCGAGCAGACCCAGCAGGGCAATGGCCATCGGCAGCAGCGGTTGCACGGCCGGATGCTGCCAGATGGCCCAGGTGGGAAAGGTTTCCGGCAAGGATTTGCTCAGCAGACGGCTGAGCAGGGCCAGGGTCGCTCCCAGTCCGCAGGCCACGGGCACTAGCCAGTAAACGCGGAAATAAGTGTGATAGCTCGTCAGATAGGTCGCCACGAGGTCGGCCAGGAACGGGTTGGCGAAGGTCAACAAAGCCACAATCGGGAAGAAAATCAGGTAGGCTTGGCGACGCCGATCGCCTAGAAGCAGACTGAGCAAGGGCAGTGACAATAGCCAGATTCTCTCGCTGCTGCCGAAATGAATGTAATAGTGCAGGTAGATAAACCCCCGATACCAGGTCCAGGAGCCGTGATCAACATGGATCGCGGGATCCGAGATGGCATCGCCTCGCAGAAGCAATCCCATGGCCACGGCAGGAAGCGAGCCGAGGATTCCTGCGACGACAATGAGCCAATCACGTCTCGGGCTCGAGGCCAACCAGTGGCAGACCGCCAGCGTTGGCATCAGCAACACTTCCAGGAAGATCGCCGAGGAACTCATCGCCAGACCGCAGACAGCGGCGGCCAACAGGCTGAACCAGTGGCGGATTTCCCTCGGTAGAGCAGCGAGCAGGTGTAGTCGCCACACCAGAATCGGGAGGCCGATGTGCATGAGCACGGCTTTGCCTTGCCAGGTCCGCGTCAGCAAATAGTTGGCCGGGGTATCGTGGCTGGAGATGCCCCAGACGTGATAGGCGGCCACGCCGAGCAAGGCCAACGGTACCCAGCGACGCGGCAGAATTACAGACAGAACGCCGTGATAAGCGGCATAAGCAAGGGGAATCAGAACCAAGGGCAGCAGGCCGTGGGTGACGACCATCGGGTTAAGGCCCGACGCCCAGGACAGGACCGCTTGCCACAACTCCCAGGCGATCAGGACGCTGATGATGTTCAGCGGCAGACCCTCCCGGTGAGTCGGTTCTTCGAGATTGAGGCGCTCAGCCAGCTGGAAGTCGAGCACAGCGGCCAGATAGTAGCAGTCATCCCAGTCCGGGCGGTCGAAGACGGCGGCACTAGCCGCCTGGAGGACAATAAACCCGAGCACAATCATCCAGACGATGCGATTCGCCGGTTGATGATCAAGATCGTCAAAGCGCAGCCAGGCTTGCCAGCTCCGACGGTAGGTCCGGCTTTGAGACCACATGGCGGCCACAAACCCTATTGTCAGGGCATCAAGCGCTAACCAATGGCCGAAGGTCCGGTTTACTCCAGATTGGAACGCCAAAGTCGGGATCCACACCAGGATAAGCGCCACGAACATGTACAGGAGGACGACCTTGATCGGAGATACGAGGGGTTGTTGCAGAGAATTCAACTCAGAGGGATCAGGAAGTTCCAGGCTCGACGGGTTACTCGGTTTCGAGGTTGTTGTTTGGAATTGGCGAACGGAAAGCAGCAGTCCGGCGGCAGTCCATATGCCCCAGATAATCCCGACCGCAACCAGGAAATCTGAGAATCGGAGTCGGAACCACAAGAACGGCCAGGCGACCAGGGCAAAAACTGCCAGGGACCAGATCCAACCCAGCACAGGATAGGTCGTCCAAGGCATGGCTTCGCCCCGGTGCAGCCACCGGGACCAGAGGAAGCCCGGAAACCAAAACGCTCCCAGGGCAACTAAGAACCGCAGCGTTCCGATCCAGAACCCGTCGCCGTATAGAAGTTGTTCGGTGGCGCTCATGGGCAGGCGTGAAGAGTTGGAGACTTACGACTAGAACCGCGGCGGTTGCTCGAGCACGAGGCGGTTCGCCAAGGCCAAAGATTCCAGCGTCCCGGCGTCGGTCCAGTAGCCGGAGAGCATCGTGTAGCCGAGTCGGCCTTGCAGCAGGTAGTGCCGGTTGACGTCGGTGATTTCCAGTTCGCCGCGAGCGCTGGGTTTGAGCGTCTTGATGACCTCGAAGACGTCGGGAGGATAGATGTAGATGCCGGCCACGGCATAGTCGCTTTTGGGCTTTTCGGGTTTCTCCTCGATGCCGACGACTTGATTGCCGCGGAGTTCGGCGACGCCGTAGCGGCCCGGATCGGGAACTTGTTTCAGCGCCACCCAAGCCCAGTCGGGGTGCTGGTCGGCCTCCTCCAGAAGCGGCCGGAGAGGATCGTAGAAAATGTTGTCACCCAGGATAACTGCCGAGCGGCAGCCGTGGGCGAAGAGGGAAGCCAGTCCCAGGGCCTGTGCGATTCCTTTCGCTTCGTCCTGGACTCGGTAGGTGAGCTGGCAGCCATGCTCACGGCCCGAGCCGAGAAGCTCCACGAAATCGCCCATGTGTTCCGTGCCGGAGACTAGAAGAATGTCCCGAATCCCCGCCCCGATCAGCTTGCGAAGGGGGTAGTAAACCATGGGGAGAGGGCCGACGGGCAGCAGATGCTTATTGGTGACTCGGGTCAATTCTCCCAGGCGCGTTCCCTTGCCGCCGGCCAGAACGATGCCGCGCAGGGTAGTCATACGACCTCCTCACAGGTCGGCTCCAAAAACGCCGGTCGGCTGGGTCGGGGATGCACTCCGGCGAGCCAGACATGATTATGCATGGCGGCTTAGCGGATGTCCACTTTGCCGGAAGCTCCTCCTACTTTGGTTGATAGGGAGACGGCGTATCATGCCACGAAGGAGATCGCCGGGGAAGCGAGGGAGAGTATGTCGATTTGCTTGCAGGACAAGCTCAAGGATCCGGTGGTCAAGCACATGCGGCTCAACCCGCCGCGACTGCATCTGGATCTGACCGTCGGAGAAGCTTTGTCCGAGATTCGCCGTCATCCTCCCGAAGGCCGGATCATCTACTTCTACGCCGTCGATTCGGACAATCGCCTCCGCGGCGTGATCCCGACGCGCCGCCTGCTGCTCGCCCCCTCCGACCAGCCACTTCGGGAGATCATGGTGCGGCAGGTGGTGGCCATTCCCGACACGGCAACGGTGCTGGATGCCTGCGAATTCTTCACCATGCACAAGCTGCTGGCGTTTCCCGTGGTGGATGAGCAGCGCCACTTGCTGGGAATGGTGGACGTGGACCTCTACACCGAGGAGGTCCATGAACTGGAAAACGTCGGAGCCAGCGATCAGCTTTTCCAGTTGATCGGCGTGACTGCGGCACAGGCTCGGCGGGCCTCGGTGCTGGACGCTTTCCGGTATCGTCTTCCCTGGCTGGGATGCAACCTCGTCTCCGGCATCCTGGCTGCCTTCCTTGCAGCCCAGTACGAGAGCGTGATGGCCGAGGTGGTTGCACTAGCCGCATTCATCCCGGTGGTGCTGGCCCTGGCCGAATCGGTCGCCATGCAGTCTGTGACGCTCAGCCTCCAGGTGCTTCACGGTCAAAGGCCGACGTGGGCCTCGCTGTTCATCAAGCTGCGGCGGGAGCTGCTGACCGGCCTTCTGCTAGGACTGGCGACCGGGGTCGCCGTCGGTCTGGTCAGCCTGTGGTGGGACATCAAGGGCTTCGTCGCCGTGACGCTTCTGGGCGGCATCACGGGCGGTGTGACGCTGTCCGCTGTCCTCGGCATGACGCTGCCTTACATGCTGCGTTTGTTGCGTCGCGATCCGCAGGTCGCCTCCGGCCCCATCGCTTTGGCCAGTGCCGACTTGGTCACGCTGTTATTCTACTTCAACCTGGCCGTGGCGATGTTCCGGTAAAGCATGACTTGCAAGCTGTAATAACTTTGTCGCTTCTGACGGTTGCAATCAGGGTAGTTGATGCACTGCCTGCTTGACACGACTGGCGATCTTTCCGGGCTGAGGAATCAGAACCACCGGAATCCGCTTTCCGATCTTCAACACTGGCATGAAGCCCCTTCAGGTGGGCTGGTGCAATCGGCATGGGTCCTTAGGGCGTGTATCGCTGAAGGTGAACGTCGAGAAAAGGAGTTCTCCATGTTGCGTCGTCGCGCAGTTGCGCTTGGACTGATTTCTGCTCTCTCGTGGACAGGTGCGGGCTTCGCCCAAGAACCGGCCAAGCCCGCGCCGATGGGTCAGCCGGTGATCATCAAGGGCGAGGGAATCGTTCACGACATGGGGCCGGGCTGCGCCCCCTGTGAGCCGACCTGCGGCGGTCTCCAGGCCGGTGTGGGATTCTACTACATCAAGCCTGTGTGGGACAACAATCCCGCGTTACTCACCACGACCATCGATCCTGGGTTTAGTCGGGGCCGCCTGGACCACTTCAGTTACGACTTCGACTTCGCTCCCCGTGTCTGGATCGGGATTTCCGACGGAAACGCCGGCGCCCGGCTTCGGTTCTGGACCTACGACGACAGCGCAAGCCTGTCTCGCATCGACGACGATGCCGGCGGAGCTGTGTTGCGTATCTCCTCGGCCGCTCCTTTGGGTGTGAGCATCGGCACCACAGTCACTGCTCAGGCCCCCCAGTCGATCGCGGCCGTCGGCGATCTGCAACTGGAAGTGTGGGACCTGGAAGGCACCTACACCCATCAGGTTTGCGGATTCGACATCACCTACTTCGGCGGTCTCCGCTACGTCCACATGTCACAGAGTTACAACGCCGCCGTGGTCGACACCAATACTGGTCTTCTACTTGAGGCACTGAGCTCCGGGCACAACCTCAATGTCGCGGGTTTGACGGGCGGCGTCGAAACCCGCCGGGCCATCGGCTGCACAGGGCTGGCCGTGTACGGCTCCAGCCGGGCTTCGTTGCTCTACGGCCACAGCCGTCAGACGGCGGTCGCCATCACCTCCGGCCTTGGAACTGAAACCTTGAGCGAAGGTGCTGACACCTCCCGCGAAGACCTGCTCCCGATCCTGGAAGCTGAACTGGGCGTCGAGTACAGCACCTGCATGGGCAATAGCACGCTCTTCATCCAGGCCGGTCTGGTTGGCCAGGTCTGGTTCGGGGCGGGCAATAACAGCCGCAGCAGCACTCCGGACATCCTCGGCCCAGTCTCCGGCGGCACGATCAGCGATGACAATCTGGGCTTCTTCGGCCTCAGCATCGCTGGTGGCATCCGCTACTAATATCCTCGCTTGAACGTGGCGTGCAGGACACGGTCTTCCTCTGTGAAGGCCGTGTCCTTGTTTTCGCTGTGCCCTTCCCTGTCGGTTACCTTACCAGCGTACCCCGGCCAGGATCTGCACTTTGACCTGATCCAAACCATCATCCCGGTTGGAGATCATGGGCAACCGGATGATGTCATGACTGTACTCCCAGTGTAGCCCAGCCATGACATCGTACCCGCAGTAGGGGATCATCAGGCCGATCCCGCCTCCGACGTAGAAGTTCTTGATGAAATCGGTGGCTCGGAGGACAGGACGAGTCACGACCACGTCTCCCTCTCCGACGTCAAGCTCCTGGAAGTAAATCCGGTCCAGCAGGGAGAGCGAGGCATGAGCGTGACCGAGACGGAGACCGGCGTTGAAGTCCACATAATAATGCAGCCCTTCCGGCGCGTCGGTCCACCAGTACCGCTGGTAGCCCAGGCCGATCTTGGCGTACACCCGATGCAGTTCCGTGATTCCGCAAATATCGCGGGCGGGCACCACGTTGGTGGTCTGAAAGAACGTCCCCACGTTTTCCACGATCTCGACATTGACTCCCTGTTCGATCACGGGAACGGCGGGGTTGGCATTGTTGAAAATGTAGTCCACGCCCAGTTCACCGTACCAGCCCGCGGAGCGGTCGGGACGATAGAGGAAGGTCCGGACGCCGAAGTCGGCGGCGATTCCCGTGTGCAGCACATCGTCAAGGTCTCCGCCGCTGGTGATGAACGCCGGGCCTACCCGGGCATAAATGTCGAAAGAGTTCTTCAGCCCGTAGCGAACGTAGAGCCAATTCAAATTGCAAGCGGGGTTGCAGGTGGAACAAGGATCGGCTGGTTGCGGCACGATATGAATCGGCTCGGGAACGGGTCGCGCGACAGCTACCGAACGTTCCCTGTCAAGTTCACGCGGTGTAGGCAGTGGATCTTGGGCGAGCCCAGTGCTTGTCCACGTGAGCAGAAGCACCATCCCCGCCAACCGCTGCCAGCGCTTCATCGCCTACTTCCTTGAAGCAAAATTGGTTCGCCTGCGCGGGTGCGCAGCATCATGGATGGTATCGGCTGCACGTTCGGCAAACTTGACCGATCTTTCCAGCGTGGGCAACCGGAACAGGTTATCGGTTGCCAAAAATGGTCTGAATCAGGCCGACTAGCGAAGCAGGAAAAGATCGGTCAGGGGCAGTTTCAGACCTGACAGTTCGTACCCGGGAGTCAGATACCACGCCTTGGCCGACATCCCCGGAAGCCGCGACAGGTCCAACTGGGTGTCGGGCAGTTGCCTGCGAATGCCCAGCATCGAGTCGAGAAGGGACACGGGAGCCTCGTAAACGATGACGCGAGCCTCCTTCAAACCAGCGAGCTTCTTCGCTTCGGCGACTGCGTCTTCGACGTAGCCGATCTCGTCGATGAGACCATACTCCTTGGCCTGCTGAGCGGTGAACACGCCGCCGTCGGCCAGACGCCGCAGCACTGTCTCCCCTTGCCGCACCAGCGACGGCATCTGAATCTCGTCCCGCAGCCCGACCTTGAGACGATCCTTTCGGCCATCCCGAACAATCTGCATGAAGCGCTGGTACGCCGCCTCGATCTGTTCGTCGAACTCGGCTCGCTCTTCGGGGGTGAGTTCTTTGAACATCGAACCGCTGGCCTTGAGTTCCCCCTTCTTGATGATGTGCATTTTGACGCCGTGGCGTTCCGCCAGTTCGTGGAGGTCCAGGATCGGTGCATACACGCCGATGGAGCCGGTGATTGTCGTCGGTTCCGCGAAGATCTTCTGGCCGGGAACGGCGATGTAGTATCCGCCGGAAGCGGCGACGGCTTGCATGGCCACGACAACCGGCTTGGGACTGGATGTCTTGCCGGAGGGCAGCGGCCACTTGCCGTCCCGTAGGTCGGTAATCTGTTTGTGCAACTGGTCGCTGGCTGTCACGGTACCGCCAGGGCTGTCGATGGCCACCACCACCGCTTTGACTTCTTCATCCCGGGCCGCATCCCGAAGTTGGTTATGAAAATAGCCACTCAGCCCGTCGATGATCGGCCCGTCGATCCGCACGATGGCCACCTTCGATTTCGCAGAACTGGTGCCTGAATGGTAGCGCTCCGTCAGGCTAGAGAGTTCCTCGTCGAGAAGGTCCGGCATCAGGAGCAGCAACAGAATGAAGTTCAGGACCAGAGAGCCGATAAGCACGAACACGAACAAGATGTCCAGAAACAAGCCGAAGAGGGAACGGCGGTGCGGGTTCACGTAAACTACGGTCGTAGTCGGTCGGCCGCCTGAGGAACCAGTCGGTTGCACGGTAGGAATGTCGGATGATCGGGACATGGTTCACGATACCTCTGGTGGTTCACCCCGAACGCCAGGCATCGGGTTCACGAGTCCATTATAGAAGCCGACCTCCCGACTGCTCATGAGCCATCTCTCCTGGCTCAGAACAAGCCGCAGGAGCTGGCCAGTTCCTGACCAGCCTTGGGGACACGTTGACCACACGTTCCAAATGTCCCCGACAACCCCCATAGTTTTGCCCCGCGATTGCCAGTCGTTTTCCCTGCTCTGGCTAATTTCCAGCTTGCAAGACCTTTTCGGCATCGAGATTGCGGGCAAGAATAGGTCCAAGAGACGCTCAACTTGATCCCGAAGCAGATTTTGACAACGGGGGACAATGCTGATGCATCGTGTGGTGTTGATCGGAATGGCCGTGGCAGGGCTTTGGCTGGCCCAGGCGGCGTCGGGCCAAGTCGGGCCTGACCCGGAGCAATTCAACAAGATGCTCGACCGGGCCATCGCCTTCCTGCGAAAGCAGCAGGCTGAGGATGGGAGCTTCAGCAAGGAGCGAAGTCTGGGAATCACGGGCGTGGTCGTGACCGGCCTGCTCCAGACGGGCCGCGTGGACCGCTCCGATCCCCTCGTCGCCAACGGCCTGAAGTTCATCGAATCGCTCGTCAATCAGAAGGAAGGCCACATCGCTGGGCAGAATCCGCGCGATCAGTTGAAGAACTACGTCACCTCGGTGAACGTAATGGCCTTTGCGACCGCGGATCGGCAGGGCAAGTACAAGCGGATCGTGGACGACGCCGTGCATTATCTGACCGAGTTGCAGTGGGACGACGGCGAAGGCAAGACTCGCAGCGACAACTTTTACGGCGGGGCCGGCTACGACAGCAAGTCCCGGCCCGATTTGTCCAACACCCAGTTCTTCGTCGATGCCCTCAAGGCTGCCGGGTTGCCCAAGGACGACCCCGCCTTCCAGCGGGCGATCGTCTTCATCAGCCGTTGTCAGAATCTCAAGGGCGAGTTCAATGACCAGCCGTGGGCCGACAAGATCAACGATGGCAGCTTCATCTACAGCGCCGCTGGTCCTGGAGAAACCAAGAGCGATCCGCTGCCCAACGGCGGACTGCCCGGCTACGGCAGCATGACCTACGCCGGGGTCAAAAGCCTCATCTACGCCGGCGTGGACAAGAACGACAAGCGGGTCCAGGCCGCCTTGCAGTGGCTCCGCAAGAACTACACCGTCGAACGCAACCCCGGCATGCCGCCCAGCCGGGACCGGCAGGGCCTGTACTACTACTACCACACGATGGCCAAGTGCCTGAATGCGCTCGGCGACGATTACTTCGTCGATGCGAACGGCGTCAAGCACGACTGGCGGAAGGACATCGCCGAGGCGTTGGCCAAGCGGCAACGGCCAGACGGCAGTTGGATCAACGAACTGGACCGCTGGTTTGAAGGCGATCCGAACCTTGTCACCGGCTACGCTTTGATGACCCTGAGTTACTGCAAACCGAAGCATTGAGGAATCCTCTTCCCGTCACTGCTGGCGGTTCTCCAGAAGCCAACGAGCCTTGGCCCGGTGTTCCCGAGCCTTGCGGTCGTCGCCGACAGCCAAGCAGGCGGGGCCAGGTCCTCGTGAATCTCGGGCCGGTAAGGCCGGATTTCGACGGCTTTCTGGAGGGCCGCCAGCGCTTTGAGAGGCTGACCGGCTTCCAGGTAGCAATTGCCAAGCACGCGCCAGTCCTCCGCAAGTCGTCGAATCCGCACCACTTCTTCAAGGCAGTCGATGGCCGCTTGCCGATCCCCCACGGTGATGAGGCTGTCGGCGCGGATGGCAAGCGCATATGCCCGCTGGTCGCCGTTAAGATCATCGCTTTGCAAGGCCTCCTGGGCATATCGGTTGGCCTGATCCGGGTCCTTGCGGTGCCACAGGGCCGCAAGTCCGAGGGCAACGGGTCCATCCCGGAGGCCGCTCCGATAGGTCGCCTCGAGCATCTGGAGAGCGCGTTCTCTGAAGGCCGGGGCAAAGCGCTGATGTTTGACATCCTCCGAAGCATAAACGTAGGCCAGACCCAGGCTACGCTGCCGGTCAAGCTCCGAGAGATGGTCAGGAATGGCGATGGGAACAAGATTTGGCACCCCAGACGGTTCTTTGGCTTGGCTTCCTTTCCGGTGAATGCCGATGCGGTGGTGCGTGAAGGCGATGTGCGGAATGCCCGTGTCGCCCGTCGGCATGTGACAAACGATGCAACTGTCCTGAGGTGTCGTCTTACGCCGCTCCGCCAAATCGAGCTTGCACGGTTGCGAGGCGTGGCAATCGAGACATTTCTGCCGATGGTAGGCGACCCGATCCGCAGGAGGTTGCCTGGCGTGGGGATCGTGACAGGTCAGACAGGTCAGCTCCGGCGATTTCTGATAGCATCGACTTTGCCACAGTTGCTCCATGTGGCCCACAACCGTCATCTGCGCCTGATCGAAGTCGAAGCGATAGTCAATGCGGAAATCGCTGAGCGGCAAACCGGGCCGAAAGTCCGTCTGCTTCCGGCCCCGGACAGGCACGCTTGTGACCGTACTCAGATGGCAGGCCGCGCAGACGGACTCCAGAAGTGGCCGCGAGAGTTTGCCAGGATTGACGATGGTGAAGTCGTCTTCGCCGGTCACGCCGTTTTCCGAGCGGCTCGTGTTTTGATGGCGCTCGACGTGAAGCGATCCCGGTCCATGACAGCTTTCACAGCCGATGGCCTGCTCGTGGATCACCACGCGTGTCGATCGCGGCATCTCCTCGACCCGCCCAGCATGGCAGTAGAGGCATCCCACCCGGACAGGCCGCTCGAAGCCCCAATGCTGAGGGAAGTCGTAGCCGGGCGACATGTGCCAATCCTGGCGTGAGACATACCAGGTCAACGGCGACTGACATAGGAAGGCGTCGTCTTCGGCCAGGTAGCTGCGGCAGAAATGCCCGGACCCGATCAAGAAGCGGATCGGCATGTCGACGCGGACCACTTCCCGACCTTGGCCGTCCCGCAGCACCTCCTCATGGAACATCCGCCCGTCTCGTCGAAAGATGCGGTAGCTCCGACCCGAGGCCGGATGTTCGAAGGATTTATCGGGAGGCTCCTGGTTCGGGTCGAGATCGGCCAAGGCCCGACTGTGCGGAGTCAATGCGTAGGAAAGCGTGATTGCCGCGGTGACATTCGACGCAAGCCGCACTGCCGACGTACTGGGCGTCTGCTTTCGTGTTGAGGTACGGACTGGCGGTGAGGGGAGGCGGCTCGAACTGCGGAACCGATCGCACTGCTCGAGGTGAGATCAGGTCCCGATTCAACCAAGTCAAAGCACCGACGAGTACGAGCACACCGAAGCCCAGCACTACCCAGCGCAGGTTATTGCGAAGCCAGCTTGTCGCCATGCCCATCTTGTAACATCTGAACTGCCGATCTGCCAGCACCGGTTGGACCGTCACACGGCCCGGTTGACAAAGTCGATGAGTTCCCGCAGCCGTCCAAGGCTCTTGCGGTCGAAGCGGAAACGCAGACGGGTCAGGTGGGCGAGATGGCTCTCGTTGGCCTCAGCCGGCAACGGACCTGTCTGTTCGAAGGTTCCGCCCGCCAGGATGTCCTGGAAGTCGTGTCGAAGCTGCTCCAGGGCGGTCTCGGGAAGCGGTTGCTGGAGCCGCAAGACCAGCCGTTCGCCGACGTAGCGCATGCTGTGATAGTTGCGGTAAAAGCCGGTAATTTCCTCAACGGCTTCGTCCACGGAAGTCGTGATCTTGAACAGGGACAGGTCTGGCTCCGAGATGTAGCCCCTTTGCAAGAGGACATCGTGGATGAAGCCGAACCAGCGTTTCCAGTAATCGCCGCCCGGCTCGTCCAACATCACGATGGGGAACATATGGCTTTTGCCGGTCTGCACCAGCGTCAGGACCTCGAAGCCCTCGTCCTGGGTGCCGAAGCCGCCAGGAAACAGGGCGATGGCGTCGCTCTCCTTCACGAACATCAGTTTGCGAGTGAAGAAGTATTTTAGATGGACGAGTTTGCCATCGCCGGCGATGACTGGATTGGCTTCCTGTTCGAAGGGCAGCAGAATGTTGACGCCGAGGCTATTTTCGACGCCTGCGCCGACGTGCCCAGCCTCCATGATGCCGCTAGCGGCCCCCGTGACGACCATGAATCCTGCTTCCACCATGCGGCGTCCGAACGCCACGGCCTGATGGTAGGTCGGACTGGTCCGCGGCGTCCGGGCCGAGCCGAAAATCGTCACCTTCCGGCGATGGCGATAGGGAGCAAAGACCTTAAGAGCGTATCGCAGCTCTTTCAGGGCCGTGGCCAGCATCTTAAGGTCGCCCCGACTGGCCTTGTCCCGGATAAACTTGTCGGCTGTCTCCTTGATTTGTTGCACCAGTTGTTCGACGCTGACCGGAGCCTTGTCTTCTTCCGGGACGGCGGGCACGGCATCATCGTGAGCCAGATGGAAAGGCCGACCCGCTTCCGGCAAGGAACTCGACATCGCATCAACCTCCCGATCCTGCCCGGGCGGGCAGGCGGAATGTTTCTTTCCAGATCAACAAACCATGCTGATACGGGGTTCGGGGTTCATGGGCGGCCCGACGCGGAATCCGCCTCGCAGACGACGAACGGCTCAAGACAAGGCCTCGATGGCTTGCTCACGGGTGTCGTACAAGGCCCACAACGTATCCAGATTGGTCAGCCGAAGCAAGTCCTGGGCCTGGTCCGAGACGTTGCAGATCACCATTTCTCCGCCCTGCTGCTTGACCAGGGTATGACATCGCAACAACAGGGACAGGAACATGGAGCCGAAGAAAGTGACCCGGCTGAGGTCCACGATGACCGCCGAGGCAGGCTCCCGTTTGAGCGGCGCCAGCACGATCTCGGCCGCCAGAGGCATCAGCTCCCAGCTCATCGATTCAACCTCGCTGGCCGGCGTAATGATGGCGATGTCGCCGTGGCGTTCGATTTCGATGACCGGACTCTGGTCGGTTTCCTTCGGTTCCATAATCGTTGGCACCTCGACGAGTCGTCGGATTGGACTTTGCTAGGTTATCAGCCCGTTTGCTCTCAGCCAAGGGGCCGATGGCCCGCCTGTCTCTGGTTCGAGGGCCTGGGGAATCTGCTGGATTTGTCTTCCGAGGGAACCCTATGATCAGGGAAGAATGCAGATTATCGTGGACGGCTACAATCTGTTGCACGCTCTGGGCCGGATGCGGAACATCCGCGGCCCGGGGGCCTTGCAACTTCGTCGGCAATGGCTGGTCGAATTCCTGGCCGACGCTTTGCCCGGACTGGGACCGCACATCGTCGTCGTCTGTGACTGCTCGAACCCGAAGCCCGGACCGGCTGAGCAGCGTTCGCCGCACGGCATCCGCCTGCATTTCGTCAATCAGCCCGATGAGCAGGCCGACGATGTGATCGAAGCTCTGCTGCGGACGACCCCTCAGCCGCGGCGGGTCATTGTCGTTTCGGATGACCATCGACTTCTGCTTGCGACCCGTCGCTATCGCGGGTTGGCTATGAAGTGTGAGCAGTTCCTGGACTGGCTGGAGCAGAAACCGGGACAGCGCAACCGCCACGGCTGGCCGGCTTGGGTGGACGAGTTCCGCAGCCGGGCGGCGACGACGCCGGCCGAAAAAGAACCTCACAGGCCACCATGCGGTGCGAGATCCGACGCTTCTTCGGAGGAACCGAACGAAACGCGGAAACCGTCTTCCGAGGCGGAACAGCGTCACTGGCTGGAGGTTTTCGGGGCTCTCGAAGACGATCCCACTCTCGGTCAGCCGCCGCATCGGTTCGAGGAATGACGCCCTGGGAGGGACTCCGCCGGAAGCCGCTCAGGTCAAAACCGCCAGGATGTCGTCTTCAGTCATGATGAGGTATTCGTCGCCGTCCAGGTGGACCTCGTTGCCGGCCCACGAGGAGAAAAGGACCCGGTCGCCTTCCTTGACGTGAAACCTGGCGCGCCGACCGCTGGAGAGCAGTTTGCCGTCGCCGACGCTGAGCACCTTGCCCTGGCTCGGCCTCTCGCGGGCCACGTCGGGGAGAATAATTCCACCCGGAGACTTCTCCTCCGCATCCAATCGCTTGACGATGATTTTGTCATTGAGCGGGACCAACTTCATCAGGCACTCCTTGGGTGCTGCTCTGCGGCGACCGAGGTTAAGCCTGCGGTCAATTTCGGCAGGCGGATCAAGATTGATAGACCTTGGCCAAAGCCCGCACCACTGTGTACAAAAGCACATTTTTGTTTACGGGCTTGGAAAGCACGCTGAAAGCCCGTGCCGTCATGGCCTGGCGAATCAACCGATCACTGACTTCCCCGCTGACCAGAATGAACGGCAGCAGTTCATTGATCTGGCGAACCAGTTCCAAGGTTTCCAGACCCGTCATCCGCGGCATGTACATGTCGCAAACCAGCAGATGAATGGGAGCGGCCTGCACGATCTCCAGGGCCTCTTCGCCGCTGCTGGCCACATAGGTGCGGAATCCCTCCTGCTCGACGATGTCCCGCAATCCCTCGCGGCAAGCCTCGTCGTCATCCGCGATCACAATCGAATAGCGCTGCGATTGCTCCATCAGCGCCATGGTCGATCTCCGCATCAACCAGCTTAGCGAATTTGCCTCTCTTGTCCCGAAACGTGCTGCTACAGGAGGTCAGCAAATTCAGTACCGTTTAATCCTGTGGGCATCAGACATTTGATGTAATATACTCCCGTTTTCAGCTTTGGGTCAATTCGAACAGGGACGGCCGAGGAACCAGAACTGCCGCAACGGAAGCACTCGCTTGCGGAATCTGTCAACCTGACAGATGCGGCGCTAGACCGCCTTAACAGCTGGAAGACCCTGGGGAAGCGGAGGGAAGATCCGCCAAAGCGGTTGGGGGCAGCGTCGCGAACCAATGGCGGCCTCCTTCGTCATCGGCGACGCCAAAGCCGTTCGGGGTCGAATTCCTCCGTACTGAGACCGACGTTGGTGTTCATGCGGTCGAAGCAATAGTACTCGACCTCGCGGCCGGTTTCGTCCTCGGTGATGATGAGCATGGGCAACTGATACTCGTGAGTGCGGGAGTCTTGGTTGAAGAACCAGAAGCGGCGTCCGCCTCGGGGCAGATGCCTCTCGGCTCCGGGCGGGATGCTCTGTTCCACGCATTCCAGGGCGGCCTCGGACTCCGGCCGTTCGACCCGACCAGCATAGCGGAGAAAGCCGCCGGTGCCGTTGGCCTGTTCGTGCTCGGTCAATCTCTTCCCGAACTCCTCGATCAGGTGGCCGATGCCTGCTTCGTCCACGGTGCGCCGGCTGTTGGCCGTGGCCCGCGGGGAATGCGGATCCAGGCTGATGCGGAAGCCCGAGATCGGGTCGCCGCTGCCGGTGCGAATCTGAAGCCGGTCGTCGTACTTGCCTCGAACATAGACCATTTCCCGGCCGACCAGTGCTCCGCCGACCCACTTGAAGTACCTGCTTTCAGGCTGCTTCCGGTAGCGGAACTCCAGGATGTTCTCGGGTTCGTGTCTGCCCTGCACGAATTCACGGCAGCGGAAGCGGCAAATGTAGTCGTCGATCTCGGCGTACCGGCGGGCGGCTCGATCATGCAGTTCCCGCAACTTCTCCAGTTCCGCCGAATCCCCGTCGCTGGCCCGGGTCACTACCGCGGCCGACGCCGGCTCGACGCTCGGGCCTGCGCGTTGTTCCGCAGGTCGTGACAGCGAGGGCACGCCAGAGGCCATCGGCCGGGACCAGGCAGCGGCCGGTTGCTGCGGCCCGGTGCATCCGGCGAGCACCAGACTTACCAGTGGTAGCCAAAGCATCATCTTCTTGAGCATGGGTCGGTCTTCCCTGACATGAAACGGGCGCTTCCAGGTCGCCTTGCGCGAAAACTTCCTGGCACTCCCTCAATAGCGGGCTTGAAGGGAGGCGATGCCCTCGGGGATCAGTTCCCGAAGGACGGGCACTTGCTGGCGAAAAGCGGGATCGGGGATCAGACACGGATGCTTGTACTGCTCCGGCGTTCCGCCCGTCTTGGCGAGCCGCTGCTGGTCCCAGGCGCTCCAGGTTCCTTGCGGCAGTAGCATTGCCCGGATGGGAGCTAGGCGGCGGCTTTCACGCTTGGCATCATACTCGATGTTCACACGGCGTAAATGCCGATCTACCGCCTCGGCCAGAGCCAGGGCCTGATCGGGAGACTCGAAGTCGGTTTGCTCCACGAACAAGCCGTAATAAGCGTCTTCCTCGTCCCAACCGGGGGCCAGACAGTACGCGGTCAATGTCAAGGAGGTCTCCGCCAATGCTTCCTGAACCGCCTGCACTACCTGGAATTCAGAGAGCTTTTCTCCGGTGAGATTGGAGAAGCTGGAGCCTTTGTTGAGGAATTCGATCAACGGCGTCTGATTATGGAAGCCGGTGACGCGGACGAGATCGTAGATGTTGTAACGGTACAGGCCGTAAGACGTGGTCAGCAGGATGAAGTACTCCTTGCCTTCTTCGAGTTCATGGGCGAGCAGGACGGTCGGCGACGGGGATTCGATCTCCTCCTTCGGAATGAACTCGAAGAAATGGCTGGCCACGTCCAGAACGCCGCTGGCGGTGCCGTTTTCGATGGGAATGCTCATGCGGCCTTCGCTGGCGATCAGACCGGGATCGCGGACGGGAAGATCGCCGTAGTAGCGGGGGTAGTGCCGCATGTAGGCCCGCACGTTGCCGCCCATCCAGTTGCCCAGAAGCAGCAGACTCTTCCAGGCATCCTTCGGATACAGGGTGTCGGTGGCGGCGATGACCCCTTCCAGTTCCCTGGCCCGCTCGGGAAGTTTCTTGAGTTTCGGCCGGATCGCTTCACGGACGAAGACAGGAATCTCGAAATCGCGGCTGAGTGTGCCGTCGTAGAGGTCGCGGATAAGCCGTTCTTTCTCCTGGTCCATGAAGCGGGCGAAGTTGACCAGCGTGCTGGGATTGGCCGCCGTGATCAGGCGAATGTCCCGCTGCAAGGCCAGCCGTAAAGCGGTGTAGTATTTGGCGTGGGAATCCTTGATCTTGGCGGTCGCGGGAGGCATGACATACATCCAGCGGACGACAGCCTTCTGCATCTGCGCTGTCAGGCCGGTGACGCTGCCGCAGGGAATGCTCGCTTCGGTCCGGAACTCCTCGTGGTCGCTGATGAATTGCAGGATGCCTCGGAAGACCTGCGTCCCGTACTCCTGCACCAACTTCATACCCCAGACGGTCCAGCCGCGGCGATAGTCAGCCAGATACGAAGGGGTGACGGGAATGTACTTGCGCTGGGCCGTGGTGCCGCTGGTCATCGCAAACATGTAGATGCGTCGGTCGCTGACCAGGGCATCGAGTCGGCCTGCCCGCACCTGTCGGAGATACGGCTCGTAGTCTTCGTAGCGGCTGATGGGCAGATGGCGGCGGAAGTCGGCCAGGGTGTGAATCGCTGCAAAATGATGGTCCCGGCCGAACTGGGTGTCGCGTTGCCGGGCGATGATCCGCTGGCGGATCTTCTCCTGAAGCTCGCGGGGATGTCGGGTGGCGTGATCGAATCTGGCCAACTTCCTGCGGGCGTCGATAAGGGCGATCCACTTAAGTGTCTGGATGAGCATCCAGCGAATCATGGTTAGCTCCGAAAGACCCAGGCCCAGGCGAAACAGCCGCAGCCTTCAGGAAGAACGTGCCGAGGAGCCTGCGCCGACCAGACTTCTCGCGCTCTGGTTGCCTGAGTAACCCAAATGTTTGTCGAAAAACTCCCGGACCCGGTGGCGGAACTCTTCTCCGTGAACGTGCAGAGCCTGGTTATGCTTGGCCCGCTCGACCAGCCAGAATTCCTTCGGTTCGTGAGCGCGATCGAAGAGGGTTTTGGCGATCTCCGGCTTGATGTAGGTGTCAGCCCCTCCGTGAATCATCAGCAAAGGCCGGGGACTGAGCCTGCTGATGGCCTGTTCCAGACTGGGGAAGGCGCATTTTCTGCGTCGGCCGACTTCGCGCAAGGCCCAGTAGGCCACGAGGACAAACAGCCACGAAGGCAACCAGGCGGCGACGGTTTTGGAATGGACATACAGGCCGACCCACTTTCGCATGTACGGAATCATCGTGCTCAGCGTGCCAAAGGCCCCGTCGGTCACAAGGCAGCGTACATACGGGTCATTGGCTCCAGCAACGATCCCCGCCCCGCCGCCGCGACTGATGCCGAAAAAGCCGATGCCGCGGGGATCGGCGTCGGGACGTTTCTTCAGATATGCGATGGCCGCCCGCATGTCTTCGACTTCGTAATGCGTTACCCATTGCATCGGCTCGTAGCCCGGTTGCGGATCGCTCTGGCCCTGATTGCGGAAGTCGAAGCTGAACACGTCGTAGCCCGCTTCCAAAAGGTGACGGCAGTACGGATAGCACGACCAGCGGTTGGCCCCGAACTCCACGCCGAAAAGAATCACGCCGCGACGTTGTCCGTCGCAACGCAAGCCGTGAAAATAGCTGCCCACCAGAGTCAACCCGTCGGCGGTGCGGAACCGCACTTCTTCGGCATCTGGGATCGGCTGACCGCGGGGGATGATGAACAGAGGCTTTTCTTCGAAAATGCGGACCACGAATCGGGTATATCGCCAAAGCACGAGCAGCAACACGCAGGTCAAGCCCGCTGCCGCCGACACCAGCCCCAGTAAAACCAGTCCGGTCACGGGAATTTCACCTCTCGGGGCGACTCAGGACCTGTTTCCCCTCCGGTTCCACGGCTGGGTGCGGAAACGGTAGTGGGAACGTTCCGTATTCCCGACTCCCCGGGATTCCTACCCGGACATCGTCCCTTTTTTCCTCCGTGTGTGGTGCTTGGACGTGTACGGTCAGTCCCTGAAACGGCTGACCACCAGCGACACGTTCTGTCCGCCAAAGCCGAAACTGTTGCTCAGAGCGTGATCCACGCGCTTTTCCCGCGGCTGGTTAGGGATGTAGTCCAGATCACACTCCGGATCAGGTTCCTCGTAGTTGATCGTGGGCGGCAAAACGCCCTGCTGCATGGCCAGGACCGTGCTGATGAGTTCGACCGCGCCCGCGGCGGCGATCAGGTGCCCCATCATGCTCTTGGTGCTGGAAATGGGCGTCTTGTACGCATGCTCGCCGAAGAGCGTCTTGATGGCAATCGTTTCGCACCGGTCATTGACCTGCGTGCTGGTGCCGTGGGCGTTGATGTAGCCGATGTCCTCGGGCCGCAGACCGGCATCTGCGAGGGCGGCTTTCATGCACAGCATGGCCCCGCGGCCGTCGGGGGGCGCATCGGTCATGCGGTAGGCGTCGGCCGTCGAACCGTAACCGGTGATCTCCGCGTGGATGCGCGCTCCGCGACGCTTGGCGTGTTCCAGCTCTTCGAGGATCACCACGGCCCCGCCTTCGCCGAGGACAAACCCGCTGCGTCGGCGGTCGAAAGGACGCGAGGCCTTGGTCGGCTCTTCGTTCTCGGTCGAAAGTGCCGTCAACAAGTTGAACCCGGTGACGCCGAACGGATGAATCATGCTGTGGGCACCGCCGCACAACATGATGTCGGCATCTCCTTGGCGAATCAGTTCGGTGGCTTCGCCAATCGCCTGGCTGCCGGCAGCGCAAGCGGTCAGGCAGGCGTAGTTCGGGCCTTCCAGGCCAAAATACGCTGCGACATGGGCGGTAACCGTGTGCGGTTCCTGTTCGCGTTCTCTTTCGGGGCTGAGTTCCTTGCGGCCCAGTTCGGCGAAGCGGCGCGCATCGGTGGTGAGCCGGTCGGTCAGAAAAGCTCGGGCCATGATGGGGATGAACGGTTCAAACTCTTGACGCCCCTCCCCGGCACCGAGATAGACGCCGAATCGGGTGCGGTCGATGCGGTCCTCGTCCAGCAGCCCGGCATCTTGCAGGGCCAAGTGCGAGGCCGCCGCGGCGAAGCGGCTGTTGAGCCACGCATGCTTCCAACGGCTGGTGTCCTTGACGTATCGCCCCAGGTCGAAATCCAGGACCTGGGCAGCGATCCGGGTCGGAAATGTGGACGCATCGAAGTGGCGAATATAGGTCACGCCGCTGCGGCCTTCCAACTGGGCCTGGAACATGCCCTCCAGGGTGTCGCCCAGGGGGCAGACGGTGCCCATGCCCGTGATGACAACCCGCCGTCGCATGACCTTACCCTCCTCGTTCCGCGGACTGCTGCTTCGTCTCCACCTGGGAGAATTGCCGACCGCTGCAATTCACTCTGCCCACTTTTTCACGATCAAAGCCGAACACTGACCCATGTCCGTGAAACTGATCTTGAGGACATACGGCGAACGCACCTCATGGCGTCTGCCAGCTAGAACGGCGATCGGCGGCAATTCGGGATCGGCTTGCTCGTAGTTGAGCGTGGGCGGCAAGATGCCGTGCTGTTGAGCCACAAGGCTGACCGCAAGTTCGACCGGGCCGCTTCCCGCGCCCAGGCTCCCGAAGTAGCTCTTGGCCGCGAACACCGGCACTTTCGGTTGCGTTTCCCCGAAAACTTTCCAGATTCCCCGGGCCTCCCAGGCGTCGTCCCGGATCGTGCTGTAACCCTGAGCGTTAATGTGGTCGATCTTCTCCGGGCCAATCCCGGCCTTACGCAAGGCTGTCGTGATGGCCCGGGCCAACCCGTCGCCATTGCGTTTCAGATCGAAAGCGGCCCCAAAGCCAACGATTTCCCCATAGATGCGGGCGCCACGTCGGCGCGCATGTTCCAGCTCCTCCATGACGAGGATGCCGGTTCCCTCAGCGGGAACGATGCCGTCCCGGCGTCGGTCGAAGGGCCGACACGCCTTTTCCGGCTCCTCGTTCCGCTTCGTCAAGGGCATGAACAGGCTCAGCCGGGTCAGACTCAGCGGATTCATTTTGCTGTCGGTCGCTCCGGTGAGCATGACATGTGCGGCTCCGCGTCGGATGACGGCGGCTGCCTCGCCGATGGCCAACAAGGCGGCCACGTCGCTTTCGGTGATCGTGTTGCTCGGGCCCTGGGCGTTGTGCAGGATCGAGTCGTGGCAGGCCGGCATGTTGGGCAGATACTTCAGCAGCCACAGCGGAGGCATGTTGGCCAGTCCGACTTCGCCCCACTTGCGGAGATCGACTCGTTCCGGGTGCCCTTCGCAACTGGCGACAGCAGCGGGTCCGAGTTCGTCGAGTTCGCTGGCGATCAGGCCGGCCCCGAAACTGATGCCGAAGCGGGTCGGGTCGAGCTTCGCCGGTTCCAGGGCGGCATCCCGCAAAGCGAGGGTCGTGCAGCCGACGCCCATCTGGATTGGCCGAGCCATCACTTTCAGGCTCTTCCGTTCCTTTTTGTCAATGTAGTCTTTGGCGTCGAAGTCGCGGATTTCGCCGCCGATGCGGATGGGCAGGCCGGAAGCGTCGAAGGACTGAATCGGCTTGACACCGCTGGTTCCGGCAAGCAGGGCCGACCACATTTTCTCGATGCCCAGACCGATCGGGGTCAGGACGCCGATGCCGGTGATGACCACCCGGGGTTGTTCGCCTGCCATCTTTCTTGCTCCCTAACGGGTAATCCCTTCAGGATTTCAGGAGCCTGGCCAGTCCCAGCAGCTTTTTCAGTTCGCCGCTGAAGACGAAATTGTGCTCCCCGAAGACCTGCTGCGACCGCGACTGATCGAGATGGGCGAACATGATCTCGGCCTCGGCCACAAGATCGTTACCGGCATGGACCGCGCCGCTGATGGTTGCTCCTTCCGGCCGCAGATCGAGCAGTTCCACGGAGTAGGTCAACTGCTCCCCGGCTAGGGCTTCGCGGTGGAAACGGGCCTTGTTGATCTTGGCCAGGACGACTTTCTCCCTGAAGTCGTTGGCCTCGCCGACCAGGATGCCGCCCGTCTGAGCGAGACCTTCGAGGATCAGGGAAGCCGGCATCACCGGCCAGCTGGGAAAGTGATCGCGGAAGAGATCCTCCGCCCGGCTGAGGTTCTTGACCGCCTTGGCCGACTTGCGGCTGGTGAACTCCAGGAATCGGTCGATCCACATCCACCGCATGGCCGCAGCCTAGTTATGCGTGCCGTTCAACTTGCCCTCGACGTAGCGAGTCACCATCGCGACAGTGAACAGGTCGCCGATCTTGGCCAGTTGCGGATCCTTGGCGAACTTATCCACGTCGGCGAAGGGCAAGCGGGTGCGAAGTTCCTGAATCCCCGCCTCCGTGACTTTGCCGTCCTGGACGAACTTCGGATCGCCCTGGAAGATCGACTCCGGGAACAACTCGCCCCGGGGGATCTTGATGCCGAAACTGCGTTCGAGGCGGAAGACGATGTCCAGGAAGTCAATGGACTCGGCCCCGAGATCGCCTTGGAGGGTCGCCTCCGGCCGCACGTCTTCCGGATCGACGTTGAGCGACTCGCACAGAGTCTCGGCCACCTTCTGATAGATTTCCGCATGTGTTGGCATGGAAAGGAACCTCCTTTGAACTCCGCAGATTGCTCCTCAGGCCCCGCCGGCTCCCAGACTCAGCCCACCGTCCACGGTGATCACCTGCCCAGTGATGTATGCGGAGTCGGGACCGGCTAGAAAGAGGGCGACCCGGGCCACGTCGTCCGGCGTGCCGAAGCGGCGCATCGGGATCATTTTCTTAATCATGTCCCCGGCCACGTTGCGAACCGCTTCGCTCATATCGGTCTCGATGAAGCCGGGAGCGATGGCGTTGACGGTAATGCCTCGGCTGGCCACTTCGGTGGCCAAGGCCCGCGTCAACGAGTTAATCGCTCCCTTGCTCGCCGCGTAATTGCATTGGCCGCGGTTGACGTGTTCCGCGGCCACACTGCTGATATTGATGATGCGTCCCTTGCGCTGACGGAACATGCCCTCGATGGCAGCCCGAGTGAAATTGAAGGTGCCTCCCAGGTTCGTATCCAGGACTTGCTTCCAGGCCGCAGGTTCCATCTGGAGAAACAGCCCGTCCTTGATCTGTCCGGCGTTGTTGACCAGGATGTCCACACGGCCCCATTGACTCATGACCTGCTCAACGCACTTCTGGGCCGCCTCAAAATCGGCGACATCGCATTGCAGGGCCATTGCTTCTCCGCCGGCTTGGCGGATCTCCTGGACCAGTCCCTCGGCCGCTTCTCGGCTGCCTTTGTAAACGATGGCGATCTTGGCTCCTTCAGCGGCAAAGAGTTTGGCAATGCCCCGGCCGATGCCTCGGCTGCCGCCTGTGATGATCGCCACCTGATCCTTCAGCCGCATACGGCTTTCTCCTCCGCCTTGGGTCCGACCCGGAATCTCCGCTGCTGTTTGCAACCTGCCTTCACTGCTCGCTTGACGCCCGGGTTTGCTCCGGCCCCTGCTTTCCCATTCAGGCGGTTTGAATGCCTGTCGCGGGCGGCTTCAGGGCCAGGTAGCGACGCCGAAAATCGGCTAGGATCTCCTCGTCCAAGGCGGCGCACTCGGGAAATCGTTCCCGGAGGTTATACCGGCCCAGGGTGAACCGGGCTGAGACGGCTATCGTGCCGTCAATTTCTCCATTTCCCTTAAAGGTCGCAGTTTGTGCATTTTCCTCAAGGTTGTCAACTGCCTCGACGAACAGCACCAGTCGCTTGCCCGGCTCCACGAAATTCCCGTACTTGACCCCCTTGGCTTCCCGCAGGACTACGATGCTGTGCGAGAAGTTCGAGGTGATCCGCCACAGCCACGCTCCCGCTTGGGCAAGGGCTTCCAGCATCAACACCCCCGGCATGACCGGGAACGTAGGGAAATGGTCCTGAAGATACTCCTCTGCCAGAGTCAAGTTCTTGACGGCCACGATGCGTCGAGCGGGTTCCAGAGCTTCGATGCGGTCCACCAGGAAGAAACGCATAACTTCAAGCCGTCGCTGGACTAACGATCTGTGCCCTGCACGGTACACGGTCCGGTAGGAGTCACAATATACTTCTCCAGCCGTCCTGGGGCAATCCTGACCGTCTCCGCCGCTGTTCGGGCACACCTGCGCCTGGTCCCGCCTGGATCCAGCCCTCCCGCTTCTTGCGACCAGCTTCCGCTGTGGGCTTGAACCAAATCCCTGCACTGGTAAGTTTTCCCGATCCACCCGTCCGCAGCAATCCGACAAACTGAAAAAATTGTCCAGGGCGAGGTAATCTGGGCCGCACTGCTCTATCTGAACGGAAGGTTCCAACGAAACCACCTTTAAGGGCAGATGAGTCTCGGAGAGATCGAGTCGCTTCGTTGTCCTGATTCCTGATGCTCCTGGGGTGCGGATCGGGCAGGCTTGCCCCGTTTCGGCCTTGGACTTAAGATACGGAAGTCGCTCCCGGGAGCAGCCATCCACGAATCGCTGGGCACGCCAGGCTTGGCCGTGCCGAAAAGTTTTTTTCAAGTTTCGGGTCCACGCAAGAAATGACGACGTTGGCAACTTTGGTGCTTCTACTGGCCGAGGCCGAGGCGAACAACGCCGCGCCACCCCAGGGCGGAATGGGCATGGGGTGGGAGCAGCTTCTCCTCTTCTTCATCGCTCCCCTTCTCATTCTCTGGCTGTTTGTCCTGCGGCCTCAGCAGCGCATGGCCCGGGAGCAACGGGAGCAACTGAGCCAATTGAAGAAGAACGACGAGGTTATCACGGCTGGTGGCATCATCGGCACGGTAGTGGCCATCAAGGAAAAGGCCGGAGGCATCGCCGGAGACGAAGACGTGGTCACTATCAAGCTGGATGGCAATACCCGGATGCAAGTGATCCGTTCCAGCATCGCCAAGGTGCTCAAGGCTGAGGAAAGCAAGAAGGAACCGGAATCGCCCCCGTCCAAGTGACCGGGCTTCTCGATGCGTGTCGAGAAGGTGGCTCGATCCCCTAATCCCAGCGGTCGTTCCCTATGGAAATCCTGCAATCTAATGCTCATTGGCTCATCCCGGTAGTCCTGGCGGCACTGATTCTGGTGCTGGCCCGCTGGCGTTTTCGGCCGTTCTTTTGGCGGATCTGCTCAGCGATCATTCCCCTCGCCCTGGCGGGAATCGTGGTCCTCGACGCCTGGCTGCACTACGGCGACCGCGAGCACCAGGGCTTCCGCTTCAACCTCGGCGTGGACCTGGCCGGCGGAACCATCCTCATTTACGAGGTGGACCGCGACTGGTGGGCCGAGCAGACCGAACGGGACCGGGAGAGCTTCAGTGCCGAGCGGCTGGCTCAAATCCTGAAACGACGTATTGACCCCGCCCACCTGTTGGAAGTGACGATCCGTCCGATCCAGTCCGACCCTCCCCGGGTGGAAATCGTCCTGCCGGTGCGTTCTGCCCGCGGCGGCGTCCAGGATACGGCCGACATTGAGCGGGTCAAAAGCAAGATCAGTCAGGTCGGCAAGCTGGAATTCCGGCTCCTGGCCGACTCGCGGGACGAAAACGGCGAGGCGATCTTCGAGGAAGCCAAAAACGCTGTCCAGGGATTCACGCTGGACGCCAAAAACATTCCCCCTCCGCCCAACGACGAGTACGCCTGGGTCGAACTGTCTCCGAGTGCCGCCCAGGAGGCCGGCTTCTCTGTCACTACGCCGCCCGGATTCCAACGTGCCGGGACCATCGCGTTCTATCACGGTGTTTATGAACCGATCGACCCCAGGACCGGGCAGCCCGGGCCAAAGGTTTCCCGGCATTTCGTGCTGACGCGAATTCCCCCGCCCGATGCCCTGGTAACGGGTGAAGACTTGGCCAACGTCAGCGAGCAACCCGATCCCAGCACCGGCCGTCCGGAAGTCGTCTTCTCGCTCAAACCGGACGGAGCCGACCGCTTCTACCAGCTCACCAACGCGGTCGGGCACTACATGGCCATCATTCTCGACAGCCGGGTCATGTCTTATCCGGTTCTCCAAGCTCGGTTGCGGGATTCGGGGCGAATCACCATGGGGCAGCAAGAGAAAGGCGCTGCCCTGAAACGCAAAGTCGAAGAACTGGTGCTCATCCTCCGCACGGGAGCCTTGCCCGCTACGCTGAGCAAGGAGCCGGTCAGCACCGAAACCATGGGACCGACGCTGGGCGAGGACACCATTCGCAAGGGTAACACCTCGGTGGTCCTGGCCTTCTGTGCAATCGTGGTGTTCATGTTGATTTACTACCGCTGGGCGGGTCTGATCGCTTGCTCGGCCCTGCTGGCGAACCTGCTGTTGACCGTCGGCTTCATGGTGGCGGTCAAGGCGGTCTTCACGCTCCCCGGCCTGGCCGGTCTGGTGCTGACGCTCGGCATGGCTGTGGATGCCAACGTGCTCATCTACGAACGCATCCGCGAAGAACGGGAACGCGGTGCCAGCCTCCTGCTGGCCATCCGCAACGGCTACGAACGGGCGTTCCCGACGATCATTGACACCCACCTAACCAGTATCTTCACCGCCATCGTGCTCTACGTCGTCGGCAACGACCAGCTCAAGGGCTTCGGCGTGAGCTTGACGGTGGGCCTGCTCATCAGTCTGTTCACCGCCCTTTACATGACTCGGATCGCTTTCGACATTCTTGTCGCCAATCGCTGGATCGGCGAACTGCGGATGCTCAAGTTCTTCAGCAAGCCCAACATCGACTTCATGAGCATGCGGCACTACTGGTTCACGGGCACCGTGGTGCTCTCGATCCTGGGCATGCTGATCTTCGTGCTTCGCGGGGAGAAGGGACTGAGCATCGAATTTACTGGCGGCACGTCCTACAAGATCGAGTTCAAGCAGCCGGAAGCCATCGAGAATGTACGGGCCGAGGTGTCCCGGACGACCTTCACCGCCGCCACGGTCAATCTCGCTCAACCGGCGCGGACCGACGAAATCGACCGGCTGCTGCGGGAGGCCCCGCAGGAGCAGCGATTGCGTTCGTCCTATCTGGCGTTGGAAACCGCCGGGGTCGGCACCGTCGCTGCCGTCCGCGAGGTCAGTTCGTTCACGGTGTACACCACCGAGAGTGACAAGGCCAAGGTGCAGTCCGCATTGTCTTCCTTGTTCAGCCGATACAACCCGACCGTGAGTACACGGGATTACTCGATGCCGGACCCGGCGGTGTACACCCTGTACCGGGCCGGCTCCGGCTATCGCAAGGTGGATGGGGCGGGAGAGGGTCCGTATCCCGGCTACGCCGAGGGCGGCCCGCTGACGCCTGACTTCATGATCCGCACCACGCTCAAGGACCGCAACCTGGTCCGCTGGATGGTCTCGCAGATCTTCGGCGACCGGCTCGTCTGGTCCGAAGCGAGTGCCACGCCGATCAAGGCACTGATGAACGAACGCCTCGATCACGAGTTCGAACTCACGCTGACCAATAGCGTCGCCACCGCCGAAACCATCGGCCGACTCATCGCCGAGTGGATGCGGGAACGCGGGGTTCTGCTGCCCGATCAATTCTTCGAGGTCACGGAGATCCCGACGGAGGCGGGCAACCCAGAATCGGCTCCCGTCAGGTTCCGCGCCCGGTTCGTAGCTCCCGAGGGGACCCGGCCGGAGGAACTGGTCAACTATCTGGTCGCCAAGGACGGGCCGCTGTATCAGCCCAAGTCGGATGGCGTGCAGAACGTGGACTCGACCCTGGCCGGCGAGACGCAGAGCAAGGCCCTGGTGGCCATTCTTCTGAGCTGGGCCGCAATCTGCGGTTACCTCTGGTTCCGCTTCGGCAACTGGACCTTCGGACTCGCCGCGGTCTTGTGTCTTATCCACGACCTGTGCTTCACCGTGGGGCTAATCGGTCTGGCTCATTACCTGGTGGTTTACACTCCCATCGGCGGATGGCTGCTGCTGGACGACTTCAAGCTCGACATGCCGGCGGTCGCCGCCTTGCTGACGCTGGTCGGCTTCTCGGTCAACGACACCATCGTCGTCTTCGACCGCATCCGCGATGTACGCGGCAAGAGTCCCGAACTGACCCCCAAAATCATCAATGAATCGGTCAACCAGACCCTGAGCCGGACCTTGTTGACCTCCTTGACCGTGTTCATGGTCGTGATCGTGCTGTACATCTTCGGCGGCGAGGGCATCCACTTGTTCTCGTATGTCATGGTGGTCGGCGTCGTCATCGGCACCTACAGCTCGATCTTCGTGGCCAGCCCCCTGCTATTGATCTTCGGCGAAGGCAAGGTCCGCGAGAGTGCCGGTTCCCGACAGCTTCAGACTACGACCTCCTGAAGCGCAACATTTTGCTCGACGTGCTTCGCTCGGCCGAGCGGGCCAGTTCAGCGGCGATAGGTCCATTCTTTTTGGGCGTACTTGGATTGGACCAATCGCTGCGTCTGGGCTTCTGGCCAGCGATCCAGCGGGGTGAATGCCTGCCAGGCCTCGCGCAACATTTGCTGCAACGCCTCGGCCCGGATCGGCAACTGGGTCACGAAGTCCCGGTGCCTTCGACCTTGCCGGTAGTCCGGTTGCCGTTTAGGGATGCGCAAATACTTCTCCATCAGCGCAACATCCATACCGAACAGCAGCGTGCCATGATGCAAAAAGCCGCGCAACATTCTTCGCTGCCCACTTCCACCGACTTTTCTGCCTTCGTATACCAGGTCGCTGCCGCCATCCACAGCAACATCCAGATTCAGCTTTGCCAGTGCGTCACAAATCTTTGAAAGGACGCAAGATACGGACGCTTTCACACCCCCGCAGCCCGGCCAGGTCGAGGGGAGGATCAGGCTGTAGCACAGACAGCCCCGCCCCAGAACCACTGCTCCTCCCCCGGTGCATCGCCGCACTATCGGGACACGCTCGGCGCAACATTCCTCCACATTTACTTCCTCTTGGATCCGTGATCCGGAACCGATCACCACCGCCGGGCCTGTTTCCTCCCAGACGCGCAACAAAGGCGGAAGCCGCCCAGCTTCGGCATCCAAGAGCAGGGCCTCGTCGAGCGCAACATTCTCCGCCGGCGTGGGCAGACTCAGTTCCAGAAAATGAAGCGACGCTTCGCTCATGGGAAGACACACATTCTCTCAGTATTCCAAAGACCACCGCCCGCGCCGAGGTCAGTCATCAAAGATGGCAAAGTAGCGGGTTGAAGATCTCGGGGGTTGGCTGCTAAACTACTTGAGATCCTGCCCGTTGCTTCCTGCCCGTTAAGGGGATCCCGCCATGCGAAGCCCCTGGTTGCGCGTCGTGGTTTCGACAGGCGTTTGGCTGGCAGCCGTACCTGTGCTGCTTGCCGACGAAGTGGATTACACCCGGCAGGTCAGACCGATTCTGACCCAATGCTACTCTTGCCACGGGGCCTTGCGGCAAAAATTCGGTCTGCGTCTGGATACGGCCGACTTCATCCGCCAGGGCGGCAAAAGCGGACCGGCTGTGTTTCCCGGAGATCCCGACGGATCTCCCCTGATCCAGGCCGTCCTGGGCCAAGAACGATCCCGCATGCCGCCCGAGAACGAGGGCAGGCCGTTGACCCGCGAGGAGATCGACATTCTCAAGCGCTGGATCGAGCAGGGAGCCAAGGCCCCTGCCGAACCTGTGCCTCCGGATCCAAGGAACCACTGGGCTTTCGTCAAACCTGCGTCCGTGCCGTTGCCTGCCGCACCGCCGCCCGGATGGGTGGTGCGGAACCCGATCGATTTGTGGATCGCGCTTCAGGACTCCGCCGCGGGATACGCTCACGCTCCCGAGGCCGACAAGGCCACGCTGCTGCGGCGGGTCTATCTGGACCTGATCGGCTTGCCGCCGACACGGGAACAATTGCAGGCGTTTCTCGCCGACAATTCGCCGGATGCCTACGAGCGCGTGGTGGACCGCCTCCTGGCCGACCCACGTTACGGCGAACGATGGGGACGGCATTGGATGGATGTCTGGCGGTACAGCGACTGGTACGGCCGCCGACAAGTGCCCGACGTCTGGAACAGCGCCCCGCAGATCTATCGCTGGAGGGACTGGATCGTTCGTTCGCTCAACCAAGACAAAGGCTACGACCGGATGATTCAGGAGATGCTGGCCGCCGATGAGATCTGCCCGGAGGATGACGATGCCGTCGTCGCCACTGGCTTCCTGGTCCGCAACTGGTACGCCCTCAATCCGCACCAGTGGCTGAGGGATTGCGTCGAGCACACCGGCAAGGCGTTTCTTGGCCTGACCCTCAATTGCGCTCATTGCCACGACCACAAGTACGACCCGATCACTCAGGAAGAGTATTTTCGCTTTCGAGCGTTCTTCGAACCGCTTCAGCTGCGGCAGGACCGGGTGCCGGGGGAACCGGATCCGGGACCCTTCCAGAAATACGAGTACGGCGGGGTGCGGCGAGTCCAACGGCTCGGTCTGGTTCGGGTATTCGACGAACGTCTGGACGCTCCGACCTACATGTACCACGGAGGCGATGAGCGGAATCGGATGGAAGGTCGGCCTCCGGTGACGCCGGCAGCACCGGCGTTCCTGGGCGGAGGTCGGCTCACGATTCGCCCGGTGAATTTGCCGCCGAAAGCCTGGTATCCCGGGCTGAAACCTTTCATTCGCCATGAGGAACTGACCCGGGCCGAAGCCGAAGAAGCGGCCGCTCAGAAGGTTCTCGGCGAAGCGGAAGTGGCTGTGAAGGCTGCCCGGCAGCGACTCGGCGAGGTGGAGTCTCAACCTGAAGCCGATCTGCCCGTGCCCCCGCCCCGGTTTCACGATGCCCGCCAGGCAGCCCGAGCCGCCGTCAAGAACGCGGAACACCGGCTGGAAAAGGCCCAGGCGACCTTGGTCTGGAAGCGGGCACTTCGAGCAGCACTGCAAGCCCGTATCGCCGCGGACGATGCCAAGTTTTCCATTAACCCGGAAACCGACCGCCTGGCCCGGGAGGCGGCCAAGGCCGAAAGAGAGGCCGCCTACCATGCCGCTCGAATCGCTCTGCTCGACGCCGAACACGGCGGCAAAGCGGATCAGGTCGCCGCGGCTCGAAAAGCCGTGGACGCCGCTCGCCAGGCTCTGACCCAGGAAACCGCTCAGTATTCGCCCCTCAGCCCGATCTACCCCGCGCAGAGCAGCGGCCGACGCAAAGCCCTGGCGGAGTGGATCACGTCGCGGGACAATCCCCTGACCGCCCGCGTCGCCGTCAACCACATCTGGATGCGTCATTTCGGCGAGCCGCTCGTGGCCACGGTGTACGACTTCGGTCGCAACGGCCGACCGCCCAGTCATCCGCACTTGCTTGACTGGCTGGCCCTGGAACTGATGGGCGACGGCGGATCGGAGCCGTGGCGGATGAAGCGGATCCATCGGCTGATCGTCACCAGCGCCGCCTACCGTCAGGCAGCGTTGCCTCACCCGCTCTTCGCGGATTCTCACCTCCAAGAAAGGGCCAAGGAGCAATCCCAAGAGGATGCCACAGTCCCGACCCGGCATCCCCTCCTGCGATCGCCTCGCCGACTGGAAGCCGAAGCGATCCGCGACAGCATCCTCTACCTGGCCGGGACGCTGGATCAACGCATGGGCGGACAGGAATTAGAGGTGGACCAGGACGGCAAGACGAGCCGTCGCAGTCTGTACTACAGCATCCATCCGGAAGACGGCGGGCATCTGCCGTTTCTGGGCATGTTCGACCCGCCTGATCCGTGCGACTGCTATCGCCGGACGGAAACCGTCGTGCCGCAGCAAGCCCTGGCTTTGACCAACAGCGATCTGATGGTGCATCAGGCCCGGAGAGTGGCGGAGCGGCTGGCTCCGCTCACCGATCCCAAGGCGTTCGTCGAGGCCGCCTTCGAGACCGTGCTGTGTCGGCAAGCCACGGAAGAAGAGTTGGCCCTGTGCCTGGAGTTCCTCGACCGGCAGGCTGCTGTGTACCCGGAGGGGACGGCCCGTCGGGAAAAGGCACGGGAAAGCCTGATCCGCGTGTTGTTCAACCATAACGACTTCGTGACCGTGCGCTGAAATGGCTGCAAAAGAGGGGGGCATGCGATGGAGAAGACGATTCGATCCATCGGGTCGCGAAGGACTTTCCTGTGCGATGTCGGCATGGGTTTCACGGGTCTGGTGCTGGGGGCCATGCTGCACCGGGACGGAATCGTCCGGGCCGAGCCGACCGCCGCGGAACCGCTTCCCGATGGCAAGCCGCACCATCCGCCCAAGGCCCGGTCGGTCGTCTGGATTTTCCTGTCCGGCGGCTACAGCCATGTCGAGACGTTCGATCCCAAGCCGACGTTGAACAAATATGCCGGCCTGACCTTTGACAAGACGCCCCTGAGCAATCCGCTGGATTCCCCGCTGCACGACAAGCGATCGCGCTCGGTCGTCGCCGCCGAGATCAACGTCCGCGACAAGTACCCGATCATCTACCCGATGCAGGTCGGCTTCAAGAAACACGGGCAAAGCGGCATCGAGATCAGCGACTGGTGGCCGCACCTGGCGGGATGCGTGGACGACATCGCCTTCATCCGCAACGTCTGGACGACCGACAACGATCACGCGGCCGAGAACCAGATGCACACCGGGCGTCATCGGCTTGACGAACCCCAACCCAGCATTGGTTCCTGGGTGAATTACGGCCTGGGCACGCTCAATGAAAACCTGCCCAGTTTCGTCGTCCTGGGTGGTCCGACCAACTCGACGACCCGGCAATCCATTGACGCCTACTATCTGGGACCGCGCTACTCAGGCGTTCCGCTCAATCTCGATCCGAACAATCCCTTGCCCTTCGGCCGCCGTCATCCGTCGGTTCGGGAGCGAGAACAGGAGAACGAGTATGAACTGATCGGTCGGCTCAACGGTCTGGCCGGGGTGCGGTATCCGGAAGACCACCGGCTGCGTGCCCGCATTCGCGCCTACGAACTGGCATTCCGCATGCAGGCGGCGGTCCCGGAAGCGTTGTCCTTCGCGTCGGAGACGGCGGAAACGCAGCGGCTGTACGGCCTGGACGAAGACGCCACCCGTGTCGCCGGGCAGCGACTCCTGGCGGCTCGGCGTCTGGTGGAGCGGGGCGTGCGCTTCGTGCAGGTCTATCCCAGCGGCTATGGGGCCTGGGACTCGCACCAAAAGCTCCGGGAGAATCACGCCAACCTGTGTGCCAGCGTGGACAAGCCAGTGGCCGGACTGCTCAAGGACCTCAAGCAGCGCGGATTGATGAAGGATGTCGTGGTCGTGTTCTGCACGGAGTTCGGTCGGACTCCGGGTCTGGAACAGCGCGGCGGAGGCAAGGACGGTCGAGACCACCATCCCCACGGCTTCACCCTCTGGATGGCGGGGGCCGGGGTTCGCGGCGGAGTCGTTCACGGGGCCACGGACGAACTCGGCTTCCATGCTTTAGAACCGGCTCACTACGTCACGGACATTCACGCCACGGTCCTGCACCTGCTGGGCCTGGACTCCCGCCGACTGGTCTATCCAGGCCGGAAACGCCTGGAGATCGACTACGGTACGCCGATCCGCGACATTTTAACGTGAGCGAAGTTCAGCTTTCCGTTAACCACCATCCAGGCAGAATCAGTCCGATTCGGTTTCCTCGACGCCTTGCGCATCGTCCTTTTCCACGGTGATGCTGGCCCGCATGGCCTTCAAGACGGGTTCGGCGAGGTCGGCATCGAGATCGCTGGCTTGGCAGATGACCAGATAGGTGGCCCGTTCGGTGCGGAAGCTGCGGATCCAGCAGGTGTTGGCGAAGTCCAGCGTGAAGAACTCGACATCGCAACCGGTGGAGGCGTAGCCGGCGATGTCCTCCGCCTCGGCCGGGAAAGTGTCCATTTCCGGATAATCTTCCTGGAGTGCTTGCAGAGTCGCTTGCAGGAGGGCGTTGACTTCGGGGCGCTGCGGGTGGACGCTCAGCATCAGGAACGCGGTGCCCGGACTGGGGCTTTGCACAGCCACCGACCAGCCCTGTTCGAGCGGACTTTCATCCAGCACCCAGTTTTCCGGGTAGAGAAACCGCACGCCTTCCTTGAAGAACACGGCTGGCATGGTTCGGCTCCCGTGCTTGAGGGAATGGGACCGCTGCGGTCTGTTATACGCACCAAATCCCTGACCGCATCCCATGCCGGCCGGAATCTGAAAAATCGCGTTTGGAACCGGCTCAGGAGTTGACCAGCCGTTTGCGAATCTCCGCTTCCAGTTGAGCCTTGGATTTCCCGGTGAGGCCCTCGGACCGCCAGACGATCTCGCCGTTGTGGTCCACCAATAAGAGCGTAGGAAAACTGCGGACCTGGAGCCGGGTCAGGACCGGGCAACCGTCTCCTTCGCCGAGCAGCACCTTGTAGTTGAGACCCTGACGCATGCGCACAAAGCGGACCCGGTCCAGGCGTTCGCTTTCCGAGCCTTCTTCGTAAGCGATGCCGATGATCTCCAGCCCGGCGGGACCGTAGCGGCGTTGCAGGTCCACCAGATAGGGCAGGCTCTGCATGCAGGGCGTACACCAGCTTCCCCAGAAGTCGAGCAGAACCAGCTTGCCCCGCTGGTCGTGGAAACGGAAGGGTTGACCATTCAGGTCCGTCAGCGTGAAATCAACCAGGCGGTTGCCCGACAGCACGCAATTTGCCCGTGCTGAAGGACGGCCAGACGGGGACGGGAAACTTCCCTCGGAACCGGCTGCTCCCGGCAACTCGGCCCGGGGAGGATTGTGGGCGGCCAGTCCCGGACCTAGCGTCTGGTATTCCGGACGAACCGGCGGCAACCGATCTTGCCCGGGCGGCGTGTTCCACCCGGCGGTATCCTCGGACCTCATCCCGTCGGGAGGCTCTGGAGGACCGATTGCCTGTCCGCGATCCGGTTCGTGCAAATAACGCGGGGCCGAATCCGGGGCCCAGCTTTGTTCCCGCGAATCAGCCGCCTTGTCCCGGGACTTTCGACCCGTGGCCGCTTTCGACCCCGCGGATTTGTTTTGCCGTTGACTGAGCGGCTCCGGGGCCGGCAGGTCTTCGCTGACCTTGATGACCAGCACGACGTTGGGCGGAGAGGCGATGGTCGTTCCGCCCAGCACGGCGTCGCCCTTGCGTGCCCGGGCAGCCAGGCGATAACGCTTTCCAGGCTCCAGTCCCTGAATGACGAAATAGCCCTCGGCATTGGCCGTGATTTCCAGAGGCTCGCTCTCGGCCTCTTCCACGGCTTGGACCTGGATGATTGCCCCCGGACGCTGTTGGTTGAAGGAGTCGATGACCCGTCCGGCCAGCACGCCGCGGGGATCGCTGCTGCTGAGTCGGGCCGTCGAGGGACCGTCGATTGGGTCCGGCGATGGCGGGCTGGACTCGAACCAGTTGTTGCTCTTCTTGGGAGCGGAGCCTTTGCCGAACCACTCCGCCTTCTTTTCCTTCAAGGTCGCACAGCCGGCGATCAGGGCGATCACCAGACCCCACAGTATCACAGATGGGCGGGACACGATTCGATCCTCGCGGCAACGGGTTGGCCGGTGCCGGCGGTGGACATCCGCCAGCACGCAAGTCTTGCCGCGCTTCGGACCTCTGCAATTACCCATCCCCATCCTTTGACACAGAATCGGCAAGCGCTTGCCAGCGTTTTCCGGCAAAGGCCGCAGAGTTTTCGCCTCTCGATGCCGGATCGGTCGGCAAGTCCTGTTCCCCGGAAACTCCCGTCAATTTCGGCGGCTGATACCCGATGTCATCCTTCCCGACAAGAGACAAGAGGACGCCTGCGCAACCGAGGGGGAAAACGCTTGACGATCCGTCCTTCAAACCAGTGTCCTTCGCAAGCTCGGCCCCCTTTGCTTGCCTTGTCGGATTTTGCTAGTTCGTCCAACCGTACCAGCTTGCTAAGGATCGGGCTTTCGCAGGACAGATCGGGTTCGGAGCGGCCTTTGCAGAAAAAGGGCCCAGTGATATAAGACAAAGGCCCTGATCCCGCAGGGAACGGAATCTCGGAGACGACCCATGTTTTTCCGCGTTGTTCCGCTTCTGCCCCTGACAGCGCTCTGTCTTGGACTGGCAACTTACACCGTGACCGCCCAACCGATGCGGCCTCAACCGCCAGCCGAAACTTCCGAGCCTCCCGCCGCCGATCCTCGCCTGGATGCTCTTCTGCTTCGCTGGGAGAGGGAGACGGCGCGCTGCGAGACGGTGGCCGTGGACTTGGTCTGCACCCGCAAGAATCCGGTCTTCAACCGCACCGAAAAGCTGGTCGGCTATGCCAAGTTCATGCGTCTGAGCAACGGCGAGTATGCGGCACGTCTGGAGTTGCGCAGCCCCGAGGACCCGAACCGCTATGAGAAGTACGTCTGCACGGGGGGCTACATTTACGTTTTCCGACCGGAGGAAAAGCTCATCCTCGTGTACACCGTCCCGAAGCAGCAGTCCGGTCAACTTCCTGACGACGGGGCTTTGCCGTTCCTGTTCGGCATGAAGGCGGAGGTGGCCAAACAACGCTATCGGCTGCGCATCACCAAGGAAACGGAACACTACACCTACGTCGATGTCCTGCCGGTTTATCCGCGGGACAAGGCCGACTTCACCTACGCACGTCTGGCCATTCTGAACAAAGACTATCCGGGTCTGCCGAAGGATCTGCCCAAGGAGATCTACTGGATCGAGCCGACGCAAGTGGAAGTTCGGTGGGACATTACCCGGCTTCAGCGGGACGTGCCTGGCACGGTGCAGCGAAGCGACTTCGTCAAACCCGAACTGCCGCCCGGCTGGCAGTGGAAAAGCGAGGCCAGCTCCTCCGCTGCTCCGCGGCCGCCCTCACGCCCTCCGACTGTCATCCGCAACCAGGGCGGCTGATCGGCCCATTCCGAAGACAGACTCGCTTCGCCTCGGCCTTTTCAAGTGCGCTTCGTCCCTTGGCCAACAGCGGAAAAAGCGTTGTCGGTTGCAACAAGGGCATCCTTGACAGATTCCTGGCTCTGCCTTGACGTTTCTTGACGGGCGTCACAAACACGATCTAGAATACCGGTTGTGAGTTCGGCAGTGCTAGGATCGACCATCCGTCATTGTTCCCTCATCGACCCTGCCGGGAGCTAGAGGTTTCGGTATCTTGCCATGAGCGCCTCGTTGACGATCTTGCGCGGAGAGAATCAAGGCAAGCGGATCGTCCTCTCCAGCGACAAGCTGGTGATCGGACGAAGTCCCGATTGCGGCCTGGTGATCCCGATCAACGCCGTCAGCCGCGAACATGCTCAGCTGCTCCGCATCAACAACCAGTGGTACGTCAAGGACCTCAAAAGTCGCAACAAGACTTTCGTCAATGATGCGGAGGTCAACCCTGACATTCCGGTGCGGCTCCGCACCGGCGACAAAGTCGTCATTTGCGACAACGTCTTTGAGTTCATGGACGAGGAAGAAGAAGCTCGTGCCGCGGCCGGAGAGGAAGACGGCACCTCGACGGTGACTTCGACTCTGGAAGCGCGGGCCGGGCAATCGCTGCTGGAGACAGCCTCGGCGGAACGGCTTCGGGTCCTGCTCGACATCACCAATGCGCTGTCAGCCACCCTGGAACTGGAGCCGCTGCTGCCCAAGATCGTCGAGCAGTTGTTCACCATCTTCAAGCAGGCGGACCGGGGCTTCGTCGTGGTGCGGGACGAGGCCACCAAGCGTCTCATTCCCAAGGCGATCAAGACCCGTCGCGGCAAGGACGAAACCACGGCCCGCTTCAGCACCAAGATCATCAATCAATGCATTGACAACGGGCAGGCAATCCTGAGCGAGGACGCCTCCAGCGATTCCCGCTTCAGCATGAGCCAAAGCATCTCCGACTTCCGCATCCGTTCGGTGATGTGTGCTCCGCTGGGCGTGTCGCAGGGGAAAGTCTTCGGCGTCATCCAACTGGACACGCAGGACCGCAGCAAGCGCTTCACGCAGGAGGATCTCCGGCTCCTGGTGGCCGTCACCAATCAGGCCGCGCTGGCGATGGAGAATGCCCGTGTCCATGAAGAGTTGATGCGGCGGGAACGGCGCGACCGCGAGATGGCCTTCGCCAAGTCGGTGCAGAAGGGCTTTTTGCCGGCCAGTCTGCCCAACGTGCCGGGATACGACTTCTTCGCCTTCTACCGGGCGGCTCAGGACATCGGCGGCGACTACTATGGGTTCACGCAATTCCCCGGGCAGGACAAGATCGCCGTCTCCGTGGGCGACGTGGCAGGCAAGGGCGTGCCGGCGGCGCTTCTGATGGCCCGACTCAGTGCCGAGGTCCGCACCAGCGTGTTGTCCGACCCCGACGCAGCGGCTTCAGTCAAACTACTGAACCAGGCCCTCGGTCAGGCTGGTCTGATGGACCGGTTCATCACCTACGCGCAGGCCACGCTGGACTACGGCAGCCATTATGTCACGGTGGTCAACGCCGGACATCTGCCGCCCATCGTCCGCCGGGCCGACGGCCGCATCGAGGAACTGGCCGACAACGACCTGGCGGGGCTTCCCCTCGGCGTCATGGACGATTATGAGTATCAGGCCGTCGATACCAGCCTGGAACCAGGAGACACCATCCTACTCTGCTCGGACGGCATCTACGACGCCATGAACGCCCAGGGCGAGCCGTTCGGACGGGAACGGGTCCTGGAACTTCTCAAGGTGGCCGGCTCCTCCGCGATTCAGCAGGGCAAGGCCCTGTTGGGAGCTGTGGAGGCCTACTCCGCCGGTCGGCCTCAGCATGACGACATCACCCTGGTTTGTTTCGGCAGAAAGAGTTGAACTCGGGAGTGGGTGGCATGAGCATGGACACGCTGACGCTTCCGGACACCAAGACGAAAGAGAAGACGAAGCAGAAGCGGCAACCGCCTTACCATGTGATTCTGCTCAATGACGACGACCACACCTACGAATATGTCATCCACATGCTGGGCGTGCTCTTCGGCCATTCCCGCGAGAAGGCCTTTCTGATGGCCCGGGAAGTGGACACCCAAGGCCGTGTCATCGTGGACACCACCACCAAGGAACGGGCCGAATTGAAGCGGGATCAGATCCACGCTTTCGGCCCTGACCCGCTGCTGGAGCGCAGCAAGGGAAGCATGTCCGCCATCATCGAGCCGGCTGAAGGCGGAGACGAGTGACATCCCCCGGGGTCGGCTGATTCATTTTTCAGGCCGTCGCAGGTCCCACAGTCGCACCGTGCCGTCAGCAGACACGGAGGCGATCAACGTACCGCCCTGGAGCAGACACAAGCCCTGTACCCACGCGGTGTGTCCCTCCAGGCTCTTGATCGCCTGGCCGTTGCCGGGGTTCCAAAGACGAACGGTGCGATCTCGACTGGTGGAGACGAGCAGATTCCCCGAGGGATGAAAGACCACGCCGGTGACGCTGCTGCCGTGGCCGCTCAGCGCTCGGATCAGATTGCCGTCCGCAGTGTTATACAAGCGGATTTGAGCATCCGTGCTGCCCACGGCCACGGTGCGCCCATCGGGGGAAAACGCCAGGGAAATCGGATAGCCGGTCTGATCGGCAGCGGTCGGCTTGATGGGAATGACGGGTACCTTTTCCGGTCCGCTGAGGTTCCAGATCCGCACGGACTGGTCGAACCCAGCCGAGGCTAGGTATCGCCCATCCGGACTGAAAGCCAGGGCGACGACCCAGTTCTTGTGTCCCTCCAGACGCTCCCGGATTTGAGCGCTGGAGAGGTCGTACAGGTAGATGACGCCGTCGTCGCCGCCCGCGGCCAGCACCTTGCCATCGGGTGAGACGGCCAAGGCCCGGATGATCCCAGAGTGTCCGGAGAGGACGCCCTGGACGTTGCCTTCCGGCACCGAACGCAGCAGAATCTTGCGATCGGCTCCCGCCGATGCCAGGGTGGAACCGCTTACCCACGCCAGGGCCAGCACCGGACCGTTATGCCCGGTAAGGACGTGCGGCGTCTGCTCTCCCGACCGCACCCCCAGGATTTCCCGCGGCAGCCAATAGTGGACGGTTCCGCCTTCGCAAGCCACCGCCAGAATACCCGGTCCCTCCGCATACACGACGGCAAAACCAGGGCCGTCCAATCCGGACAATACCGGTCCCGGACGAGCCTGATCGGGCTGCACCACCGGAGGTTGAGCGAAACCCCCGGACCCGATCCCCAGGACGAAAACCATCAGCAGGCCCAGGCTTCGGCACGTTCGACGCATGGAGGCTCTCCTTGACGGCAAGGCGGGTCTTCTCTGCTTTCCGGATCGGGCCTGAAGGCCGTATCGTTCGGGCATCCTCAGCGCCGGCGGGACGACTGGACGATCTCCAGAATGACCACGGGGGGCTGGTCGGCAGTTCGGCTCTCGTCCCGGCGAGCCGTCTTGATGATAACATCCTGCACGGGAAGATTCTCGAAGATTCGTCCGTGGACCTTGGTTGGAACGGCCCGAATGCGGTCCACTACGTCCATGCCTTCGATGACCTTGCCGAACACGCAGTAGCCGTGGCCGTCCGAGAATGCCGGGTCGAGCTTGGTCTGATTGTCCGCCACGTTGATGTAGAACTGGGCGGTGGCACTGTCGGGATCGGAAGTCCGAGCCATGGCGATGGTGCCGCGTTCGTTGCGGAGGCCATTCTTGGCTTCGTTCTTGATCGGCTTCCCCGTCGGCTTCTCCTTCAAGTCAGTCGTGTAGCCTCCGCCCTGGATCACGAAGTCCGCGATGACACGGTGAAAAATCGTCCCGTCGTAATGCTTGTCATCCACGTACTGAAGAAAATTCTTGACCGTCTCGGGTGCCTTTTCCGGATTCAGTTCGATTTTGATGACTCCCAGGGCGGTCCCGGCGGGAGCATTACCGCTTTGCTGCAAAGCGAGGGCGAAGACTGTGACGGCCAGTAAACCCAGGGCGATGAAGGCGATGGTGGCGTTGCGCGACATGGAAAACTCCCTGTGCAAAACACGGCGGGATGACGATCACGAAGTTTCAGAAATTCATTGTACATGCCGGTCGGGCGGACGGGCATCGGCATCTCCGGGGAGCTGAGCACTGCCGCTGCCTGCGGCCGAGGTTTCAGCGTGAGCGGATCTTGAGCAACGCCTGAGCGGCCCGTTGGCGGACGTCGGGATCTTCGTCCTGAAGGGCTTTTTGCAGGGCGGGCACGGCCGGTTCGGCTTCGGGACCGATGTCCCCCAGCACCAGCGGGGCGAGTTGCCGCGTTTTCAGGTCGGGGGACCGCAGAGCGACGACGAGTCCCGGAACAGCTTCCCGGGCCTCGCCCTTGAGCAGGGCGGCAATTTCCTCTAGGGCCGACACGGCAGCGTATTGCAGTTGGCGTTCCTCGGAAGCAGCGGCCCGGCTCAAAGCGGACAAGGCCGGTCGGCAGTCCTTGGCGAACGCGTGGCCCAGATAGCGGCAGGCTGCGATGGCCACGTCAAGATCGTCGTCGCCAACCAGCTCGGTGAGGGCGGCGACAGTAGCTCGGTCATTTCCGGTGGGACCGATGGCGGCCAAGGTCCGAGCCGACGCCCAGCGAACGAACCGATCTGAATGCCGCAGCTGTTCTCGCACGTCGGGCACCGCCTGGCTGGCGATGGGTCCGAATACTTCCAGGGCATCGAGCACGGCCAGCCGCACTTCGTCCGGCGGCTGCCGAAGAAGCGGTAGGATGCCGGGCACGGTTTCCTTCAGCCCTTCCTGGATGCGAGTGATCGCTTCGGTGCCGACCGCCCCCAGGTCGCCTCGATGCAGCCGGCCCCGGAGCCGGCCCGTGCCTCCTTCCCGACGTTCGAAAAGATCCGGTCGAGGATCGCACAGCACCGCCGTCTTTTCGAGGACCAAAACCGCGTGACGACGGGTCTGCTCGCTTTCGGTATGAGCCACGGAAACCACGACGGGCAGGAGCGAACAAATGGCCGAAACCGCCGGCAGTATCGCTTGGCGAACTGGCTCGGTCACTTCTTCGGTGATGGCCAGTGGATCGATGTTGCGGCCCGTGATCTCGGGCAGGTTTTCCATCGTGTCCAGCAGTGCTTCCAAGGCCCGAAGGCTTCCCTGGCGGATTACCGGATCCTCGGATTCCAGACTCTGCCGCAGCAGGGGCGTCAGTGCGTGGACATCTTGAAGGAAATGAGCCACGGGGGGCAGTTGCCCGGGATAACTGAGCGGTCCGCCAAGCTCGTAGGATCGGTCGAAATACATACGAAGGGCGGAAGCGGCGGCCTGACGCACCGCGGAATCCGCGTCGGCAAGCGCTTTCGACCAGGCGGCCGCGACGACCGTTCCTTCGGCCCGTACCTGAGCCAGGGCGACCACGGCAGCTCGACGCACCTCGGAATCGGGATCGGTAACCTTGCGGGCCAGGGCCGCGCCTGCCGCTTGCCGCAGGAAAGCCAGTTCGCCCTCGGTCCCCGGCCGAAACCGACGTCCCCGAGACGACTCGGCTACCTGAGCCAGCAGCGAAGCCGAAGCCGCTCGCACGACTGGATCCGAACTATCGAGATCGCGGACCAGGGCTTCCGGACGCAGGACCGTCGGAGGTTGCTGTGCTGTCACGGTGTCGGGCAGCATAGCCAGGCTGAGCAGACCGACCGTAAGGAAGCTCAATCGCCCACCCCGAAGGGTCCGTGACGCCATGATTGCACCTGCGGTTCGCGTGAAAACACACGATCAACCTATCGGCGATTATCGTCCAGAGTCCGTAGCCGTGTGAAGTTCCAGTTCCGACTAATTCTCTTTCCTGGAGAAAGAACGCAATGGCGGTGGGATGCCGCGGAGGGGCAGATCGTCACGCCTCGGCAGCCGCTCAGTACCGCGCAGAGTGTGGTTTGGCCGAGGGCTGCGATAATAGGCAAACCGGGAGGAATAAGGCTGGTTTTCCGGACGGTGCAAGTACCGTCCCAGCAAGTCCCATTTACTTTCGACAAGGACCAGTCCGCTCTTGTCGCGGAAGCGGACCACGCCGCTATGGATGATGCGGTGCTGCTCGTCCAGATAAACGATGACGTCGCCGACGCGCGGCTGTTCGACCCGGCGGTAGCCATTATCGTGAAGGATTTTTTCCACTTCGTCGCTGGGGATGTGACAGCGTCCGTCCGCGAAGGTCCAGCCGTGGCAGGAATAGCTGACGTGGGGAGAAGCGACGGGGAGAAGGCGTCCGGAAAACTCGCGTTCACTGCGGCGGGCCGCCAGCTCGATCCACGGGTTCGGCTCGGCAGTCACAAAGCAGAGCACCGGATTGCCGGCGTCGGTGACGAGAAGATCTTGCCGCGGCAAGGGCGGCGGCGCGAGCGTCGTCGCCGCGTGATCCGCCTGCCACAGCAGAGACAGCCCGGCCGCTGTTCCAAGGGTGACCAGGGCCGGCCCGCGTACCACGGCTCCGAGTCGGGTCGCAACCGCCAACCAACAGACTGCTGCCAGAGGACCGACAACGACCGGGAGGAAAGCGCGATTCAGAGTGACGAAGTAATAGACCCACACGAGCACACAGGCCGAGCTTAGACCGACGCAGAGACCGGCCCAGGCGGCCGTCCCGCTCAGACGCGGCCATAGCCACTGCCCAACACCCGCGACGAGCGTCGCCGCAGCCAGCCCCGCCGTGACCAGCAGAAGCGTATGCACTCCGACCTCCATGCCGATTACAAACCATCCGGCTCTCCGAACGTGCTACAGGCTCATTCGCAATTCATCTTTCATGAGCAGGCGTTGGCGATAAAAGGGATTCATGAACTCTTGCTTGCATCGCAGCGCTTTTGCCGATAGCTTCAAGTGGGTTGACCAGAACCCGCCATCGGAAACTCCCTACCTTCGGATGGGGACGGCAGCGAGGAAAGTGGCCGATGCCTCGGATTGCGTGGTGGACGGCAGTTTGCTTGGTGCTTCTGACGGGCAGCCTCAGCTCGTCTGGCGAGGAGGAGCACGACAAGCCCTGGCCGTACACCGTACCGAAGCGGCCGGCGGTGCCGAACATTTCCGGCGGCGAGAACCCCGTGGACGCTTTCCTCCTGCACCGCCTGCAGCAAGTCGGGTTGGACTACAGTCCTCTGGCGGACAAGGCAAGGCTGCTGCGCCGTGTCACGTTCGACCTCATCGGTCTGCCGCCGACGGTCGAAGAGCAGGAGGCGTTCCTCGCCGACGACAGCCCGGACGCCTACGAACGACTCGTGGACCGCCTGCTGGCTTCACCGCGATTCGGCGAGCGGTGGGCCATGTTCTGGCTCGATCTGGTTCGCTATGCGGAAACCGAAGGCTTCAAGGCGGATGAACACCGGCCCAATGCCTTTCGCTATCGGGACCACGTCATTGACGCCTTTAATTCCGACTTGCCCTACGACCGTTTTGTTCGCCAGCAGATCGCCGGAGACGAACTCGAACCGGACAATCCCCAGGCCCTGATCGCCACCGGCTACAACCGCCTCTATCCCGACGAGTCCAATGCCGCCACTCTGGAGCAGCGTCGCCAGGAGATTCTGGACGAGATCACCGAAGTGACGGGTCTGGCTTTTCTGGGACTGACCCTCGGATGCGCCCGTTGTCACGACCACAAATTCGACCCGCTCACGCAAGCGGACCATTATCGGTTTCAAGCCTTCTTCGCCCCGATGCGGCCGCGGGATGATTGGGACCTGATGTCCGAGGCGGAACGACTTCGCTATCGGGATCAGAGGGCGGCCTGGGAGCAGGCCACTGCTCCGCTGCGGACCGAGATGGATCGCCTTATGGCGGACAAGCGGAACCAGATGCGGCAGGATGCACTGGCCCGGTTCCGCAAGGAGATTCAGGAGGCGGTCCTGACCCCGCCGGAAAAACGGACGCCGTATCAGGAACAGATCGCTTTGATGGCGATGCGGCAGATCGACCGAGCTGGCGAGGAGGCCGCGACGCGGCTTTCCGCCGAGGTCCGCAAACAGGTTCAGGAGTTGGACCGGCAGATGCGGGCCGGTGCGCCGCCGGAGCCAGGCCGGATCATGGCCATCTGCGACGTCGGACCCGTTGCTCCGCCCACGCATGTGCTGGCCGGGGGCGATTGGCAGAAGCCGACCGAGGAAGTGGCTCCTGGCTTCCCGGCGATACTCGGCGGAGGTCCTCCGGATTATCGGCTGCCGACGGCGGTCCCCAGCACGGGGCGACGAGCCGCCCTGGCCCGCTGGCTGACCCGACCGGACCATCCGCTGACCGCTCGCGTCATGGTGAATCGGTTGTGGCATCATCACTTCGGCCGGGGCATCGTGGCCACACCGAGCGACTTCGGCAAACAGGGCGATCCTCCCAGTCATCCCGAACTTCTCGATTGGCTGGCCGTCGAACTTGTGGAAAACAACTGGAGTCTGAAACACATCCACCGTTTGCTCGTCACGTCTCGGGCGTATCGGCAGTCGTCTCGGCTGGACCCACGCGAAGGCCGAGTCCAGCGTGGGATTGCCCAGGATCCCGACAACAGTTTGCTGTGGCACTTCCGCCGTCGGCGGCTGGAAGGCGAAGCGTTGCGGGACAGTATGTTGGCGGTGAGCGGCAGCTTGAATCTGCGGATGCACGGCCCCAGTTGTCGGCCCAGACTCCCCGCCGACTTTTCCCGTTACGCCTGGACGCCCGACGCCGATCCGAGGGAGCAGAATCGTCGTTCCATCTACGTCTATGCCAAGAGGAACCTGCGCTATCCGCTGTTCGAGGCTTTCGATCAGCCAGACATGCACAACAGTTGCGGCTGCCGCAGCCGAACCACCACCGCTCCGCAGGCTCTCCTGCTGCTCAACGGTGAATTCGCCCGGGAATGCTCGCAGCGATGGGCGGCTCATCTGCGACAAAAGTACGGAAATCTGCACAGCGAAGATGGCTTGGCCGCGGCGCTGGTCGAAGCGTTCCGTTTGGCCTGGGGCCGTCCGCCGGTTGAAGAGGAATTGGCTTCAGCCCGTCGGTTTCTGGCGTCGCAAAAAGATCCGGCGGACTCCCTGGCGGATCTGTGCCACGTTCTTTTCAACTGCAATGAGTTCGTTTACATTGATTAGCCCATGGAGTAAATTGTCGGCCCTGAGTCTTCTTCGGCCAACCCCTGGGAGCACTCGGCTCGGAACGGCAATTCGATGGTAAATCAGAGATTTCTCCTGGTCCTGGCAATGCTGCTCGGCCTCAGCCCGGTGGACGAGGCCATCCTCACGTCATCCGGCTGGGGCAACGTGCTCCTGGCACCCTTCGGCACACCAGTTCAGGAGGAGGAAGAAGAGGCCAAGTACACGGTCTCGCCTCGGTCCTCGAAACGAGCCTCGGATTCCAATTCCTGGGAAGCCGGCGGGGTATCCGCTCGACCAGGGCTCAGGGAAAAACTCGCCGGTCCGAACATCTCGACGGGAGTCCATCCTCAGAGCATCCGTTCTTCCCACCACAACGGCTTCGGCGGCTTTCTCCGCTGTTAAGCTCAGGCTGTAACCTGCCGCGATGGCAGGAGGGCTGACGGGATTCGGCTCGGTCGCTGCCAGGGTCGAAGCCCCATCCCCGCACGTTGACCGCTGCGGAATTGCTTCAGCGCGCACCAGCGGTTCGAGGTGCGTGGAACCTGAGAGAGAATCTGACCCGAGTGAACGGGAGTGACACGATGCTGCAAAAACTGGTTGCCGGAGTGCATCGGTTCCAGTCGGACATCTTCGCCCGCCATCGGGAAGTGTTCGAGCGTCTGGCGGACGGCCAGCATCCGCAGGCGTTGTTTATCACCTGCTCCGATTCGCGGATCAATCCCAACCTGATCACGCAGACGGAGCCTGGCGACCTGTTCATCCTCCGCAATGCGGGAAACATTGTGCCGCCTTATGGTGCGGCCAACGGCGGCGAGGGAGCGACCGTCGAATTCGCCGTCCTCGGCCTGAACATCGACGACATCATTGTGTGCGGTCACACGCACTGTGGGGCGATGAAGGGCCTCTTGCACCCCGAAAAGCTCGAGGAGATGCCGCTACTCAAGCATTGGCTGAGCCATGCCGAGGCGACCCGGCAGATTGTTCGGGAGAAATACCACGGGCTGCCAGAGGCTGCCCAACTGAATGCCGCGATTCAAGAAAACGTGCTGGTGCAGATCGAAAACCTGCGCACCTATCCCGCCGTGGCTGCGCGGCTCGCCTCCGGGAAACTCAAACTGCACGGTTGGGTGTACAAGATCGAAACAGGACAGGTGTTCGCTTACGACGCGGAGAAAGGCCAGTTTTTGCCGCTCGCGGATCAGCCGCAGGAGATTCCCCCGGACATGCTGCGGAGCGAGCTGAGTATCTGAGTCGGAGAGCCGCGACGCATTTGCCCCGGGGCAGATGCCCCCGAAAGGACGCCAAGCCATGACCTCCTGGACCAGCTTCCTGCGAACGCTTCCCAATGATCTGTTGGCCTCGGTGGTGGTGTTTCTGGTGGCCTTGCCGTTGTGCATGGGCATCGCCATCGCCTCCGGCGTTCCTCCGGAAAAGGCCGCGGCCGCCGGGTTGATGACCGGCATCGTCGGCGGCATCGTGGTCGGGTTGCTGGGCGGCAGTCAGTTGCAGGTCAGCGGACCCGCGGCGGGCCTCACCGTGATCGTGTACGAGATGATTCAGGAGTATGGCTGGGAAAAGGTCGGCGTACTCATCATCGCAGCGGGGGCGATTCAGCTTCTGGCCGGCATGGTACGGATCGGCCCGTGGTTCCGAGCGGTCTCTCCCGCAGTCATCTACGGGATGCTGTCGGGGATTGGCGTGCTTATTTTCGCCAGCCAGTTCCACATCATGCTCGACGACGCTCCCAAAGGCTCCGGCTTGATGAATCTCATCTCGATTCCCGAGGCGATCCACACGGGCATCGTGCCCACCGGCGAAGTACAGCACGAGAGTGCGGCCCGCATCGGCATCCTGACGATCCTGATCATCATCGTCTGGAACCTTCTGCCGAAAAAGATTCGGCTCATTCCCGGTGCCCTGATCGCAGTCATCGTCGCAACCGCCGTGGCGGCCCTGATGGAGTTGCCCATTCGCAAGGTCGAGGTGCCCGGAAACCTGCTGGATGCCGTCGCCCTGCCGGTCCTGCCCACCTGGGAAGAGTTGTCCCACTGGCAAAAGATGGCGATCTCGGCGGTGTCGCTGGCCTTCATCGCCAGTGCAGAGACGCTGCTGAGCGCGACCGCGGTGGACAAGATGCATCAGGGGCCGCGAACCAACTACGACCGGGAACTGGCCGCTCAAGGCGTCGGCAACATGATCTGTGGATTGATCGGTGCCTTGCCGATGACCGGCGTGATCGTCCGCAGCGCCGCCAACGTGGACGCCGGAGCCAAGACGCGCCTCTCAGCCACTCTGCATGGGGTCTGGCTCCTGCTGTTCGTGGCGGCGTTCCCGGAATTGCTCCGCTGGATTCCCACGGCTTCCCTGGCCGCTTTGCTCGTGTACACCGGCTACAAGCTCATCAACTTCAAGATCATTCCGACCTTGGCCGAGTACGGCTGGAGTGAAGTCGCCATCTACGCCGCCACAGTCCTGTTCATCGTGGCCACCGATCTGCTGACCGGAGTGGTGATCGGCATCATCCTGGCCGTGATCAAACTGGCCTGGACCTTCTCGACCCTGGAAATCGCCGTCACGCGGGACTCGGTGAATCACCGAACCATCATGCACCTGCGGGGCGCAGCGACGTTCATGCAGTTGCCCAAGCTGGCCGCAGCGCTGGAACAGGTCCCGCCCAACACCCATCTTCACGTCCATTTCGAAGACTTGACCTACATCGACCACGCCTGCCTCGATCTGCTCATCAACTGGGAGAAGCAGCACGAAGCCACTGGCGGCACGCTCGACATCGACTGGGAAGGTTTGGAAGCCCGTTTCCGTCGGCCGGTCTTCGCCAACGGCAATCGGGGCACGCGGGAGAAGAAACATCCCCCGGAAAGCGTGACGGCTGCGCCGCCCGCCGGCAACGAGCAACCCGCAACCGCGGATTCCAGCCCGGGGCAACACCCCCAGGCGTGATGCAAAAAACGAAGCGGCCCTGAGACGGAGTCGGATCTCAGGGCCGCACGCTGCCGGGACTCGGAACGGGAGCGGTTCGGCGGAAACTCCGCTCAGAACTGGTCCAGGAAGAAGTGGAAACCGCGGTGATACCGCCGGTTTTCCAGGATCTCGTAGCGGTACCAGTTGTCCCGCTGGAGCGGATACGCCATGTAGGGCGGCGGCGGCTGGAACGACAGCCGCGGATCGGGCCAGCGATACAGGTTCGGCCAGTAGGTCGGCGGCGTGTAGCGGAACGGCCAGTGATACAGCCGCATCGGATCCTCCGCGGACGCGGCAGAAGACCCCGCCAGCCAGGCGGTAAGGGCCATCAGCCCGGACAACAGAATCGGCCAACTGCGTCGCAACATCGCGGTTCCTCCTGACGGTGGTCTTCCCGTGGTCATTCCATCTCGTCCTTGTGTATCGCCTGACCAAGCCGACGATCCGCAACCGAATTGGTGGCCTCAGCACTATTTGCCGAACGGACCTGGCGCTGGTGTCGAAACCGCGCGAGGCGCCGAGACTGTGGCTTGCTCGGAAGATGCCGATCGCTCGGCCAGAGCAAGTTTTTGGTGTCGAATCATTGGCCGTACTCCTGACGCAGAAGCGTCTGGACTTCCTCCCACAACTCAGCCGCCTGAGCGAAATCCACCTGCATCGCCTTGACACGGGACGGCGGTTCGATGGGAAGATCGGCCTGGACGTTCGGATTGAGCGGAATCTGAGCACTGCGGCCTTCGGCGAGGCGTTTTTCCACGGTCGGGCTGAGGAGGTAATCGAGCAGCTTGCGGGCCGGTCCGGGATTCGGGCAGCCCTGGATGATGGCCACGGTGTTCGGCAGAAACAGAGTCCCGATGGTCTGCTGATCGGGATAGACGATGCGGACAGGCCGGCCGTTGCGGACTTCAATGATGGCGTCGTCGGTATCCGTCAGACCGACGTCGAAGCGGCCCTCGGCGACGGCCATGGCCACGTCCTTGTTGCCCGGAAGCAGAGTCACGTTGGGCCGCAGTTGCGTGTAGAACTGCTTTGCTTTTTCCTTGCCGAGGACTTGGAAGAGGCAGGCCGCCTGGGTCGCCGTGGTGCCGTACTGCGGCTTGGCCATCGCCACCCGACCTTTCCATTTCGGGTCGGTCAGGTCGAGGATGCCTTGGGGCGTCTCCTCTTCCGGCAGCCGCTTGTTGACGATGAGAATGCGGGCACGGGCGGCGAAGGCGTACCAGCTGTTATTCGGCCCTTTGGCCCAGGCGGGAAAAGGCTCGGCGGCGGGGGTCGGCGTCGGCTGCAAAAGCCCCTGCTTCTCCAGCCGCACCATGTTGAGCGGTTCGTTGTCCCAGAACACGTCGCAGCGGGGATGCTGCCTTTCGCTGACGATGGCCAGGTAGAGACTAACGGACTTATTGGCTTCGGTGTCGGCCCGCACATCCACTTTGAGGCCGGTCTCGCGTTCGAAGTCGGCGAGGATCTCCGTGGCGTACTCGAGGTCCTGAGCGCAGTAAAGCACGACCCGCGGACTGCTCCTGCCGCAGCCGACTACCATGATGGCCAACACGATCAGCAGATACCTGTTCATAGATCCAATCCTACTGTCCCCCCGAAGAGTTCGGTCGCCGCCGCGATGATGCAGCGCGTTTTTCGCATATCTCCTTAACCGTGAAGCAAAGCATATGGTTCACCGCATCCGGGCTGGCTCCCGTGCGTCATCTGCGTCTTGGAAACGTTTTGCAATACGGTATGATGGGCCGACCGCCTGCTTCCTTGCGAGAAACCTGCCATGCCGGAATTCGACCCCTATCCGCTCGTGCTTCTGGTCCTGGGTATCGCCACCATCTTCACGCTCATCATCTACCTGCGGATCAACGCCTTCCTGGCCCTGATCACCGCCGCCCTGCTCGTCGGGTTGCTCTCGCCGCGCGTGGTGATCCAGACGGCGGAAATGGATGCGTTTGAGAAGTTGGCCAAGCCGATCAACGACGGCCTGAACGCCCGGAATCTCAGCGACGCCTCGGCCAAAGTGGAGAAACTGGCAAGTGAAGCTGCGGCCGTCTCCCGGGGAGAACGCGCCTCGGAAGCGCCGCGGCTGGCCTTGCTCAACGCCCCGAAGATGGTTGCTTACGCCTTTGGCGACCTCATGGGCAAGATCGGTCTGGTCATCGCCTTCGCCAGCATCGTCGGCAAGGCGTTGATGGAAAGCGGAGCGGCGGACCGCATCGTCCGCTTCTTCGTGCGGCTGTTCGGGCCGAAGGCCGGCGGCCTGGCCCTGCTGACCAGCGGCTTCGTGCTTTCGATTCCAGTGTTTTTCGACACCGTGTTTCTGCTCCTGGTACCGCTGGCCAAGGCGTTGCGGCTGCGGACGGGCAAGGATTATCTGCTCTACGTCACGGCCATCGGGGCAGGAGGAGCGATCACGCATTCGCTCGTTCCGCCGACGCCGGGGCCGATCGGGATGGCGGAAATCCTCAAGGTGGACCTTGGCCTGGTCATTGTCGTCGGCATCCTCTTCGGAGCGCCGCTGAGCCTGATCGGCTACGCCTATGCGGCCTGGGCCAATCGTCGCTGGCCGACGCCGCTGCGGCAGGTCGGCAGCGTACCGTTGGAGGAGCTGGAACGGACGGCCAATCGCCCCGATCACGAATTGCCCTCGTTGGCGGCGTCGCTGACCCCGATTCTGCTTCCGGTCGTACTCATCACCGCGGCCACGGTCAACGCGGCCCTGGCCAAGACCCTGCCGAACGGTGAGCCGACGACGAAACTGCTCGGCGTGCGCATCGGCTTTGGCAGCGTGCTGGAGTTCCTGGGCAATCCCAATGTGGCTGTGTTGCTGTCGGCGGTGACGGCGATGCTACTGGTGGCTCGGCACAAGCGAATGAACCGGTATCAACTGGCCGTCTTCACCGCAGCGGCCCTGGAAGAGGCGGGCATGATCCTGCTCATTACCAGTGCGGGAGGGTCGTTCGGCTTTATGCTGCGGGCGGTCGGCATGGGAGAAAGCCTGCAAGCGTTGACACCCAGCGAAGGCGGCGGCGTGGTCGTGCTTGCCCTGGCCTGGGGCATCGCCGTCTTGTTCAAAATTGCTCAAGGTTCTGGCACCGTCTCCATGATTACCACGGCGGGGATCATCATGCCGATCGTTGCCGCAGGCATGGAGCGAACCGGCTCCAGCATGGCACAATACCTCGGCTACCATCCGGTCTATCTCGTCATGGCCATTGGCTGCGGCTCGAAGGTCGGTTCCTGGATGAACGACAGCGGCTTTTGGGTGGTCTGCAAGATGGGCGGGTTGACCGAGGAAGAAACGCTTAAGTCGTGGACCATGACCCTGGTAGTGATGGGCGTCTCCGGCATTGTCCTTCTGCTTGTTCTCGTCCACCTGCTGCCCTTGGCCTGAACCTGGGCAACTCTGTGATCCTGTCTCCCCATCCATCTTTCGCCAGGCGTGGCTTGGAGGGAAGCTGCGAAGACCTTGCGGGCGGTAGCACGGTCGAAGCTCCGAATCGTCGGGGCAAGCATTGCATTCGGCGGTCGGGTCCTGCCGATGTTAACGCAGGAAGGGACCGCTCCGAACATGCCGTGGAAAGGAGTCCTGGAATGGCGAAGTCGCATGGGACCAGGGGGCTGCTCGCTGGTCTGGTGGTGGTTGCGTGGGGAGTTCCGGTCCTGGCAGCGCCGCCCAGCGTGGACGATATGCTGGCCTTCCGACCGTATCAGCGGGGCGTCGTGATCAGTACGCCGACGGCCGCCGAGAAAGCGGCGTGCAAGGTCGAATTGATGCAGGGCACGGCCAAGGGGACGAGCGGCTGGGTGCTCCGCGACGGCAATGGCCGGCTGCTCCGCAAGTTCTTCGACAACAACGGCGACCGCGTGCCCGATCAATGGTCCTATTACAAGGACGGCGTCGAAGTCTATCGGGAACTGGACACCAACTTCAACGGCAGCCGCGATACTTACATGTGGCTCAATTCCGCCGGCATGAAGGTCGGCATCGACCGCGACGAGAAGGACGGCATCATCGACACCTGGCAGGCCATCTCGGTAGAGGAAGTGAGTCAGGAAGTCGTCAAGGCCCTGGCGACCCGGGATTTCAAGACGCTCCAGGCGTTGCTGGTCACGGAAGACGATCTGAAGGCCCTCGGTCTGCCCGCGGCTGAAATCCAGCGCATCACGACCTTGCAGAAGCAGACGCCGACCAAATTCCAGGCGATCTGCGGCAAGCTGTCCCACTTCAACGAGAACACTCGCTGGCTGCATCTGGAAACGTCGGCCCCGAGCCGCTTGCCTGCCGACGCCACGGGAGCCAAGCGGGACGTTCTCATGCACTATCGGGCCTTGGTGCTCGTGGAGACGGGCAACAAGGCCGACATGATCCAGCTCGGAGAGATGATCCTCGTCGGCGAAGCCTGGAAGCTGATCGACGCGCCGGTCCTCGGCGATCAAGAACCCGTTCCGATGGACGCCGTTGCCGGCGGTTCCAGCCCGATGCCCAGCGACCCGGTGGTGCAGGAGATGCTCAAGCGGGTAGCGGAACTGGACAAGTCGGCCCCGTCCTACGCGGGCATGGGCGTCAATCCTGTTGTCGCCAACTATCACCTTCAGCGGGCGGACCTCCTGGAGCAGATCATCGCCCGGCTGCCGGAGGCCGAGGCCGTCCAGTGGATCAAGCAACTTGCCGACAGCCTCAGCACTGCCGTGCAAGCCAGCCCGTCCAGCGATGCGCGGGCTTACGACCGTCTGCTGAAGCTGGCCGAGAAGACGGCCAAGGACCGGCCCGGTTCCGAGGCGGCCGCCTACGTCGCCTTCCGCGAGCTGACCAGCGATTACTCCCGGGCCGTCGCCGAGGCCAAAAGTGCCAAGGCGATGCTGGACACGCAAACTCGCTACGTCGAGCGGCTGGCGCGGTTCGTCGCCGCCTATCCCAAGGCCGACGATGGTGCCGATGCCTTGTTGCAGCTTGGCATGATCTCGGAGTTCCAGGGCAGGGAGCAGGATGCCCAGAAGTGGTATGAGCAACTGGTGCGGACCCACGGCTCTTCGCCGCAGGCGGTCAAAGCCAGCGGAGCCTTGCGGCGTATGAACCTGGAAGGCAAGCCCTGGGAGCTGGGCGGACAGGTCACGAGTCTCAACGGTCTGCCGTTCTCGATGGACAAGCTCCGCGGCAAGGTGGTCGTCGTGTACTACTGGGCCGACTGGTGCCAATCGGCTCCGGCTGACTTCGCCAAGTTGAAACAACTCGCTCAGACCTACCGCAGCCAGGGTCTGGAGATCGTGGGTATCAGCGTGGACGATGAGCCGAGCCGCGCTGAAGCCTTCCTCCGGCAGCACAATCCCGTCGGCTACCAGCTCTACGCCCCCGGCGGTCTGGACAGTCCGGTCGCCCAGCACTACGGCCTGATCATCTTCCCCAACATCTTCCTGGTGGGCCGTGACGGCAAGGTCATCAATCGCAACGTCGAACCGGCCAACCTGGAGGAAGAGATCAAAAAGATCATGAAGTGACCCTCGTTGAAGCGATGCCCAAACGACGACGGGACGAGGCCGAACACGCTTCGTCCCGTCTGTTTTTCTGCCGGTGAGCCAGGACTTACACGTCCCACATGATCTGCTCGAACTCCGGCGTCGGCCGTTGCAGGCCGATGGTGGCATCGCGCGGAGCGCGGTCGCGGCTCTGATTGCCTTCCATAAGCTCGACGAAGAAATGGACCGGCTCGTTGACTTTGACGCCCAGGCAATCGAACGGGACGCTGAGGGCGACGATCTGATCCACCCCGAATTCGATGTGCGGACAGGACATCGACTTGCCCTGGTAGAGCAACTCCGCGCTCTGCGTCGTCTTTCCCGGATCGTGAACGACGACTTCGTATCCCGCCGGTTCGGCGAAACCGATCACCAGTTTGTCGAAGGGGGCCAGGGCCCTGCGGGCGGGTTCGTCGAAGTCGATGCGGATCAGCAGCCGATCCGGCGTGAAACCGAAGTAGATTTCCCGGATCGGCCCCAGCGTCACCATCGCCATCGTGCCGCGTTCGTTCTGAGCGACGTAATGGCCGGCCCCCATCCACTCGATGGGTCGGCGTCGGCCGTCGGGCTTGACGTCGAGAAACGAGGTCGGCTGTGTGTGGATGGCCCGGGCAGCGGTGCGCTTGTTGATCGGACGACCCAGTTGCGGCGGAGGCAGTTCGCCCAGGAGAACATAGACGTTTTGCAAGTGCTTGCGGAACAGGTAGTCGAACAGGCCGTCCTGCGGACTGGAATGCTGCGGGCCGTACCACCAGAACCAGTCGCTGCCCTCCGCGACGTAGATTTCCCGCCAAGCCAACGCGGCCCGCTCCGGCGATACCAGTCCTTGATTCTGCCGCTGGACCAAGTGCTCCCGCGTCTGGTGCAGCAGGTCCCAGGCCAGGTTGTCTTCTTCGTGACCGATCCAGATGTCGAAGTTGTGATTGATCCAGCTCCCGGCGAACAGATGGGTCAGCCGGGTCCGCGGCGGATATTTTTCCAGATACTCGGACACCTTCACCGGCTTGATGCCGCGGGTGTGCGTGGCCAGGTGGTACAGTTCGCGGAGGAACTCGACGCCGCCGCCGGGGTAGTGTTCCCAACAGTTCTCGCCGTCGAGAATCACGCTGACCAGCGCCGGGTGGCTGCCGCTGACGGCTCGTCCGATGGCCGACACCTTGCCGATGAAATCCTCGGCCGCTGCCTTGCCGTCGCTCCGCTGATAGTGGAAGCCGATCAGATCGCTCAGGGCGTGATCGCGGAAGACGACGCTCAACTGATGCCCGGCCTCTTCGACCCGGTACGGGCAGTACATCTGCTCCGGATTGCGGACGTGGCCCCGGCTGTCCCGGCCGACGAAGCCGTGCGTGGACCGGCTCAGGATTTCCTCGTCGGTGGCGATCCACTGGAAACCGTGGCGGGCTACCAGTGGAATCATGGCGTGACAGACGGACCCTTCCGCCGGCCACATGCCGACCGGAGCTTGACCGAAGACGGCCTTGTGCTGAGCCACCGCCTCGGCGACGTGGAACTCCGCGTCCTCGGGATAGCCCAACTGGTAGCGGGGCAGCCGCACCTCCGGCATCGCTTCCCGCGCCACGCGTTTGTCCAGAATCAGGGGCAGAATCGGATGGTAGTACGGCGTCGTGGTCAGTTCGACCTGGCCGCGCTCCATCAATTCTCGATGCAGGGGGATCACTTCACGCAGCAGTTCCAGGTGCTTTTCCAACACCAGCCGCTTGTCTTCCTCGCTGAAGAACCTTCCCTTGGCGACGAGTTCCCGCAGCGCGGGGTCGCGCTGGACGGCGAGCGGATGGATCCAGGTGAGATTGAACCAGACCTGCAAATCCCGGAGGTCGCGCTCCTGGAAGCGTCGCAGAGCTTCGGGAGCGGAGCTGCGGCCGAGGTTGCGGCGCACGTACAACTCGGCATAGCGTGGATAGGGCCGGATCATGCGCTCGGGATTGGCCATGAAGAAGTTGTCGAGGATGAACATGGCCTGTTCCCGCGTCAGGCTGTTGGCGGGAATGCGGGACAGATTCAGAAAATGATCGCTGGCATTGCGTTCCGTGTAGTCCTGGAGCTGATGCACGAGGCTGGGTACGAGATTGATGGTGCAGTGCATTTGCGGCACTTCGCGGAGGTGCATCGCCATGCCCCAGTAGTCCTTGACGCCGTGCAGGCGCACCCAGGGCATCGGGTTTTCCCGAGCGATGTCGTCCGGGTAGTACGGCTGATGCTGGTGCCAGACGAACGCCAGGGCCGCTTCGCCCATGACCTACCTCCGCAACCGCAGATACCGTTGCTCGTATTCAATCGCGCGCCGCTGCCATGACCAGTCTTGCAACATGCCGGTGCGCTGCACCTTCCTCCAGGTCGGCTCGTCGTGATAAGTCTGCACGGCCCGCCGCACCGCCTGCACCAGGGCCGAGGCTGTGTAATCCTTGAACACGAAGCCGGTCGCAGTGCCGGCGGCCAGCGTCTGCGGGGTCACATCAGTGACCGTGTCGTTCAGTCCGCCCGTCTTGCGGACGATGGGCACCGTGCCATATTTGAGACTGTACAATTGGTTCAACCCAGCCGGTTCAAAGCGGCTGGGCATGAGGAACATGTCGGCCCCTCCTTCGATCTGGTGGGCGAGGGCTTCGTCAAACCGGAGGACGGCGGCGACGCGGTTGGGCCAGCGATGCACCAGCCGCTTCAACATCTCATGATAGACGGCCTCGCCCGTGCCGAGGACGACCAGTTGCACGGCCTCCTCGAGCATCTGCGGAGCGGCCATCGCCAGCAGGTCCAGGCCCTTCTGCTCGACCAACCGGGTGACCATGCCGATGAGCGGCACTTGAGAGCGGACCGGCAGATTGAGCCGGACCTGCAAGGTCGTCTTGCACTTCGTCTTGCCCGCCGCCACCGTCTCGACCGAGTACCGCGCTGGAAGAAACGGATCGGTCTCCGGGTTCCACGATTCGTAATCGACGCCGTTGATGATGCCGACCAGCTTGTCCCGGTGGTGCCGCAACACATCGTCGAGTCCGCAGCCGTGTTCCGGGGTCTGGATCTCCTGGGCGTAAGTCCGGCTCACCGTGCTGACCAGATCGGCGAAAACGATGCCGCCTTTGAGCAGATTCAGTTTGCCGTAGAACTCCAACTGCCGCCAGTTGAACAGCTTCCAGTCCAGCCCCGTAAGCATCATGTCCCAGTGCCAGAACACGCCCTGGTAGGCCAGATTGTGGATGGTGAAGACAGTGCGAATGGCTGAGTAGCGGGCATCGCGCGGACCGTACATTTCCCGGACATAAACGGGAATCAATCCCGTCTGCCAGTCATTGCAGTGCAGAACGTCAGGCCACAAGTCGAGTCGAGGAAGGGCTTCCAGCACCGCCCGGCTGAAGAAGAGGAAGCGGGCGAAGTTGTCCTCATAATCCCGCATCTTGCCGCCGGGCAGCCGGTACTGATACAGTCCCCGCCCTTCAGCCGGATCGTCCCGGGAAAAGAAACGCTCCTGCTCCACCAGATAGACGGTCACTTCCGAGCGGGGCAGATGGCTCCGCCACAACTGCCCGACGTGAGTTTCTTTTCCGACGGGAACGCTGACATACTGGCCTGTCGGTTCGATGAGCGGACCAGCCTGACGGGCACAATTGTAGAGCGGAAGGAAGACGACGCACTGATGCCCCCGCTCAGCCAGCGCGCGGGGCAAGGCCCCGACCACGTCGCCCAGGCCGCCGGTCTTGGCGAAGGGCGAGGCTTCGGAACTGGCGAAGACGATCCGCAGCGGTGCGGACAAGCGTTCCGAACCGAAAACAGCAGTTTCGGCAGGCGATCCCAAGGCGGCTTTCCAAGCGTCAGGTTCCATGGTGTCAGGCCATTGTCAGACTTTAGCCGAGGCGACGAGCCTTCGCAACGGCAGCCGAGGACCGTTCGCTTTCGGGAGGCGGTCAAGGAGCAGGTCTTTTGATCCGCAGCAGGGTGAAGGGAGCCAAGGAAAGCACGTTCACATGGCCGCTGGTATCTTCGCAGACGCCCAGCAGGACGTATTTGGTCGTCACTGTGCCGTCGGCCAGGCGGGCGATGCCGTGATGCCAGGGCAGCTCCTTGCCGGAAGCGTCCTTGAACTCGGTGTAGCCCGGATTGCGGATGGCGAGGGGACCGAGATCGCGTGGAGCCGAATCGCCTGGCCGGTAATGCACCAAATGGCCCAGATCAATGCCGTGCTTCCGCTCCGTGACCGCGGCCCAGACATCGCCCCTGGGACCGACGCACAACGCCCGGCAATCCGTGCTCCTGGCCCCGGGAATGAGGGGACCGAGGCTCTTGCCTCGCAGCACGTCGCCGTCGCCCGTCAGATCGTAGGCGTAAAGCAGGTTGGTACTCATGGGCACGCAGTAAAGCGTCTTGCCATCGGGAGACACGTCCCAGTTGAGCGGATGGCTGTTCGGATCGGCCAGGCGCGAGTCGGCGGACGGCGGTTGGCCATCGATCGTTTGCCGAAGCCGTTCCAGTCGTTTCTTGTCGGGGTTGTAGCGGGCGATCTCGCCGCCGAGGATCGGATGGTAGGCCCGTCCGCGGTGATCGAGCACGATGAAGGCGTACATGTGCCGGGTGTCGAGCAGATCGGTGTACTTCCCCGTCGCCAAGTCAAGGACGAGGAAATGGCTGCTCTCGATGGGCCGTTCGTCGCTGCACGTCGAGACGTAACCCAAATTGCGGGTCTCGTCGGCGACGAAGCTGATGATGCCCTGATGCGGAATCGGGATGGGATAGACCTTCGTGGTCCCGGCGGCGGGGTCGTACACCATCGGATAACCGCCCGGATATTCGGTCCGATTCTCATCCTTTTCCGGATAGCCTTGCTTCGTGCCGAAGTAGATCTTGCCGCTGGGTCCGACGAAATTGCGGGTGTGGATCTTGGATTGGGCGGCGAACCCCGTGGCCGTCGTGCCGATCTCCTTGTGGGCGTCCACGACGATTCTCATTCGCTCCGTCGTCGGATCGAATTCGACGAGATAAGCGTTCACGCCGTACTTCGCGGTGCCGATGTAGAGCCGACCGTTCTTGCCGCAGACGATACTGAAGTAGCCGCTGCCCTGATTGGTCGTCTCCTTCGGAATCGCGTAAGCGGTCGCTTGCAGCCAGTGCTTGGGCAGGGGGTCGTCGGCCCCGTCGGCCGCCACGGTCAACGCCGCCAGGCACCACCCCGCCAGGCCCACGCATCCGATTCCTTTCCTCATCGTCAGGTCTCCACCGGCTTTCAGCGCATCGCCGGACGCTCTCTTGCCCTTGCAAGGCATCGGCGGTTAAGCTGAGATCCCCAGATAGAAACTCGTACCGGGGGGCCAGGCTGATGTCAATGCGCTGTCTGACCGCATCGGCTTTTTTGCTGGTCTGCTTCGGGCTGAACGCGGCCGTCGGAGAGGATGTTGCTCCCGAAGCCCGCGGCTTCGACGTGGACCCATACTACGTCCATCGCAGCTATCCGAAGCTGACCACGCCGATGTGGGTGGGCGAAGAAGGGGTCGAGGCGGTGGTCATCCTCGGCATCGACGACATGCGCGGCCATCAGACCTGGGAGGCGTATCTTCGGCCGATCCTCGAACGGCTCAAGCGGATCGACGGCCGAGCGCCGGTCAGCATCATGACCTGCGGGATCGATCCGCACGAACCGCACCTGCAAAAGTGGCTCCAGGAGGGGGTCAGCCTCGAGTGTCATACCTATGACCATCCCTGCCCGATCCTGCGGGATGGCGATTTCGCCAAAGCCAAGGGGACCTACGATCGCTGCGTGGACCTGATGTTCTCCATTCCCAACAACTCGCCAGTGGCCTTCCGCACCCCCTGCTGCGATTCGCTCAACACCAACTCGCCTCGGATGTATGCCGAGATTTTCAACAAGACCACGGAGAATGGCCGCTTCCTGCACATCGACACCAGCGTATTCCATCTCTTCACGGCCAACGATCCCGACCTGCCCCGGGAACTGGTGCTCGACGCCGACGGAAGCGAACGCTTCCGGAAATACCTGCCCCGCGACCGTTCCTTCGTCAACCTCATCGAGGACTACCCGTATCCCTACGTCATCGGCCGGGTCTGCTGGGAGTTTCCGTGCATGGTGCCGAGCGACTGGCAGGCCCAGCACTTGCACAAGCCGAACAACCCGATCACCGTCCGCGACTGGCAGGCCGCCGTGGATTGCACGGTCATCAAGCAGGGCGTGTTCTGTCTCGTTTTCCATCCGCACGGCTGGATCAGAAACGAGCAGATCATCGACCTGATTGACTACTGTGTGTCAAAGTATGGACGCAAGGTCAAGTTCCTCACCTTCCGGGAAGCCCTGGAGCGGCTCAACCGCAATTTCCTGAAAGGGGCGTCCCTGCGCAAGCCTGACGGCAGCGACGCTGGCATCCGCCTCGTGGACCGCGACGGCGACGGCCGACTCGAACCGATCCGCGTGCCGGTGCCAGAGCCGTTTCCCGCCCCTCCCTTTCCCCTGCCCCAGGGCGTGTCCTTCCGGGACGAACAGGGCCTGGATACCGGAGCGCGGCTGATCGACCTGGATGACGACGGCCATCTCGACCTGATACTGTCCAACGAACATCGCTACGGCATCTGGCTCTTCGAGCCGGCAAAAAAAGCGTGGAAGGAAATCGTCAACAGTCCGAGAAAACCCGAAGAGCCGGGGATCCCGCCTATCGCTCTGAACGGCACCAACAACGGGTTCTTCGTCCGCCAGCGGACTTTGTGGTGGCAAAATGAGCGGACGACGCTGCTCCGCGACCACATGGACCGCCGCAGCTTCGATCAACTGCTCGGCGACATCCAGCCGGGACCGAAGCCGCCTCAGCAGTCGCTTCGCTGTATTCAGCCGAAGCCCGGCTTCGTTGCCGAACTGGTCGCCGCCGAGCCGCTGGTCCGCGACCCGATCGCGTTCGCCTGGGGACCGGACGGGCGGCTCTGGGTCGTCGAGATGACCGATTATCCGGTCGGCGGCGTGAAAGGCAGCGTCAAGGTACTCGAAGACAGCGACGGCGACGGAAAGTATGACAGGGCTGTGTCATTCTTGACCGATCTGGACTTTCCCACCGGCGTATTGCCGTGGCGGAACGGCGTGCTGGTTGCTTGTGCTCCGGACATTTTTCACGCCGAGGACACTGACGGCGATGGCAAGGCGGACAGGCGGGAAGTGTTGTTCACAGGCTTCGGCCAGGGCAATCAGCAGCATCGGGTCAACGGCCTGATGTGGGGCCTGGACGGCTGGGTGTACGGGGCCAATGGCGACAGCGGCGGCGTCATCCGCAGCCTGCGCAAGCCGGATCAGAAGCCGGTCAACGTCTCCGGACGCGACTTCCGCTTCAAACCGGACACCGGAGATTTCGAGGCTGTCACCGGCATGACCCAGTTCGGTCGCTGCGCCGACGACTGGGGCAACTGGTTCGGCGGCAACAATGCCAATCCGCTGTGGCACTTCGTCCTCGACGATGGCCGCCTCCGCCGCAATTCGCATATCGCTCCGCCCATTCCTCGCGTTGACGTACCTGTGTCGCCCGGCCAATCGCCGGTCTTTCCGATCAGCCGCCTGCTGCCCCGCTTCAACGACTTCCACACCGCCAACCGCTTTACCTCGGCGTGCAGTCCGATTGTGTACCGGGATGACCTCTTCGGTCCGCACTTCGCCGGAAACGTATTTATCAGCGAGCCGGTGCATAATCTGGTGAGCCGACTGATACTTTCGCCGCGCGGCGTCACTTTCGTCGGCCGGCGTGCTCCCGACGAAGAACGCTCCGAGTTTCTGGCTTCCACGGACAATTGGTTCCGCCCGACGATGCTCCGGGTCGGGCCGGACGGTGCGCTGTGGATCGCCGACATGTACCGCCATGTCATCGAGCATCCCGAATGGATTCCGAAGGACTGGCAGGAACGGCTCGACCTCCGGGCCGGGCACGACATGGGCCGCATCTATCGGGTTTATCCCTTGCACGAAAAGCCGCGTCCGATTCCGCGGCTCGACCGGCTTGACACGGCCGAACTGGTCGCGGCTCTGGACAGCCCCAGCGGGTGGCAGCGGGACATGGTGCAGATGCTGCTGCTGTGGCGGCAGGATCCGGCAGCCGTCGGACCGCTGCGAAACTTGGTCAGGAACTGTCCCCGAGCGGAGGCCCGAGCCGCCGCCCTCTGCTCTCTGGACCTGCTTAACGATCTGGATCGTGACACCCTCTTGTCACGGCTGGAAGACCCGCATCCCGGCGTCCGCCGTCAAGCCGTGCGGCTGAGCCGACGCCGACAGGGACTTGACGAGGCGTTCCTGGATCGTCTGCTGGCTCGGCAGATAGATCGCGATGCGATGGTCCGCATGGAACTGGCCTACGTTCTCGGCGACTGGGACGATCCGCGGGTGGGTCCGACGCTCGGCACTCTGTTGGTCCGCGCGGACGACGATGCCTACCTCCGCGCTGCGGTGCTGAGTTCGGTCAATGTCCGAAATATCGAAGGCGTGCTGGTCGAGGCCTTGCGGCATCGGCCAGAAGAACTCGAAAGCCTGCTCCGATTGGCGTCCGCCCTGGGCAACCGCAACGCCGCGGCCCGGATGCTCGAAGCCGTCGCTCAGGCAGAGGGACATCGCTACGCCGCCTGGCGGTTCGCCGCCCTGGCCGGCTTCCTGGATCAGATGGACCAGAAGCGTTCCGGCGTCATGAATCTGGCCAAGGACGACGAAGCCATTTACCGCAATGCTCTGGCCCGGCTGAGGCCAGTGTTTGACACTGCCCGGAAAGCGGCTGTCGATGCTGAGCGGGAGGAGGCGGAGCGTCGGGCCGCCATCCGGCTGTTGGGGCGTGGTCCCGATCGGCATGCCGAGGACCGGGAACTTCTCGCCTCCCTGCTGACGCCGCAGACGCCTCCCACCCTGCAAACCGCGGCTGCCGCCACGCTGGGCCGACTCAGCGGCGACGACGTGCCCCGCCTGTTGCTCCGCGGCTGGAAAGCTTACAGTCCGACGTTGCGTTCGCAGGTCCTCGATCTGCTCCTGGCGAGAGCCGAATGGCTCGATCCGTTGCTGGCCGGAATCGAGAACAAGCAGATCGTGCCGTTCGACCTCGACGCCGCCCGTCGCCAACGGCTGCTGGACCACCCCAATGAAATCATCCGGAATCGTGCGGTCCAGGTGTTTCAGGGAACGTTCAGCGCCGACCGCCGGAAACTGATCGAAGAGTATCGCCCCGCCCTGAAGAACTCCGGCGATTCGGCTCGGGGACAGACGGTGTTCAGCAAGCACTGCTCGGCGTGCCACAAGGTCGGCAATGTCGGTCACGACGTGGGACCGAACCTCGGCGCGTTGCACGACAAGTCGCCGGAGTATCTCTTGACGGCGATCCTCGATCCGAACCGGGCTGTGGAAGCCCGCTATGTCAATTACGTCGCCCTGACCCGCGACGGCCGAACGCTGACGGGCCTGTTGGCCAGTGAAACGGCCACCAGCATCACGCTCATCGGAACGGAGGGGAAACCGGAGACGCTGCTGCGGACCGACCTCGAAGACTTGCAGAGCACCGGCAAATCGGTCATGCCCGAGGGGCTGGAGAAAGACATTTCGCCGAGCGACATGGCCGATCTGCTGGCCTTCCTGACGGCATCGTTGCCGCCGCGGCAGCCGAAGAGCTTCGCCGGGAACAAACCGGAGCCGGTGCGTCCCGGCGAAGACGGCAGCCTCCGCCTGACGGCGCGGAACTGTTTCATCTACGGCCCGTCGCTGGTTTTCGAGGAGCAGTTCGGCAACCTCGGCTACTGGACCAGCGAGGGCGACATGGCCGAGTGGGTCCTGCACGGCGTCAAGCCGGGCCGCTACGAAGTGACATTGGAGTACGCCTGCCACGACGGCTCCGCGGGAGATCGGCTGGTGGTTCAGGTCGGCGATCAGCGGATCGAGTTCAAGGTGCCCGGGACCGGCGAATGGGAGAATTACCGCAAGGTGCCGATCGGCACGTTGCAACTGGAAAGCGGCGAGCAGCGTGTCATCGTCCGCTCGGCCGGGCCGATCCGCAGTGCATTGATCGACCTGAGAGAACTTCGCCTGCTACCCAAGCGGCGTTGACCGATTCGCCCAAAGCAGTACCCTGGGGACCGCGAACAGGGTAGCGGGGCGACGGGGAAATCCGCACATTCCAGAGGACCGGACGCCGTCTGCGAAGATTTGGTGATCAAGGCGACACCGGGGCCAGGCAGCGGCGTAGAATCGGAACGGGAACCAGCGGAACGTCACGAGTCGGCCTGCGGGCCGGACTCCGCCGACGCTGCGTCATCCGCCCTGACTCAGCCAACCGAAGTTCGGAGGTCCGGCATGACCTTTCACACCGACCCGGAACATTTCATCCCGATCCGCAAGTGCGATCTGGTAAATCATCTGTGCGGCGATCTCGGGTCCGACACGGCCGAGGCGGAAGACCTGCGGAAAATTGCCCGGATCCTCGAAGCGATCATCCATTACGAATACCACATCCGTCTGGAGGACCTGAAGACCGCGTACGCGCCGTTCGATCCGGACACGGAGACGCATCCACTGGTGCCGCTGAATAAAGCGGAGAAACTGCAACACCTGGAAGACCTGATTGGCCGGTTTATCTGGCTTCTGGAACGGGCCAATTTCAAGCGGCTGAGCCAAGCCGACATCGAGAAAGCGATCCGGGAAGGGACGCAATGGGGTCTGCGTTTCGACGTGGACTTTTCCATGTTCGACAAGCTCGAGATCTTTGCCCGGGGAGCCGCCACCCTGAAACGCAAACGCCAACGGGGCTTCTGGCCGTGGACGCGGTTGGAAGAGTACGAAGTGCCCGTGTACCGCCGCCTGGTCATCATCTTGCGGATGAAAAAGCATCCGCAAGTGCCGCCTTACATCGATACCGACAACGTGTACATCAAGATTTTCAAGGACATCGCCCGGATGGACCTGGAGATGCTGCTTCCGGGTTCCCGGGTGCGGATGAGGCCGTTGGATCAGGGCAAAGTGGCCGTGCCGGTGGCGACCGGCATCACCGTCACCGGATACAAGGTGTTCAGCCTGGGGGCCGCCGGGCTGAAGATGCTCACCGCCTTGTCCAATCTCTCGAGCATGATCCTCCTGGCGACGCTGGCGGCCGGGGCGTTCGGCTACGGCTGGCGGACCTTTTCGGGCTACCAGAACACCCGACGCCGTTACCAGCTGGTCCTGACGGAAAACCTCTATTTCCACACGCTGGACAACAACTGTGGAGCGCTGTTCCATCTCCTCGACCAAGCCGAGGAGCAGGAGTTTCGTGAGGCGTTACTGGCGTATTACCTGCTGTGGAGACAGGCTCCGGAGGAAGGCTGGGACCTGGAGACGCTTGATCGCCGCGTCGAGGAGTTCCTGGAACGGACGGCCAACATCAAGGTCGATTTCGAGATCCATGACGCCCTGGAGAAGGCCTTGCGGCTGGGCATGATCGAGCAGTGTCCCGCCGGCCGGTTGCGAGCCACTCATCCCCACGAAGTGCTGCGACGGCTCGACCACCTCTGGGACAACTATTTCACTTACAACACGCCTCCGCTGTGTGCGGCCTCTGAGAAGAATGCCTTCGCGAGTTAGGCAGGTGCAGGCCCGCCGCAGGAGCGGTTTTCCATCGCCATCACGGTCCCGGCAGCAGGCCGAGTTGATGGAGCATCACGGCCACAAAGACCAGATAAACCGCCGCAGCCAGCAGCACCGTCCAGAGCTTCGGCGAACCGGATCGGGCACGCGGATTGACGCGCTTCGGCGGCATCTCCGCCGTGACGTAGCCGGGGTCCCACAGTTCGCCGTCCTCTCGATACCAGCGCACCTGGGTCTGTCGGAACAGGATGAGCAAGGTCGCCGCCGCCAGGACAGCCAATGCCAGGACCCCCAGCGGCATACCCCCGTCGTGCTCCCAGCGATTCATCACCTCGGACAATTGCGGCACGGTTTCCTTGAGGGCCGCCGGGGAGAATGCGATGGCATTGTTCAAGGCATGCAGCAGCATCGGAGCCAACAGCGATTTGGAACTGAGATAAATGACATGAAGGACGACCCCGATGAACGCCGCATAACAGATCTGCACAGGCTCGATGTGGATCAGACCGAAGAGGACGGAGGTAAACAGGATGCCCAGCACAGGTCCCCAGCGAGCCACAAGTCCTCGACCCAAAAACCCCCGACAAAGGATTTCCTCGCTGACCCCGGGCATGACCACGCCCCCGATGAGCACCAGGGCATACGGCGCGTTCTTGACGGTCTCTTCGAGCTTCTCCAGGATGCCGATCTCCGGCAGAATCGCCATCGCCCAGACCGCGACTTGGAGCACTAACAGGTACAGCGGAGGAGCGAGCAGACAGACGAGGAGCAGATGGGTCAACGTCGGCAGCCGCAGAGCCAAGGCCCGGCGGAAGCGGGTTCGCAGGGCCAGCCCCGTGATCGTCAGGATGCTCACCAGCACGGCAAACGTGCCTAGACTCAACACGATACCCGGTTGCCGGACGGCCTGCTGCCCGGCGGTGACGCCCGCCCGGCCCTGCACCACGACGTAGCCGATCATCACGGCCATGGCAATGGCGATCACCACCGCGAACTGGATGGCGAAGTAAAGCACGATCCAGACGAAGGCCATCGGCAAGCCCGGCCCTGGCTTTTGAGGCGTCAGTTCGGGAATCACCGGGGCGACAGCCTCGGGTGCCGTCTCCACGGTCAAACCCGGCGGATTACTAGTGAATTCGGTCGAGGGCTGTTCCGAGGGCAGTTCGTGCATGTCCTCTCCAATTCCGAGGCGAAATGGGTACTCAGGCCAGTATTTGTTTCAGCGCGCCGAGCAGACGTTCGATGTCCGCAGCCGTGTTGAACGGCCCCGGGCTGACGCGGACGGTGCCGTCAGGAAACGTGCCCTGGGCCTTGTGGATGTACGGGGCACAGTGCAGACCGGGCCGCACGGCGATCTGAAACTCCGCATCCAGGATCGCTGCCAGGTCGCCGGCCGCCATCGTCTCGGTCCGGAAGCTGAGCGTGCCGACCCGGCGGGCCGCATCCCGACAGCCGAAGACCCGGCAGCCCAACTCTCCCAGGCCTTCCGCCAACTGATCGGTCAGGGCGACCTCGTGTCGCCGGAGTTCATCCGGCCCGCGCTCCATGACGAAGCGGATGCCCGCGTTGAGTCCCGCCACGCCGAGGACGTTCGGCGTTCCGCCTTCGAGAAAGTAAGGCAACTCCGCCGGTTGCGTCGGGCTGGACGAGTCGCCCCCGGTTCCGCCTTCCCGCCACGGTCGCAGGCGGGCCCTCGGACCAACGTACAACGCCCCAGTCCCGGTCGGTCCGAACAGGCCCTTGTGCCCGGGAAACGCCAGCAAGTCGATGAACATGGCCTGCACGTCGATCGGCACGGCACCGGCGGTCTGAGCGGCATCGACAAGGAAGAGCAGGTCATGTTGCCGCGCGATCTTGCCGATTTCCGCCACCGGCTGGATCGTGCCCAGGACGTTGCTGGCGTGGGTCATGGCGACCAGTCGGGTTTTTCCGGTGATTGCTTCGGCCACGGCGTCGGGATCGATGAGTCCGTCCCGGTCGGAAGCCACCCGGGTGACCGTGATGAACCCCGACAGCTCCATCGCCCGCAGCGGTCGGCTGACGCTGTTGTGTTCCAGGTCGGTGGTGATGACGTGGTCGCCTTCGCGCAGGACGCCCTTGAGGGCCATGTTCAAGGAGTCGGTGCAGTTGAGTGTGAAAACGAAGCGCTCCGGCCCCTGACCGTGAAAAAGCTGGTTGAGCAGATGACGGCCGGTATCGAGTTCCTGTTCCGCTTGCAGAGCCATCTTGTGCCCTGCCCGGCCCGGATTGGCCAGCGCGGTGCGGGCGAACCGGTCGAGGGCCTGGTACACGCTTTCCGGCTTGGGAAAGCTGGTGGCCGCGTTGTCGAGATAGACAAGGCTCATGGATAGTTTCATCGCCACGGAAACGGAGCCGCCTCGGCACGTTGCCTTCTGAATCGTTACTACAGATCATACGCCCGGCCGACAGCAGGTGCCATCGGCACAGCGGAGTCGGGAAGGGGACGCGGGCTATTCTTCCGGCTCCTTGAACGCCTTGAGGATTGGATTGCCCTGGTCGTCCTCACCGGCCAGAATCAGGATCCGCTCCCGGGCCTTGGACAGCAGTTCGTTGCAATGGTTGAACAAGGCGACGCCGTTTTCGTAACACCGCAGAGCCTCTTCCAACGGGATTTGGCCGTCTTCGAGGCGTTGCACGCACATTTCCAGCTCCGCTAAGGCTTCTTCAAACGACTTGTTTTCGGACGGTGTGCGTTTACTCATGGGGCACCTTGCGAATCGGAAAGACGCTTCGAAGATCACCGCGGCGATTCCGACGACTCGACGCGACTGAACACCCGGCCCTCGGCCAGACGAGTGATGAGCCGGTCTCCGACGCGAACTTCGTCAGCCGAGCGAAGCAGACCAGCTTCTCCCTCCCGCTGGGTGATACTGTAACCGCGACTGAGCACCTTGAGCGGACTGAGGCCCTCCAGGCGAGCCGCCAGACCCAGCAGCCGTTGCTCCGTGTTATTCAGTGTCTGAAGCGCCGCTCGATTCAGCCGGTCGCTCAGTTCATCGAGTCGTTGAGCGCGGTCATGGACGAGGTCCAGCGGCGAGCGAAAGACCCGGCGATGGGCCAGACGTTTCAGGATCTCCATGGCGTGGCGGATCCGCTCGGTCACGCGGACGGTCATGCGGCGAAGCACCTTCCGCAGCGCGTTGAGTATTTCTTCGCGGTCGGGCACGACCATCTCGGCGGCCTCGCTGGGCGTGGCGGCCCGGCGGTCAGCGACGAAGTCGGCGATGGTGAAGTCGGTTTCGTGGCCGACGGCGCTGATGATCGGAATCTCCGAGCGGAAAATCGCCTCGGCCAGCTTTTCGTCGTTGAAAACCCACAAATCCTCGGTGCTTCCTCCGCCGCGGCCGACGATCATGACATCGGCGCACCGCAGGCGATTGACGCGCTCAATGGCGTGAATGATTTCCGGAACGGCGCGATCGCCCTGCACCGAGACGGCGCACAGAATGATCTGAGCCGGCGGCCAGCGTCGGCGGATGATCCGCACCATGTCGCGGACCACGGCTCCGGTCGGACTCGTCACCAGAGCGATGCGGCTGGGATAGCTTGGCAGCGGCTTCTTCCGGTTCGGATCGAGCCAGCCCCGCTTCTCCAGCTTTTCCTTCAACTGTTTAAACGCTAGCTCCAACGCTCCCTGGCCCCGAGGGAGAATCTCCTCCACGAGCAGTTGGTATTTGCCGTGCGGAGGATAAACGTCGATCTTGCCCCGGCAAATGACTTCCAGCCCGTCTTGCAACTCAAACCGCAACCGCGTCAACCGGCTGGCCCACAGGACGGATGGCAGGGGACACTCCTTGTCTCGAAGTGTGAAATACAAATGGCCGTTCTGGTGCTTCTTGAAGTTGGCGATCTCGCCCACGACCCACACTTCGGAGAATGCGCCGCTCAAAACATCGCGGATGTTCTCCGTCAACTCGCTGACAGTCAACGGCTCGTCACGGCTGCCGAAGCGTGGCGGCTCCGGTTCCGATGCGGGAGGAGCTTGGATGTTTAATCTTGCCTTGGCCATGAGGAATTAATCCTGAGTCTTGAGACAACCCGAAGCCGGATACTGGCCTCTTGTATATTACCACCCTATAAGCCCGCGTACTAGCTTTTGCGTGCAGAGTATCCGACAAATGGCAGAGGTGTTGGGGGAAGTCGCAACAGCATGAAGGCGAAGGCGGCGGAGCGACTGGCAGGCATCGTTCGAGGTTTCCTCGACCGGGAGGGCCTCGGCGGGCAGCCGATCCTCGTCGCCATCTCTGGCGGGCCGGACAGCACCGCCTTGCTCGACTGTCTGCGGAATTTCACCCCGATTTCCGCCGCTCACCTCAACCATCAGTTGCGGGCACAGGAAAGCGACGCCGACGAGGAGTTTGTGACGCAATTGTGTCAACGACTCGACGTGCCGCTTCACGTCGCCAGGCAGAACGTCGCCGAGGACGCAGCCCGACTGCATCGCAATCTCGAAGCCCATGCCCGCAGCGTCCGCTATGAGTGGCTGAGCGAGACGGCCCGACGGCACGGTTTCCCGCTGGTGGCAACCGGACACACCCTGAACGACCAGGCCGAGACTGTGCTCTTCCACGTTCTCCGTGGCACAGGGCTGAGAGGGCTTCGGGGCATCGCGCCGCGGCGGGGACTGGCGGAGGGCGTCGAACTGATCCGGCCCCTGCTGAGCGCTCGTCGGCAGGACGTGCTGGAGTATCTGCGGGAGCGCGCTTTGCCATATCGTGAGGACAGTAGCAATCGCGATCCCCGTTTCACCCGCACCTGGCTGCGGCACGAACTGCTGCCGTTGGTGGAGCGCGGCTTCCCCGGCGATCCCGTCGCCGCTCTGGGGCGACTCGCCGATGAGGCTCGACAACTCCTCCGCGATCAGCAGGCGCGGGTCGAAGCGTGCCTGCAAAGAGCGGAGAGGCCCCGCGCGGCAGATATGATCGTTCTCGACGTCAGCGAATTGAAGCAACTCGCACCGACTGATCTTGGCGAATTGTTCTGTCGGATCTGGGAGCGGGAAGGCTGGCCGCGGGGAAGACTGACTTGGCGACATGTGCAGGCGCTGGTTCGGCTGGTTGACCAACCCGGCGGAGCGATCCATTTGCCGGAGGGAGTGGCCGCTCGGCGACGGGGAGCCGTTCTGCAACTGTTCCGCCAGGCGGTATAATGCTCGCCATGCTGACCCTGACCTACCGAAGCGACACGACCATCCCTATCGAAGCCGAGATTATCCGCCCCGATCTCCTGGCGGGAAAGTCCGCGGGAGAGATTGCGCAGCTTTTGGTGCATCACGGCAATCGACAGGTGCCGCTGGGAGAATTCTTCGACGTGCAAGGCGATGTCTCTGACGAGCAGATCCGCCTCGTCGGCGATTGTCGGCGGGTGAAGCTGATCGGGGCGGGGATGCAGCGGGGCAGCATCGTCGTCGAAGGTTCGGTCGGCATGCACCTCGGCGCGGAAATGAGGGGCGGAAACATCGAGGTTCACGGCGACGCCGGGGACTGGGTCGGGGCCGAGATGCGCGGCGGGACGATCCGGGTCCGGGGCAACGCTGGACATCTCGTCGGAGCGGCCTATCGCGGCAGTCGGCGGGGCATGAGGGAAGGAGTGATTCTGATTCACGGCAACGCCGGGAATGAGGTCGGCAGCACGATGCGTCGCGGCCTCATCGCCATCGGGGGAACGGCAGCCGACTTCGCCGGCGTGGACATGATCGCAGGCACGATCTGCATTCTGGGGTCCGTGGGCATCCGCACCGGCGCGGGCATGAAACGCGGCAGCATTGTTCTGGGTTCCGCCGAGACTCCCGCCTTGCTACCGACATTCCGCCGGGCCTGTGTGTACCGCCCGCAGTTTCTCGACATCTATCTGCGGACGTTGAGCAGATGGGGCTTCCCCATCGAAGATCGGCACTTCACGGGGAAGTACGTCCGCTGGTGCGGCGACCTGGTCGCCCTGGGCAAGGGCGAGATTTTGCAGTGGACAGCCGAGTGACCGTTATCCGCCGAGCATCCCGCCGTTTTCCAGTTCCAGCTTCAGATCAAGAAAGCGCAACAGGTCCTTCAAGGACACGATGCCGACCAGCTGTCCCTGTTGATCGACGACGAGCAGGCGACTGCATCCGTTGCGTTGCATACGGCTGAGGGCCTGAAGGGCATCGGCGGTTGGCGGAATGCTGCACACGTCCAGGTCTTGCCGCATGACTTCGCCGACCTTGCGAATATCCCACTCTTCCCGAGGGATGCGGGCCAGTTCCTGGGTACTGATGACGCCTTGCAATCGGCCGTTGGATGTGACCGGAAACATCTTCCGGTGATACCGGTACATGTAATCCTCGACCAACCGACGCAGGTCGATGTCGGGGGGAACCACGATCGGTTCCCGGGTCATGAAGCGAGCCACCGGTTCGCCGCCCAAAATCTGTCGGATATAGACGCTCTGATAGCTCGCCTGGGCCGCGTTGTTGAGGAACATGCCGATCAGTCCCAGCCAGATGCCCTGGAGGAAGTTCCCGGAGAACAATTGAAGCACGCCGACGAAAATGAACAGCCAGGCGAACCCCTGACCAAGCAGCGCGGCGATGTAGGTCGCCCGTCGGACGTTGTCCATGACCGCCCACAGGATCGACCGCAGCACCCGCCCGCCGTCCAGCGGAAACGCCGGGATCATGTTGAAGATCAGTACCGCCAGGTTGATCCAGGCGAGGTACATCAAAGGAAATCGCAGTTCGACCGGCATCTGGAGCATGGAGGCGATAAGGAAGATCACGAACAGCACGGCACTGACCGCCGGGCCGGCTATGGCCATGATGAATTCCCCGATGGCCGAGCGCGGCTCCTCTTCCAGTTCTGCCACGCCGCCGAACATGAACAGCGTGATGCCGCGGATCGGAATGCCCATCGCCTTGGCCGCCACCGAGTGCCCCAATTCGTGCAACACAATGCAGCCGAAAAACGCCAGGGCCGACACCAACGCCATCACCCAGTAGGTCCACTCCGGCAGGTCTTCCACGACTTGCCGGAACAAGCTACTGAGCGTCCAGGTCAGAAGCGCCAGGATGACAAGCCAGCTTGCGTCGATGTTGATCGGGATTCCCAGCAGGCGAAACAGCGTCCAACGCGCTCCGAACATAAGCCAACTCCGTAGCTTCCAAGGGTGGCCGATCCCAGTTGCAGCAGATGTCAGCATGATATCCGGGAAAGGTGACCAAGCAAATCGGCCCTCTGCACATGGTATTGCTTTTGCTAGGCTTATCTCCGGGTGACGCAGTAACCGAATCCTTCTTGCGTCGGACGCCGGACTCCGAGGCCAAGACCCAGGCGGGTTAGCCCCGCAAAGGAAGGGCCAGACCATGAAGAACATCCGCAAGCCCTTGTCCCAATGCACCGCCGGGGACCTCATGAGCACCGACCTGGTGCTTCTCAGGGAAACCCAGACGGTGCGGGAAGCCGCACACGCGCTGCTGCGAAACCAGATCAGCGGCGCGCCCGTGGTGGATGCGGAGGGACGGTGCGTCGGCGTCCTGTCTGCTGCCGACTTCGTCCGTCTCGTCGAAAAGCAGGAGGAAGCCCGGGCCTCCCCGGCGATGCAGCCGATGACTTGCGGCTTCCAGGAAAAGCATGCCACTGCCGAGGGCCGGGAAGAAACGCTCTGCACTCTGCCTCCGGGCACTTGTGCGGTTCAACTGCAAGGCACCGGACCTGGAGGAGAGCGCATCGTCGTTTGCTCCGAACCGCACACCGTGTTGACCGACTGGCAGATCGTTCAAGTCGAGAAGCTCCCGACCGAACTGGTCAGCCAGTACAGGACGCGGGAAGCTGTCACGGTTTCGCCGGAGGTGGACATCCGCACTCTCGCCCGACTCATGCTCGACGCCCATATCCATCGAGTCGTCGTGGTTGATGCAGACCGCAAGCCGATCGGGGTCGTGACGACTACGGACCTGCTGGCCGCACTCGCGTTCGCCGAGTCGGGCTGACCGAGCAGACGCTTTGTCCCGGCCAGCCAGATTCGCTCGGGGGAAGCCGACGTGGAGCTGGATCGTCTAATTACTGAGTTGGCACAACCGACGGCTTATCCCTATCCCGTAGAAGCGGTCGAAGTGCGGCAGACTCATGCTTCGGTCGTCTTTTTGGCCGGATCGTTCGCGTACAAGATCAAAAAGCCGGTCAATCTCGGCTTCTTGGATTTCAGTACGCTGGAGAAACGGCGTCAGGATTGCGAGGCGGAAGTGCGGCTGAACCGGCGACTGGCTCCGTCGGTCTATCTCGGCGTCGTTCCCGTGGCCGAGGTCCACGGTCTGCTACGCTGGGAAGCTGACGGCGAGCCGGTCGAATGGGCGGTCAAGATGCGCCGCCTTCCCGACAACGCCACCATGCAAAGCCGGTTGCTTCGCGGCGAGATCGGGCCTTTGGAAATGGAGGGCCTGGCCCGCCGCATCGCCGACTTTCACACCCAGGCAAGTGCCGGTCCGGAGATCGCCCGCTTCGGCCGCTTCGACATCGTTTCCCGCAACGTGCTGGAAAACTTCGAGGCGACAATGGACCACATCGGCTCGACCGTCAGCGCCGCCGTTTTCGATCGGGTCCAAGGTCTGACCGCGGAGGAACTGCACCACTGCCGCAGCCTGATCGAAAGCCGGGCAAACCGCGGCATCCCTCGGGACACGCACGGCGACCTGCATCTGGATCACGTTTACCTGTTTCCTGAACAACCTCCGCCGGACGACTTGCTGATCGTCGACTGCATCGAGTTCAACGACCGCTTTCGCTATGCCGATCCGATCGCGGACATGGCCTTTCTGCACATGGACCTGTTGGCCCACAATCGGCCTGATCTGGCCCGGGTCTTCGCCGATGCCTACTTCCGAACATCCGGCGACGAAGAGGGCCGACAGCTTTTGCGGTTGTACACCGCCTACCGAGCCGCCGTCCGAGGTAAGGTGGAGGGCATGAAGGCCCTGGAACCGGAAGTGCCGCCCGAGGAACGAGACAAGGCCCGGCTCAAGGCACAACGGCATTGGTTGCTCGCCCTGGGAGTCCTGGAAGCCCCGGCACGGCGGCCGTGTTTGATGCTCATCGGCGGGCTTCCGGGAAGCGGAAAATCGACACTGGCGCAACGGCTCGCCCAGGATGCGAATTGCGTACTGATCCGTACTGATGTCGTTCGCAAGGAATTGGCCGGGCTGGCCCCCACCGAGTCGGGCCGCACCGGCTTTGGCGAAGGCATCTACGCTCCCGAGTGGAGCGAACGGACTTATGCCGAGTGTTTGGAGAGGGCCAGACGCCTCCTCTTTGAAGGCAAACGGGTCATCGTGGACGCCGTCTTTCTCGGCGAGGGACGACGATACAAGTTTCTCAACGCCGCCAGGCAGTGGGCGGTTCCGGCTGTGTTTCTTGTGTGCGAGGCGTCGCCGCAAACCGTGTGGAGTCGCCTCGCCCTTCGCAGCGGCGATGCCTCCGATGCCGACTGGCAAGTCTATCAACGCCTGGCTCCGCAGTGGCAGCCGCCCGGCGAGGCGCTGCGGCCTCTCACTCGGGTCATCTCCACGGAAGGTCCGGTCGAAGACGCGGTACAGCAAGCCCTCGCCTTTTTGCGTACAATGGATGTGCAATGACTCGCGGCATCTCGGGACGACGGGCGAATCGGGATCGCAGACCGACCAGCACCCGGTTCGGCCTGTCCCCCTTTGCCATTTCCTTGAATTCTCTGCATGGGCCGGGTCACCGGTCCGGAAAGGTTTCGTACAAACATGGCTGAAACGCTTCAGCTTAAACATCCGTGGTTTGTGGCCGTCTGGCCGGGCATGGGTCAGGTTGCCATCAACGCCGGCGTCTATCTGCTCGCCAAGCTCGGCATGACGCTGTTCGCCGAACTGGAAGCCAGTGGACTTTTCGACCTGGATCAGGTCGAGGTCAAAGGCGGCATCATTCAACCGGGCCGCCGTCCCCGCAACCGGATGTTCCTCTGGAAGGATCCGCAGCAGCGGCATGACCTAGTGGTCTTCGTCGGTGAAGCTCAACCGCCCATCGGCAAGTACGCCTTCTGCCGCCAACTCATTGCTCACGCCCGGGAACTGGGGGTCGAGCGGGTGTTCACGTTCGCCGCTATGGCCACGCAAATGCACCCGGAACAGCGTTCCCGCGTCTTCGGGGCCGCCACCGATCAGGCCGGGCTGGACGAACTCAAACGCTTGGAACTGCAAATCCTGGAAGACGGACAAATCGGCGGTCTCAACGGCGTTCTGCTGGGGGTCGCGGCGGAGATGAGTATGCGCGGGTCGTGTCTGCTCGGGGAGATGCCGCACATCTTCGCCCAGCTTCCCTTCCCCAAGGCTTCTCTGGCCATTCTCGAAGTCTTTTCCACCATCATCGGCATGGAACTCGATCTGACCGACCTGGCCGAACAGGCTAAAACCTCCGAGGAGCAGCTGGGTCAGCTCCTCGCTCAGGTTGAACGGGCGTACCAACAGCAGTTTGGCGGCTCGGAATCCGAAGAGGAAGAATTCAAGCTGGAACCTGTGGTCGAAAACGATCAAATCCGACCGGAAGACCGACAACGGATCGAAAGCCTGTTTGAAGAGGCGGCCCGCGACCGCAGCAAAGCCTTCGATCTCAAACGGGAACTCGACCGGCTGGGACTGTTCAAGGAATACGAGGACCGCTTCCTCGACCTGTTCAAAAAGCCGCAATAGATCGAGAGGCCCTGGCAAGACTTTGTCCAAAACGGCCAAGCCCTGTCCGTTCCCCTGTCAGTTTGGCATTTCAAGACCCTCTCAGCATAGCCCTTCGAGTGACAAGTGTGGCGGCTTGTCGGCCCGAGAAACGGCAGGTCGCAGGGATCGCACGGGGTGTGCAGATACGCACACAAGCTCTTTGCTGAAAAGCACCACTGGCATGGGAGCCGTCGGCAGTTTTGCTCTAAAAATTCAGGCATTTTTGCTAGTTTGCAGTTTTTGTCGGCAATCCGTGACAACCGGCACGAGGCTTGCAAACTTCCTTAGACAGACTGCCAAGTCGGTCAGCCGACGGGGCCAAGAGCCAGATGCGACTCGCACTGCGGCTGGTGTGTTCTGACTCGCCGGCGTCTTCACCGCAAACAGGGCAACTGGGATTCGCAAGTCGGGAGGAATGCCATGTTCAGCGTGGAGCGGATCCTGTTTGCGACCGATTTTTCGGCGTCCTCCGACGACGCTTTCCAGGTAGCCCGAGCCTTGGCGCGGGATTACAAGGCACGCCTGGTGGTGTTGCACGTCGCCCCGCCGATGATCGTGGTCTTTGGCGAAGGCGTGTTGCCGCCGGAACCTACCGCGCATCCGGAAAAGCTCAGGGAGCGGTTGCGGCAAGAGTACGCCGTCGAACCGCCCGTGGAAGCCGAGTACCGCCTCGTCGAGGGGGAAGCCGCCCCTGAGATCCTGCGCATCGCCGACGAGGTCGCGGCCGATCTGATCGTCATGGGCACGCATGGCCGCAGCGGTATGTCTCGGATGTTGATGGGGAGCGTCGCCGAGGAGGTCGTCCGCAAGGCCAAATGCCCCGTGTTAACGGTAAAGTCGCAGCCTCGCCCTGCGACGATCGCCGAGGGAATCTGACTGTTGTCCTGACAACGAGGTGCGGTCGTGCAAACGGACATGGTGCGAGAGCCGGAAACCGGACGCCGATGCGTGTCCCCCTGCGACCTGGAAACCCATGTGCAAGCTCGGGTGGGCGGCCAGTTGCTGGATTTCCGCATCGTCGTGCAGGACGACGGTTTGGTCCTCCAGGGGCGGGCGCGGACCTACTACGCTAAGCAACTGGCTCAGCACGCGGTCATGGAGGCGACCGGAATGCCGATCCGAGCCAACGAAATCGAGGTGTGTTGAAGGCCCGTGGGGCCAAAGGCCATCACGAAGCGCATTGGGATTGTGAAGGGAAAGGAGCCTGCAATGACGTCACTGATGCGCTGGGAACCGTTTCGCGAACTGCATCGGGAAATGCGGAGACTGCAACGGGAAATGGACCGGATCTTCGGCCGCTGGGGCGTCGAGCTTCCCACCGTGGGGGTGCCGTTCGCCGCGGCTTATCCTCCGGTCAATGTCTGGGAGGACGAGGAGTACGTCTATGCCGAGGCGGAACTGCCCGGCGTGAGCATGGACAACCTGGAAATCACCGTCACCGGAACCAACCAGTTGACCATCAAAGGGGAACGCAAGCAGACGGCCCCTGAGAAAGCCGAATGGCATCGCCGGGAGCGGGCCTTCGGGGCGTTCGAGCGGCTGGTGGAACTGCCGGTCACGGTCGATCCCGCCAAGGTCGAGGCCCGCTTGGACAACGGCGTGCTCACCATCAAGATGGCCAAGACCGCCGAAGCCAAGCCCCGCAAGATCGTGGTCAAAACCGAGTGAGACTGGTCCAGGTTCGGTGAAGGAAGGAGGTTTGCCGTGATGCCCAGCAATTCTCCGACACGCAAGGAAAGCAACGAGATCACTGCTCCGGAAACCACCCGGGGCGGGACCTATTACACCCCGAGAACCGACATCTATGAGACCGAGGATGAGATCGTCCTGTCGTGCGATATGCCGGGCGTCAAGCCCCAGGACCTCGACGTCCGCTTCGAACGCGGCGAGTTGTCTCTCCACGGCAAAGTGGCTCCGCGAGGACCATCGGGAGCCTTCTTGCAACAGGAATACGGGATTGGCGATTTCTACCGCTCGTTCTCCATTCAACCGGAGATCGACGTAGAGAAGATCAGCGCTGAGTTCCGCAACGGCGTCCTCACCGTCCGCCTCCCCAAGCAGGAGCGCATCAAGCCGCGGAAGATCGCGGTCAAGGCGGGATGATCACTTCGCCGTGGAACTTCGGCAAGAACTGGGATGGCAGTCAAGGTAGATAGCACGGACGAACAACGAAAGGAGGTTCACCCATGGCAAGCCTGATTCCCTGGCCGTGGCGGAAGAAGACGACAGAGCCGGGCGGCAATGGCGGAGCACTGACGACGCCAGCTCGGGACTTCCCCACGCTGATGCATCGTCTCCAGCGCGAGTTCGACGACTTGTTCGAGCGGATGGCCCGGGAGTGGCCGGTCTTCGCCGGCGACTTCGAGAGCCGGTGGCGCTGGGGCATGGACTTCGAAGACAAGGACGATGCCTATGTCGTGCGGGCCGAGGCCCCGGGTTTCGAGCCGAATGACTTCGACATCAGCGTCAGCGGCGACCGGCTCATCCTGCGGGCCAGCCACAAGAGCGAGGAAAAGGGCAAGGAACGGGCCTTCCGGGAGCAGGTCGAATGCTATGAATGCGTCACGCTGCCGCCCGGAGTGGACAAGGACAAGATCGAGGCCAAGTACCACAACGGCATCCTGACCCTGACCCTGCCCAAGACCAAGGAAGGGCGTGGTCGCAAGATCGCGGTCAAGAATGCCTGAGAGGTCCCGGGGCTGGAGTCGCCTCTCGACAAGCTGCGGTGCGTGTCCTGCTGTTTTGGTCTCCGCGGAGCAGGTCCCATCGGCGGCTTGTCGGAGGCGGCTTCGGCCCCTGTTGCTATAAGAGACACCCTTCCCAGGTTCCAGCTCGGCCCCCGGCCGGGCTATCCGCATCCGAAAGGAACGTTCCCATGACCCAGACCAGCCTGGCCCCGTTGGAAAGCAGCATCCAGACAACCAACATCTGGCTCAACGAAATCCTGGAGCGCATGGGCTGGCACGACCAGCACCGGGCCTATCACGCCATTCGGGCCGTTCTGCACGCCCTGCGCGACCGCCTCACGGTGGACGAGACGGCCGCCCTGTCCGCCCAGCTGCCCCTGCTCATTCGCGGTATCTTTTACGAAGGCTGGCATCCTCACGGCAAGCCGCTCAAGGAACGGCACAAGGAACAGTTTTTAGCCCATATCGCCGACGCCTTCCGCAACGATCCCGACGTCGATCCGGAAAAAGTCACCCGGGTAGTTTTTCAGGTCATGGCCAAGCACATTACCAAAGGTGAGGTGGAAGGCATCAAACGCTGCCTGCCAGCGGAAATCCGTTCCCTGTGGGAGTGACACAGCCGTGGCATTTTCGAGGGAGGAAGGACCATGACCGCGGAAGAACGCAAAGATCAGACCGAGTCCCGTTCACCGACCAGCCCGGACGCCGGCCAAGGCGCTCCCGCCCTGCCTCCTGGTCAGCCTCCCGGCAGCGGTCCCTATGCGGAAGCGGTCGGCCGCGTGGACGTCACGGGCATCGTTCATGAAGGCGTCCATGTCGATCCGCTCATCACCGAGGGCCACGTCGGCTACGAGGAGAGCGGCGAATCCGAGATCATTCCGGCCCAGCGCCTTGCCGACAAGCCGCCCGCGCCCGATAAGGGTAAGAACGGCTGATGCGGTGCCGGAACGCCCCTTGTCTCCGCCCCGGACCGATGGCCGCCGAGGATGAATCCATGAAGGTTGACGAACTCGCTGCCGTCGTGGACGAGTTGATCGAGGTTCTGCAATACCAGGCTGACATCCTGGAGCGGCTCGTGGCCCACGTCGAACAAGCCACCATCCACCTTCCCGAAGACCGGGAAATCTCGGTCGTCCGCTCGTCGTTGAGCGGATTGAAGGTGCGGATGAAGAAACTGAGGGGCGAGTCGGCCACCGGCTAGAATGCCGATTCTGAACGCCGTTCGCGGACCCAGCCTCAGCCCGCAGCGTGAGCAAGGCTGGCATTGCCAGGCGGACCGTGCTCACGCTGCGGGTGAGAATCTGCTGGTCATTTCTGGGAGCCGGAGGACGGTGCCGGCGATGGGGCATCTTCCAAGCCGTACTTGGCGATGAGCCGATACAAAGCCCGCCGACTGATGCCCAACAAGCGGGCCGCCTGGAGCTTGTTCCCGCGAGCCTGGGCCAGGGCGGCGGCCACGGTGCGCTTCTCCAGGTCGGCGAGGTTGAACGTGCCCATCCCCGCGGCCGACCGGCTGCCCGGAGAACGCACCGCCTCTGGCAAGTCATTGAGCGTGATGAGGTGATTCTCGGCAAGAATCTGGGCACGTTCCAGAACGTTGGCCAGTTCTCGCACATTGCCCGGCCAGTCGTAGCGGACCAGGGCCTCCAGGGCATCCGGATGGACGCGGAAGCGTACCGGCCCAATCTGCCGCGTGCTCAGGAAGTGCTCCACGATCTCGGGTATGTCCTCCCGGCGTTCTCGCAGCGGCGGCATCTCGATGCACACGACGTTGAGCCGATAGAACAGGTCTTCCCGGAACCTTCCGGCTTTCTGCTCCTCCTCCAGCGGTTTGTTGGTGGCGACGAGAATGCGGACGTTGGCACGGTATTCCCGGACCCCTCCGACGCGGCGGAAGTGGCCGTCCTCCAGAACCCGCAGCAGCTTGGCTTGCACGGCGGGAGACATCTCGGCCACTTCGTCGATGAAGAGCGATCCGCCCTCGGCCACCTCGAACAAACCGGGCTTGGTCTGCACCGCGCCGGTGAATGCTCCTTTCTCGTGGCCGAACAACTCACTTTCCAGCAGCGTTTCCTGCAAGGCAGCACAGTTGATCGTGACCAATGGCTTGTCGCGGCGGGGACTGTTGTAATGGACGGCGCGCGCGGCCAGTTCCTTGCCGGTGCCGCTGGCGCCGCGGATCAGCACGGTGGCGTCGGTCGGGGCCACCTTCTCGATCAACTGCATGACCCGCTTCATGGCCGGGCTGGAGCCGATCAGCCGATAGCGCGGCGATTCGAACGTCAGCCGTTCGACGTAGTGCCGCAGCCGCACGTTCTCCGTCCGCAGCCGCCGGGTTTCCAAGGCCCGTTCCAGGATAGGCAGCAGGTTGCGCAGCTCGAACGGCTTGAGGACGTAATCGAACGCTCCCAGACGCATCGCCTCGACAGCCGTGGGGATGCTGCCCTGACCCGTCATGATGATGCCGACCAGGCCCGGATCCAGTTCCAGCGCCGCACGCAGTGTTTGAAGGCCGTCCATGCCCGGCATCATCAAATCGCACAGCAGCAGGTCGAAATGTTCCTTTCCGAGGAGCTTCAACCCCTCGGGTCCGCTGGTGGCTCCGACGGCCGCGAAGCCCCGTTCGCCGAGCGATTCGCACAAGGCCTGGGTCAGTTCCGCCTCGTCGTCCACGATCAGTAAGCGGCCCCGCGGTTCCGACATCGCCTCAATCTCCCGTCCTCTGTGCTCTCACGCACTCGGCCTCGGCATCGGCCTGACGAAGCGGCAGCACGACCGTAACCGTCGTGCCCCGATCTACCATGCTCCGCAACGTGATCTTGCCTCGATGTTCCTCGACGATCCGGCGACAGATCGGTAAACCCAGTCCAGTTCCCTGGCTTTGTCCCTTCGTGGTGAAGAACGGGTCGAAGACCTGGTCCAGATGCTCGGGAGGAATGCCCACGCCGGAATCGCTCACTTCGATGGCCACCGCCTCACAGTCATCTGGAAGGACCGTCGGCCGGGTCCGCAACACCAGCCGCCCTCCGTGAGGCATGGCATCGGCGGCGTTGGTCAGCAGGTTGAGGAAGACCTGTTGCAGTTTTTGAAGGTCGCACTGGATCGGCGGCAGCGCGGCATCCAGTTCCCAGACCACTTCGATACCGCGTTTGTGCAGCAAATGCCGCACGAGTTCGACGATGTGCTCCAACTCCCGGTTGACGTGGACCGTCACGACCCGATCCCGGCCCCGGCGGCAGAACTGGAGCAGTTCGCTGACCAGCTTGCTCATCCGCCGCGTTTCCTGCTGCACGATCTCCAGCGGACGCCGATTCGGATCGTTCTCGGACAACCGCTCGAGCACCGTTTCCAGCCGCAGCAGGTTGGTTGCCAGCGGGTTGTTGAGTTCGTGGGCGATGCTGGCCGCCGTCTCCCCGACGCTCGCCAGTTTCGCCGACTGCCAAAGCTGCTGCGTGAGGATGCGAATCTCCTGGTTCTTCTCCCGCAGCTCGGTCACAAGCCGCTGAAGCTCCTCGTGGCTGCGACGCAGCTCCGCCTCGGCTTGTTTGCGTTGCGTGATGTCGCGGATGATGCCGACAAACAGCCGCTGCCCGTCCACACGGGCTTCCGCCACCGACAGTTCCACCGGAAAGATGCTGCCGTCCCGCCGCTGAGCCACGGTCTCCCGGCCGATCCCGATGATGTGTGGCTCTCCCGTCGCCAGGTAGCGAGCGATGTAGCTGTCATGCTCCTCACGGTACGGGGACGGCATCAGGATGCCGACGTTGCGACCGATGACCTCCTCAGCCCGATAGCCGAACATCCGCTCGGCAGCGGGATTGAAGGTCTGAATCAAGCCCCGTTCGTCGATGCTGACGATGCCGTCTACGGCAGCGGTTAGAAGGGCCTGCCATCGGGCGGCGCTGGTCTGCTCCTCGGTGTAGCGAGCCGCTGTGCTCTCCGCCTTGCCCGCCATCGTCTCCCCTTCCCGCGCTTGGGCCGACCCCTTCATCCCACGGGATCAGTCCCCGACCCGCGGAATCCGTTTTACCCCCTCAATCGTGCTTATTGTAACGAGGGAGCGAACAAGCTGCATCCGATCCGCACGCCTTGTGCAGTTCCGCACAGCCAGGCGGGTTGTTGACCAAAAACTCCCGTCTTTTTCTGCACGGAGCCGCATCTCGCAAGAGGGTACGCCTTTTGCTGGTCCAGCCTTCCGGAAGGCAATCACGACCATGAAGCGCCTGTGTGCTTGGTGTGGAAGAGAACTGGACCAAGTCCAGCCGCGGGACCAACAGGACCAGACGCACGGATTGTGTCCGTCCTGTCGGCGGCAATTCTTCTCGCCGGCACCCCCGGAAGACCGCCCGCACCGTGCCGAAGACGTCCACGACGAAGCCTCGGATCCCCCGGATTCCTCCGGGGATGGAAGGCGCCCCGGCGCTTCTTGAGCCATTCTCCAGTTCCGGGGGCTGAGGCCTCATTCCCACAGGAACCAACGGCGTTTGATCCGTGGTCCGTAGGACAGGCCAAATTGCTTCATGGCAATGTCGGTGACAGAACGTACCGCTTCCTCGGCAGAATCCGTGACCACGAAATGGTCATAATCCTTCTGGTCGATCATGCCGTTGGCCACGAGGCGATCACGAAGAAAGTCCAGAAGCGGCTTCCAGAACTCCGTGCCCATCAAGACCAGGGGAAACTGCTTGATTTTTTCAGTTTGAATGAGGGTGGCGACCTCGAAGATCTCGTCCAGGGTACCAAATCCTCCCGGCAGAGCGATGAACGCATAGGAGTATTTGACGAGCATCAATTTGCGGACGAAGAAGTAGTGGAAGGTGATCCAGTGATCGAGGTAGGGGTTGGGCAACTGTTCCTGGGGAAGCTGGATGTTGCAGCCGACCGACAGGCCGCCGACATCCTTCGCTCCGCGATTGGCCGCCTCCATCAGTCCGGGACCGCCGCCGGTCATGACCGTGAACCCGGCCCGAGCCAGCCGCGCCCCGACTTCCCGGCCCAGGGCGTAATAGGGATTGTTTTCGCCGAAACGGGCTGAGCCGAACACCGTGACGCACGGGCCCAGGAAGTGAAAAGTACGAAATCCGCGCATCAATTCCCAGAAAATCGCCAGAGCTTTGAACAGTTCATAACGACGAGGCTGAGGGCCCTGGAGGAAGCGGACTTCGTTATTGGCCGGAACCTCAGACTTCGCAACAGCCGCCGACACCGCATCCGTATTCGCGACTGATTTCATGTGTGGACCTTACGTTGACCAGACAAACCGCTCTGTTCCGGAGCGCGAGAGCCTGTGGCCTGAATCCGCTGGGACTGGAAAGCAATCTAATTTTATGGAGGGAAGGGCGGGTAAGCCCGAAGCCCCTGACTGCTGTAGCAGCCGGCACCTGCGATGGACAGTCAGCGACGCGAAGCGCACTGCCGATCGCGGTTGCGACTTCTAAAGTGGAGGGCTTACTGATCGGGGCTTGTGGCCCTGTCCGGGACCTCAACCCTGGTCTGCCCCGGTTCGACCGACAGGCACGACGCGGCAGATTGGGAGGCAAGAAGATAGGTACGGAGGAGGCTCCAGGACTGCAAGCAGACAGCTTTCCCTCTAACCCGGTTCGGATGCCGGGTTTTTTGTTGCGCGCCATCAAGGGGAGCGCGCCGACAGCAGCGCCGCCACAATGAGCACCTGGGCGAGGACCAGCAGGGTCACGAAGGTCGCCACGCCGTACACCGTCTGCAAGCTCTGGGGCAGTTTCGGCCGACGCAGGATTTTCGTCGTCAGGACCGAGCACACCCAGTTCCAGTGCAGGGCCAGATGCTCGACGGCCAAGCCTGCCGCCAGGCACAAGGCCACGAATTGCACCAGACTCCACTGGTCGTAATCCAATCCCCATACGGTCCAACCGCCGGCCTGCGTCGGCGGCGGAAACACGATCCGCAACATGACCGACACCCAGACCACGACCAGCACGGCGACGAAGAGCGTAGCATCGAGCCAGAAATTGATGACCACCATCGGCCACGACCGCCGTGGTTGCTTGTGTGGAGTGGCGGGCTCGGCTTCGTGGGTCGGAATCATTCCGGTTTCGTCTTCCCATCTGGCTTCGGTCATCTCCGTCTGTCACCTCTCCTGAAATCGTGACTTCGCCTGCAAGTAGGACGAAATAATGCTGATATGGCTGGGTCAGGGCCGTCCAACAGCTATTTTGGCTTTGAAGTCGCGAAGCGGGAAACCTTTCGTTGCATGTTTCGCGGCATTCTCTGTTGGTTCTCGTCCGTAACTTCGACTCGCGTAACAACTTCAGAGCTTGGTCAGCTTCGCCGCTTTGAGTTTTTCGAGGCGGCGAACCGGATGGCGTACGGCGTCTGGGATTGCGGAGCTTTCGGGATTCGGTCTTTAAGCGTGTTTTTTCAGATCGCGGCGCTCCCGAGGACCAAGTAGGGCTTTTCCTTAGTGCCCAACTGCTTACAATAGAAGCATCCAACGGCCCTGGTAGACTGCGATACGATACGTCTATACAGCTTGCGAGGCTGAGGCGTGGTCGTCTCGGCCGTGGCAGGTTGTTCCCTACGGTCTGGGAGGTCGGGCCATGTAGCAAGGTTTTTCCTGTGAGGAGTGGGCCTTGAGCAAAGACAAGGTTCGGGTGTACGAACTGGCGCGGACGCTCAACATCAAAAGCAAAGACCTCTTGGATCTTTGCCGCCAGGCGGACATTCCCGTGCAGAACCAGTTGAGCTGCCTCGATGCGGAGCAGCAGGAGAAGCTCGAAAAACTGTTGCATCGCAAGTCGGCACCGACCGCGTCCTCACTTCGTGAACCGGCCACGGCAAGTACTGCCGCTCCGGCTGCCAAGGTTGCTGCTGCTGTTCCCCCTGCGCCTGCTACACCGACAACGGCCGCAACCGTTGCTTCGCCTCCAGTGACCCCTTCCCGACCCATTCCGACGCTACCGACCAGGCCGATCCGGGATCTTAATCAGCTTCGGCGTGAAGCTCCGCCTGCTTCCGGGGGTTCCTCCGCTCCCGCTGCCGCCGAGACGGAGCAGCGTCGCCGCCAGGAACGGACGCCTCGCTTGATGCGTCCCACCGTAGTGACGCAACCGACCGGTCTCGCTCCGCCTCCCAAGCCCAAGCCTTCTCTGCCGAGCAAGCAAGAGAAGGGGACCGAAGGTCCGACGCTCAAGCCGGCCGCCAAACTGACGCCGGAACAACTGGCCCGCATCACGCAGGGCCAACTTAAGCCGACTGAAATCACCCGGGTACTGACCACCAAAGCCCCTCCGCCGCCGTCCAAGGGCGAGGACCTGATCGTTCCGCCCTTGGCGGACGAAGAGGAAGAAGAAAGACCGGGCGACCGCCGCCGCCGACCCGGAGCCGTCACCGGTCGGGATGAACGACACAAGCGGCGGACGGAGCAGGCAAAACGACGTCGGGAGCAGGACGAGGAGTTGAATCTGCTCACGGCCCTGGAAGACGACGACAGTCCAGCCGCTCGGCTGCGGCGCCAACGGCAGAAGCAGGCTCAGCGGCAGATCGGCACTCAGCCACGCAAAGGGAGAATTCCTGTGGAACTGCCGATCACCGTCCGCACTCTCTCCGAAGCGATGGGCATCCGCGCTCCCGACCTCATTCGCAAGCTCATGGAGCACGGCCGGATGGCCAACATCAATGCCGAGCTTTCCGCGGAGGAAGCCCAGCTTCTGGCCCTCGACTTCGGCTGCGAACTGGAAGTGAAGAAGCCGCTCGACCCTGAAGAGCAGCTTCTGGAACAGCTTAAGATCGAAGACAAGCCGGAAGACTTGGTGCCTCGCGCTCCCATTGTGACGGTCATGGGACATGTGGACCACGGCAAGACCAGCCTGCTCGACCGCATCCGCGAAAGCGACGTGGTGTCCACGGAGGCCGGCGGCATCACCCAGCACTTGCGGGCGTGGCGCGTCGAGCATTCCGGGCGTCCGATCACGTTCCTGGACACGCCCGGCCACGAGGCATTCACCGAAATGCGGGCCCGCGGCGCCCAGGTCACGGACATCGTCGTCCTGGTGGTGGCTGCGGATGACGGGGTCATGCCGCAGACCGAAGAGGCCATCAGCCATGCCCGCGCCGCCGACGTGCCCATCATCGTCGCCATCAACAAAGTCGATCTGCCCAACGCCAATCTGAACAAGACCCGACAGCAGCTTTACTCGCTGGGACTGGTCCCGGACACCATGGGCGGCGACACGCCCTTCGTCGAGACCGTCGCCACTCCCGGACGGGCCAGGGGCATCCACGAGCTGCTCGACATGATCTCGCTAGTGGCCGAACTGAAGGAACTCAAGGCCAATCCCAATCGCCCGGCCGTCGGCACCTGTCTGGAAGCCAAGCTGACGGAAAGCGAAGGCGTGGTCGCCGCGATGCTGGTGCAAAATGGCACGTTGCATCGCGGCGACGTGGTGCTGTGCGGTGCTTCCTACGGCCGGGTCCGGGCCATGTACGACGACCACGGCCGCCTGATCGACTCCGCCGGTCCCAGCGTCCCGGTCCGCATCACCGGACTGGATGAACCGCCCGACGCCGGGGACAAGTTCCAGGTCGTGCCCGACCTGAGCATGGCCCGGGAAGTGGCGGAACGGCGGCGCGAACGCAAGCGGTTCGTGCAGGATTTCAAACCGGCCACCTTCCGCCTCGAAGACCTGGGCAAGAAGAAGGTCGCGGAACTGAAGATCATTCTCAAAGCGGACGTACGCGGCTCCATCGAGGCGATCAAGAAGGAGATGGAGAAGCTGACGCATGAGGAAGTACGGGTCAAGCTGTTGCACGCCGGCATCGGGGCGATCACCGAAGGCGACGTCCAGCTGGCTCTGGCCTCGCCGGAAGACACGCTGATCGTCGGCTTCAACGTGGTGCCCGACGAACGCGCCCGCGCCTTGGCCGAAGAGAAAGGCATCCAGATCCGCCACTACGACATCATTTACAACCTGACCGACGACCTCAAGGCCGCGCTGCAAGGCAAGCTCAAGCCGCGTGAGGAGATCGTGCCGCTGGGTCGCGCCGTGGTCCGCCAGACCTACAAGATCAGCCGGGTCGGCACGGTTGCCGGCTGCCATGTGACCCAGGGCCTCATCGAACGCAATGCCCGTATCCGGGTCATCCGCGACGGCGTGGTCGTCTATCCGCCTCCCGACCGCGTCGCCACCCTGGAATCGCTCAAGCGCTTCAAGGACGACGTCCGCGAAGTCCGCGAAGGCTACGACTGCGGCATCAAGATCGCCAATTACGACGACGTCAAGGAAGGAGACGTCATCGAGGCCTACCGGGTCATCGAGATCCAGCGAACGTTGTGAAGAGGGCCGGCAGGGGTGGAAGTCAGGGCGGCGACGCGAGGCCGCCGGCTTCGGGAACAGGGGAAGCCTAACGGCAAGTTCGGCGAAACAGCTTATGCTCATCGGTTCGTTACGGGTGCGTCTGGTGCTTCGGGAAGCACGGACGCTCAAGGACAAACGCCAGGTGGTCAGCAGCATCAAGGACAAGCTGCGGAACCACTTCAACCTGTCGGTGGCCGAAGTCGATGAGCAGGACAACCGCCAGATCGCGGTGCTGGGGATGGCAATGGTATCCAACGAAACCCAGCATTTACGCAAGGCCCTTGCCCAGGTAGTCGAGGCCCTGCGATGCCACCCGGTTGCCGAACTTGTAGATTACGAGATCGAAACCTGATCCGCAGCCGTCCTTGGGGTGGTCTTCCGAGGACGCTGCGGAGTCCCGATTGAACTCGCGATGAAACCTTATCGACTGGCTCGCATAGCTGAAGCGATCCGCGAAGTGGCCAGCGAGACTATCCTGTTTAAACTGAACGATCCGCGGGTCAAGAACGTGACCGTCACGCGAGCGGAAATCTCGCCGGACCTGCAACACGCCAAGGTCTATGTGTCCATCATGGGCAGCCCGAAAGAGCAGAACCTAGTCTTGCACGGTCTGAAGCAGGCGACCGGCTTCGTCCAGCGGAAGATCGGCGAACGCCTGCAAATCCGTTACACCCCCACGGTCCAGTTTGTGATTGACAAGGGAGTCAAGAACAGTCTGGAAGTGACACGCCTGCTCAACGAGGCACGAGCCGCCGGTTCGTCTGCGGAGACTTCGGAAGGGGAGGAGGCCTCGGCGGACATCCCCAGCCCGACGGGGGAGGATGCAGGCGAGGGCTGAGCGACGGCTCTCGCCGGGATTCATGGCGCATACTTAAGGAAGAGTCCTATGGCCAACGGCACGCACAAAACCCGAATCCTGAATCGCCTGCTCACTGCCGTCAAGCACAACGGGCACCCCGACGGAACAAGCCGCCTCGTGCTCGAACAGGTGATTTTCGGCATCCTGCGCGACGGCACGACCACGGCCCAGGCGGAACGGGCCTTCCATGCCCTGCAGACCAGCTTCTTCGACTGGAACGAGATCCGTGTCAGCATGGTCCGCGAAGTGGCCGACGTGCTCGCCGATCTGCCCGATCCCGAAGACCGCGCCGCCCGCATCATCAGCTTTTTGCAGGACGTGTTTGAAACAACGTACTCCTTCGATCTCGAATCGCTGCACAAAAAGGGCCTGAAGATGGCCGAGAAACAATTGCAGCGGTTCCAGGGCATCACCCCCTTCGCCCTGGCCTACGCCATGCAGACCAGTCTCGGCGGTCACGCCCTGCCGGTGGACCGGCCGATGGCCCGCGTGTTGCGGCGGCTGGAACTGATCAACGGCGAGTACGACGAATCCGCCCGCACCAGTCTGGAACACCTGGTCCCCAAGGCCAAGGGCGTTCAGTTCTGCGTGGCCCTCAGCGCCATCGCTCACGATTACTGCCACGAAAACGATCCAAGGTGTCCGGCCTGCCCGGTGCGGGAAGCCTGTCCGACCGCCAAGGCCAACAATCTCGCCGCCAAGGCCCGCAACCCAGCTTCCAAAGCAAAAAGCCGATGAGCCGGCTGCTTCATCCGCCTCATCGGCCTGTTGGTTTTCTTGCGGTTCCCTTGATAACCGATCAGGGCTTCTGAGCGTCGCCGCCTTCCGCCGGTTTCTCGCCGGCCGGAGCAGCGGTCGTGGCTGGAGCACGCTTTTCCCGCGGCAACAGGTCATCCAGGTTGGCGATCCGCACCGCCATGATGGCCATCACCTGCGCGCCTTGGATCAGATCGCCTTCCCGAGCCTTGTCCAGGGTGTCGCTCTGCGAATGGTGCGTCAGCCGATACTCGACGGGGTCTTGGCGGAACATGAAGCCGGGAACCCCTGCACTCTCGAACGAGAGATGATCCGAGCCTCCCATCGAACGGGTCGAGATTTCCGTCACGCCGAGTTCCTTCAGCGAAACCAGTTCCCGCTCCATGATCGGTTTGAGCACTTCCCGGCCCTGGAGGAAGATGGCGGTGACGCGGCCCGTGCCGGTGTCGTGGTTCAAGGCGGCTGAGGTTTTCGGGAGTTCGTCCTTGTGCAGATTGCAATAGGCCCGGGAGCCGTGCAAGCCCTGTTCCTCGCCGCTGTACAGCACGAAGCGGATCGTCCGTTTGGGCTTGATGCCGGCTTTCATCAAGATGCGGGCACTCTCCAACACGACACAGGAGCCCGTGCCGTTGTCCGTCGCGCCTTGGCCGAGGTCCCAGGAGTCGAGATGGGCGCCGACGATCACGAACTCATCCGGTTTCTCGCAGCCCGGAATCTCTCCCACGGTATTATACACCGGAATGGGTCCGGGATGGAACTTGTTGTGGACCTCCAGTTCCAGGCGCGTCACGGCCGGTTCCGGGCGGGTCGCTAAACGGTACAGCAGGGCGTAATGCTCGTGAGCGACGAACAGCGTTGGCAGGGGGTCGGCCGAGGAAGCCCGATCTCGCCCTCCCCAGCTGCCGGTCATGCTCAGCAGTCCGTGAGGTTTGCCCGCATCCTGAAGCAAAGCAGCCACGCCTTCCTTGCGCAGGAACTCAGCCATTTCCCGACGAAACCGCAGCGCTTCGGCAGCCCCCCGGGTATCGAAAGGCCGTGGTTGCCCGGCGGGCGGCGGATTGGGATTGGCCCGTTCCGACGGCTGGCCCGGGTCGCGCGGCGGATTGGGATTGGCGGGACGATCCGGCTGGCTACGCTCCTCGGCCTGCCCCGGCTGAGCCGGTCGCCGGTTCCGCTCCGGAGGTGCGTCCGGGTTTTCCGAACGGTTCGGTGCGGGAGCCGGGCGTTCGCCGGGCACGACAAAGCTCAGGTCGGTGATCGGTCGGACGTTCGCCGGTGGTCCCCGCAGCACGATGGCGTTCTTGAGCTTGCCCTCGTACTTTTTCAGTTCTTCCGGGTTGCGGGCGTTGACGACCACGACATCGCCGACGATCCGGCCATTGGTCCCGGGGGTCCAGCCCATCGCGGCGACGGTGAGCACTCTCCCGTTGTCCGGCTCGACGATGCGGGCATAAGCTGTGCCGCGCTCCCAGGCCATCGGCAGCTCCCACGGTTCCAGACGGACGTTGGACAAACCGTAGCTGCGCATCTTCTCCGCCGCCCAGTCGTTAGCCCGCTTCAGGTTGGCTGAGCCGGTCAGACGCGGACCGATGACGTCGCACAGGTAGGTCAGATTGGCCATGATCTCGGAGCCGTTCCTGGCCTCCTCGATGATCTTGCGATCAATGGCCAGGGCAGCGGCTTCCGCCGAGCCTTGCGGATCGGCAGGCAGCGGCGGCACGGCCAGCAGGCACAACGCCGTCGCAACTGCGAAAGCGTACATCGGCAGACGAATGGAGTCCGAAGCTAACCCTCGGACGTGCGTCGGGTTCTCTCGGCGAGTCATCGTTGGCGTTCCCCCCAGCGACCAGCGAGATTCCAGAAGATAACATCCGGGCGAAGCTCGTTTCATCATCCCGTCACGATTCCGCCCCATCAAGCAAAATTGGCATCGCTGCGGGGCTTTTTGCTGTCAGAATTTGCGGAGCGGGTAGATTTCCAGGACGCCGTAGCTGGTCGGCTCGAAGCCAAGGGCCAGATAGGTGTTAATCGCTGGCAGATTGTTGACCTCGTAGTACAACCGCAAGCCGATGACGTCGCCGCGGGATCGTGCCTCTTCTTCGATGTGGCGATACAGCCGCCGAAACACGCCCTGCCGCCGGGCCGACGGCACGACGTAAACGCTCTGGATCCACCAGAACCAGCCATTTCGCCAGTCGCTCCATTCGTAGGTGATCATGGTCTGGCCGACGACGCCGTGACCGCTCTCCGCCAGGTAGTACACCCCCTTGGCCGGGTCTTGCAGGACGGCGGCGACGCCGGTTTCGACGGTGCTGCGATCCAGCCGCTTGCCTTCGGATTCCTCAGCTAACGCGAGGTTATAGGCGACGATGACGGCACGGTCGTCCGCCGTGGCTCGGCGAATTGCAAGGTGCATAGTTGTCGCAAATCTCCCCACGGAATAGTAAGCTCATGGGCAGGCTGACCAGCGTACCCCAGGCCCGCCTCGAACCTCCGCATGAGTGTAGCAATGGACTTGGCCAGTTTCATCCGCGACATTCCCGACTTCCCCAAGCCCGGCATCCTCTTCAAGGACATCACGCCGCTCTTGGCCCATCCGCCAGCGTTCCGCGAAAGCATCCATCGCCTCTGCGACCACTTCCGGGATCGGCCCGTGGATGCCGTTGCCGCCGCCGAGGCCCGGGGCTTCCTCTTCGCCGCTCCCATGGCTTATTTGCTCGAACGGCCCTTGATCCCGCTGCGCAAACCGGGCAAGCTGCCCTACCGCACGTTCAACTACGCTTACGAACTGGAGTATGGTCAGGCCGAGTTGCAGGTCCACATCGACAGCATCAAGCCCCACGCCCACATCCTCCTGGTGGACGACGTGCTGGCAACGGGAGGAACCATGCACGCCGGCTGTCGGCTGGTCGAAAAGGCCGGCGGAAAGGTGCTCGCCTGCGCCTTTCTCCTGGAACTGGGGTTCCTCCAGGGCCGCGAACGGCTCCGCGATTACGAGGTGTTCAGTCTGATCCGCTACGATTGACAATTCCTTGTCAATATCCAGATCCGCCAACTGTCATTTGCCGAAGGACTGCATCAGGATGCCGTGATCGGTCGCTCCGAAGCGGTGGCGTCGGCCCGTTGACAGGTTGAAAAAGCTCACTGCCGCCGGACTGAACAGGTGCCGATCGATCTTGTAGAAGTCCCGATCGTAACGCTCGAAGATGGCCGCGAAGGGCGCGCCGTAGTCCGGGGACGAACGCGACGGAATCTTGGGACCGATTCCCTGCAACAGCTCGTCCGAGGACCGGACCCACAGGACCACATGACCGCCGTAGAGGATGGCGTCGTTGGTCCGGCCGATGGCTTCGACCTCGTCGGCGGCGACAGGCGGCAGCGGAGCCGTGCCATAGCCGGTCACGACCTGGGACAGGTCGAAGCCCAGATCAGCCAGTTTGTGCAGGGCGGTTTCCACCGAACGAGCCACCACCTGCACCGTGCCTGCCTGACTGGAGGCCGGAGCTACCGCCAAGGTGATCTGCGAGGGGTCGACACCCAGCTTATCTGCCAGATAGGAGGAGACTTCTTCGTTCGGGAGCTTGCGCGCTTCCAGCACGCCGACAACGTGGTTGGCATGTTCCCGATAGCCGATGCGGTCGAAGAGTTCCTCTTTGCCGTAAGCGGCCCGCATCGGTCCCGATCCCATGGCGAAATACTTGCCGACGCTGATCTGCCAACCGGCGTACTGCGAAGCCATGCAGGCGGCCACGGGCCAATCGGTCTGCACTTGGACGTAGGGCCACTCGATGTCGTCGAGCTTGCCCGGCACCAGTCCGACTTCCGCCAGCCCCGCCGTGCACAGTCTTGCCAGACCGATGCCCGATTGCAGTCCGCCCTCGCTGGCCACGCCGCAGTCGAGGATTCGCGTCCCGTTGGTCAGGACCTTCACCCCGATCCGCAACGACTCGCTCAACGCCGCCAGATGGTCCGCGATCCGCTTGGCCTTCTCGTTCAGCCTGATGTCAGCCATATGTCATTCCGTCGGATTGTTGTGGGTCTTCGTGTTGTCCGGCCGATCCAGCATTTTCCTGCCCGCAAGCAGTTCGTCAAGCATCGCCGCTTTTTGCCGCAGTTTGGAATGGCACTCCGCTTCGCCATCGCCTCTGACAAACAGGGTCACGATCGGCTGACCGGCTTCGATGAGCGTCCCCGGCAATGGAATGTCCGCGTACTCCGGCAGTTGGTCCACGGCAGGTGGATTCTCCAGATCGCTCTGCCACGGCCCGGATTCGGGACACCGCATCACTTTGTCCGCGAACAGAATCGCTTTGCCGATCATCCGGGCGTTGGTGTCTCCTTGGCTCAATCCGCAGGCGGCATACTCGAGAACCTCTACGGACGCCGTGTAGCGGGGATTGACTTCCGCGACGCGAATTCGGCCGTCGGAACTGCGGACGGCATCCACGCCGAAATAGCCGACCAGCCCGAAAGCGGCGAGCAATCGCTGGCCGATCTCGGTCAAGGCATCGCTTTCTTCCCGGTTCAAGGCCAGCGGACCGATGCTGCCGCAGTAGGCGAACGGCCGCGCGTGCAACCAGGCTTCGCCGACCAGTTGCCGCGTCGCTCCGAGCAGCCGACAGCCCTGTCCACCCTCGGCCAGGTACGCCGCGGAGATGCGTTCTCCCAGTTGAAACCGTTGATAGTACCAACCCCGTCCGGGCCGTGTCCCTGCCGTCACCGGATGGATGCCTCTGCCGCCGCAGCCCCGCAACGGTTTAGCCAGCCAGGACCCGTCCCGCGGCACGTCGGCAAGGTTCACCGTCACGGGCAGGGCAAATTCCGCCAGCCCTCCGGCCAGCCGAAGCGGATTGCGGACGGCTCGGAGGATATCCGGTCCGTTGCCCCACAGCGGCCGAACTCGGCTGAGTTGGGCCACGATTCGTGGATGGTTCTCCAGACCGCCGGTGTATTGCAGGACACCCTCGGGGGCCTCCTCTGCGATGATCCGTGGAATCTGCCTTGGATAATCCTTGGGTGGGACGACCCGCACCACACAGCGCAGACGCAGATCGGCATCGCCGAACAGGTCCGCGCACCAGGGCCGCCAGCCCCGCCGCAGGGCCGAGAACGCCGCCGCCCGCACACTCGCCCCGACCAGGATGACGCTTTTACCCGCTTTTACATCGGACGACACGGCCCTTGCGCTTGACATGCTGGGCATATCCTGAACCGTTTAGGGGTCAGCTGCTCAGCCGCTGCCCCCAGGCTTCAGCTAACGCGGAAAACCTGTGTCCGATGTAGGAACCTCATAGCCCAGGCGGTCAGCTATGGCTCGGATCAGACAATCCCCCAGGTGCCGCCGTCTGCCACTGGGTGGGATACGTTCGGCCAAATGGCGGGCGCGATTCCAATCTTCCTGCGGAATTCTCTGTCCGTCGATGCATCGAAACTCTGCCAGGAAGGCCCGGCCTGCTTGCATTTCCTCGCGGTTGCTGAATCCTGACAAAAACTCGATGGCAACCGGGGTGACGATGGCGTTGGTCCCGTAAAGGTCAATCAATTCCTTAGCCCATTGCTTTGGAAGAGGGATTCTGATTCGGGAAGACGCTTGCGCGTGACGCTGACGCCAGTATGCGAGGAGAATGCTGGAGTCCAGAATTCGCCGTCTCATGACTCTTGGCCATCTGGAGTGACAACAGCTTCAAAGGGCCGCAATTGTTTGAGATATCTGGACCAATTGCTGGCAAGGTCCCGCAACACCTCTGCGATGCTGCGAGCTTGGAAGCGACGCACTGCCGAACAGCTAATGGTCCAACGAACACCTCGGGGACCGTGACTGAAGACTCGTCGCACAGGCCAGGAGTTGAAGTCGATCCCCGCTTGAAGTTGCTCCGCTAGTTGCAAAAGTTCCTGCCGGACCGCTTCACTCTGCTCCGACAACCATTGGCGGGCTGCTTCAGGATCCTTGGGCAAACGCTGCCCCTCCGCTCTCACATCCACAAACCATTCCAAAATCGGATCGGAGTCGCCATCGCCCGGGAAAAAACGGTGCAGGGCGGTGTGGTCGTCAATGTCCAAGCCAGTACGGATTCCACCGTCTCGGCGTTTTTGCCGATAGAACACCAAGGTGGCCATTCCACGCCTCCGAGCTTGACCTTGAGAAGGCGGCACTCAGGGGCAGTCTTCAGCCCCATGCGACTGCTCCCGGATCGCCGAGGGGGGATTCGGTTATCCCTATTCTAATTCGGCCGGTCTGAGTCCGACAATTCGCGACCTTCCTTGACTAGCAGCAAACAGCCAGCCTCATCTATTCTTGGGAATTGCGAACGGTCAGCCCTCATGCTACAAGAGGGAAAGTCCGTTCCAGGGGAGGAATGCTATGCGGTTGCCTCGTCTGCTTCTGGCTTTGGCCTCGTTGGCCGTCGTCGCCTCCATCGCACTGGTCGCACAAGAGGAGCCGTCCGGCCTCAAGATGGCTCGGGCGGCACGCGGCTTTCTGGAAACGCTTAACGACGAGCAGCGGTCCCGCACCGTCTTCCCCTTTGATCACGCCGAGAGGTATAACTGGCACTTCGTTCCGCTCCAGGACCAGAACCGCAAACCGACCCGCAAGGGATTGTCTCTGGAAGCCATGAATGCGAAGCAGCGGAATGCGGCCCTCGAGTTGATCCGCAGCGGCTTGAGTCTGGACGGGTTCCGTCGGGCGACGACGATCATGAGCCTCGAAGAAATCCTCCGGGAACAGGAAAAAGGCGGCACGCTGGTCCGCGATCCGGACTGGTACTTCTTCACGATCTTCGGCGATCCGGGACCGACGGGCCGCTGGGGCTGGCGGGTCGAGGGGCATCACCTCTCGCTCAACTTCACCATCGAGAACGGGCAGGTGGTCGCCGCCACGCCGATGTTTCTCGGTGCCAATCCGGCCACGGTCATGGAGGGACCCCGCAAGGGGCTGCGCATTCTGGCCGCTTCCGAAGACCTGGCCCGCGACCTGTTCCGCTCGCTCAACGAAGAGCAGCGCAAGCTGGCCTTCGTGACCAGGCATTTTCCCGAGGTCAAGGCCCAGAATCGTCTCCCCGAGGTCGGCCCGGCGGTCGGGCTTCCCGTCTCGCAAATGACCGCCGCCCAGCGGGACACCCTTTCGGAACTGCTCAAGGCCTACCTCAGCAGCATGCCGCCCGATTTCGCCGCCGAAGAACTCCGCAAAATCCTCGAAAAGGGCCTGGACCAGGTGCATTTCGCCTGGTCGGGAGGCACCGATCCGGGTCAGGAGCGGACCTATCGCATCCAGGGGCCGACCTTCGTGGTCGAGTTCCTCAACGTCCAGCCGGACAGCGCCCGCAACCCCGCCAACCATATCCACTCGTGCTGGCGGAGTCTGACCAACGACTTCGGCCTGGCCTCGGCAAAAAACTGACAGCTCACTCCGGAAACAGCGGCGTGCTCAGATACCGTTCGCCGAGGTCGGGCAGGACCACGATGATCAGCTTGCCGACGTTTTCGGGCCGTTTCGCCACCTGGACCGCGGCATGGGCGGCAGCTCCGCAACTGATACCGCACAACATCCCTTCTTCGCGGGCCAGCCGCCGGGCCATCTCGAAGGCATCCTCTTCCTTGACCTGGAAGACCTCGTCGATGATTTCGAGATTGAGCACGTCGGGAATGAAACCGGCTCCGATGCCCTGGATCTTGTGGCGACCCGGTTGCAGCGGCTGTCCCTGCTTCCGCTGTGTGATGACCGGGCTGGCCGCCGGTTCGACCGCGATGCACTTGAAGCTCGGCTTCCGCTTCTTGATGACCTCGCCGACGCCGGTGATGGTCCCGCCGGTGCCCACTCCGGCGACGAGGATATCGGCCTTCCCCTGGGTGTCGTTCCAGATTTCCTCCGCCGTGGTCAGGCGGTGGATCTCCGGGTTGGCCGGGTTCTTGAACTGCTGCGGCATGAAGCTGTTGGGCATGGAGCGATGCAGTTCCTCGGCCTTGGCCACTGCTCCGGGCATACCCCGATCCCCTGGGGTCAGCACGACCTCGGCCCCGAAGGCTTTGAGCAGCCTTCGTCGCTCGATGCTCATCGTCTCCGGCATGGTCACGATCAGTTTGTAGCCCTTGGCGGCACAGGTGAACGCCAGGCCGATTCCGGTGTTGCCGCTGGTCGGCTCGATGATGACCGTATCCTTGGTGATCTTGCCCTCGCGTTCGGCCGCCTCGATCATGGCGACGCCGATGCGGTCCTTGACCGACCACAGCGGATTGAAGTTCTCCAGCTTGGCTACCACCGTCGCCTTGGCGTCCCCGACCACGCGGTTAAGCCGGACCAATGGAGTGTGACCGATGCACTGGGTGATGTTGTCATAAATCCGGCCGCGGAAGGGTTGCGGAGCGAACATCAGAACGGAACCTCCCCTGGGAAATGGGAATGCCCTGCCGATTGTCACAGGTACACCACAATCGGCCCTGATTCTAGGCAATCCAGAAAAAGCGGTCAAAGCCAGTTGGCAACGGTCGGCAGGCATTCCAGCGTCTTGGCTTGGTTGTGGCGGGTTCGCCATTTGCCCACGCACGGAGGAGCAAAAGGGGCTATAATGCTGATTCCCTTTTGAGAATCGTAAGCAGGGTTAGACAACGAGGAACGCATGGAGAATACGATGCGGTTCGCCCCCGGGTCCCGCCTGGGTGACTTCGAGATTCTGGAGCGACTCGGCCTGGGAGCAATGGGTGAGGTGTATCGCGCCCGAGATCTCAAGCTCGGCCGCGAAGTCGCCCTGAAGACTGTCCGGTCGCCAGAACGGGCTTCGGATACTGTGCTCGCCCGATTTCGACGTGAAGCTCAAGCCTTGGCGGCGGTCAATCATCCCAACATCGCCGCCATTTACAGCCTGGAAGAAACGCCGGAGTGCATGTTTCTGGTCATGGAAATGGTTCCCGGCCAGACGTTGACGGACCTGATGCGTTCCGGCCTGTTGCCGCCCCGCTTGATTGTCAATCTGGCTCTTCAGATTGCCGACGGACTCGCCGCCGCTCACAACAAGGGCATCGTCCACCGCGACCTGAAACCCTCCAACATCAAGATCACGCCGGAAGGCCGGATCAAGCTCCTCGACTTCGGCCTTGCCAAGTCGCTTCTGGGTACGCCCTGGGGCGAAGAAACTCGAGCCGATCCCGGCCACCACGTCACGCAGGAAGGCGTGATTCTCGGAACCCCGGCGTACATGAGTCCGGAGCAGGCAACCGGAACGCCGGTGGACAAGCGAACTGACATCTGGTCCTTCGGGATCATTCTCTTCGAGATGACTGCCGGCGTGTTGCCGTTTACAGGCGAAACTACGCTGAGCACGATCGCCCTGGTGCTCGAACGGGAGCCGGACTGGAATCGCTTGCCGCGGGCCACGCCGCAGCGGCTCCGCGATCTCATCCAACGATGCCTGCGGAAAGATCCGGCCCGACGACTCCAGGACATCGGCGACGCCCGACTGGAATTGGAAGCCCTTCGGGAAGTTCTGGAGCCGGGCGGACCTGCGGACCTGAGCCGCCTCGGAATAAAGGAACCGACCCGAGCGGCACCCCTGGATCCAACGGAAGTGCTTTCCGTTCCGGCTCAGGCTGCGATCCGTTCCGATAAGCCGGTCGCTTCGCCGCAGCGAGCTTCCGGCGACGCCGAAACTGCGGAGCTGCGTACACCCGCGCCGCCGACGCAGATCCCGCCTGAGACGCGACCCGAAACCAGAAAGAAGCTGCCTTGGGCGTTGCATGTCGGCTTGTACAGCGTCCTGGGCATCCTGGTCCTGATGTTGGGCTACGCTGTGTACGATCTGTTCGCTCCCCGGGATCGACTCGCGGTGCTGGCCGTCGCGATTCCGCGAGCTGCTCCGAAGTCCGTGGAGTTCATCGCTGAAAACCTTCGCAACGACTTGATCACAGCTTTACAGTCGTCTCGGCAACTGACAGCAGGCAGGCGGGAGGTCACGCGAGCCGGTGTCATTCTGGCAGGTAAGCCTCCATCCGAACTGGGTCGAGAACTGGGAGCCGCTTGGCTTCTCGTAACCGACATCACCATGACCCCCGAAGGCTTCGATCTGAAAGTCAGCTTGGTGGATCCGAAGCTCTCTCGAACTCTTTGGGGCAAGACGTACAAGTTCGCTTTGCCGCCGGACGACAACGCAGCCGTTGCCGCCTGGCGCGAGGAAGCCGTGGCAGACATCGTTTCCAATGTCGAAACCGTCCTCAAAAGCAAAGCCCCCTGAGAGCGCAACATAAGCCATAACCACAAATCAGCTAAGGCTTTATAGGTCTTCCTGTTCGCTGTCGACGGACCTTGGCCAAGTTGATTCGGGTCGGTATGGTGAACAAATCGGCACGCCTCCTTGGATCCGAGGCCGGGGACGATCGAGAAACGCATTTCCCGACCCTGCTTCATGATGGCTTCCTCGATTCGGAATGTTGCGCGTCCGGTGCAGGAATGATGCATGTCTTGGGTGCAAAGAGCCGGTCAACCTTGGATCGCTTGGCTTTCTGCAACCTGCTGAAATGGCAATGCTTACGTCGCCAAATCGGACTTGTCAAGCTGACCACGGAGGGATTCGCCGACAGCCCTGGTGTCCTCCTGAGAAAATGTTGCGCAGCAAGCTCCCGAAGCAATGCCTGGGAGAGGTCTGGGTTGCGGCAAGTCGTCTCCGTGGCTATGGTTCGGCCGGATTGGACGCTTGGCCTTTCGCCCAAAGTCCAAGGCTGGATACCTGATCGGAAAATGTTGCGCGTCCCGGCTCGCCGGGGATGGCGCAGGGAGGACGAATTCATGAAGGCGATCCGTGGAGTGCTTATGCTGTCCGGGGGCGTGATGATCGGCCTGTTGGTCGGCTACCTGCTCTTCGGGCAGAGTGTTCCCGTGCTCGTCGCCAATGACCGCTACCAGGACTACATCCTTGCCACGGGGCCGGTAGCCACCGGGCCGGTTTCCCCCGATCTCGACGGCGTCTGGCTCCTGGATTACCGAGCGGGCAAGCTCCTGGGAACGGTCGTCAACCGGGCCACGGGCCGCATCTCCGGTTTTGTCGAGGCGGACTTGGTCAAGGAGTTCGGCATCCCGCCCCGGGCCGACTGCCATTTCCTCATGACCACAGGTAGGATCGGTCCCGGGCAGTCGGTTTTGTATGTGGCTGAGGTGAACTCGGGTCGCCTGGGCGTTTATTCACTGGCGATGAATCTCGAGGCCCAGAATCCCGGAATAGTGCAGATGCGGCGGCATGACATGGTGTTCTTCCGGGCACCTGCCACTCCCGCCAAGGCCGAGGCCAAGCCATGACCTCTGGGCAAGGTCATAGTCCAGCGCCGTTGCCGTTGTCTGCGGGAAGAGGTTCAGGGGCTGAGGAACGGCGGATCAACCCTGTCGAGATGCCGATCCACCGCGACGCTGCCATCAGCAGCAACGTCGCCACGCAGCCGATCACGAAGACCGTCAAGCCGATGTTGAGCCAGCCCTTCAGAGCGCTCCACCGGCCGGACGTGGTCAACTGCACGAACTGCGTCAGCATCTGCGTTCCCGCGGTCATGGTGGTCGCGGTGACAAAGAGCATGGGAAACAACGTCACCGGCGCATATCGTCCCCGACCCGTGTTGATGAGCAGCGTCGTGACCAGAGCCAAGGCGACGACGGCAAGAAGTTGATTGGCAATGCCGAACATCGGCCAGATGGTGTCGATCGAACCCGTGTACACGAGCAGCCCCCAGCCCGCCGTCACCACTGCGGTGGCGAACACGGCTCCCGGGAGCCAATCGGTCTGCCCGAGCTTCGGATGCACCAGTCCCATCGCTTCCTGAAGGAGAAACCGGGCGATGCGGGTGCCGGTGTCGATGGTAGTGAGAATGAACAAAGCCTCGAACATGATCGCAAAGTGATACCAATACTTCATCAAATCCTCGAACGGCAAACCTATCTCATTCAGCGGCTTGGTAAGAATCAACGACATGCCCACCGCCAGCGTCACCGCCCCGCCCGTTCGGCCTCGAAGCGTCTCGTTCCCCACGCTCCGTTCGATGTCCGCCAGATTCAGATGTTCGAGGTCCCGCTCGCCCAGTTGAGCATACAAAGCGTCGAGCTTCTCTTGATAGTCCGCCACCCGCGGCTGCTCGATGTTAATGTCGTAGTACAGTTGCGGTGGAAGCGAGGCAGCCGCGATGAGGGCCACGACGCCCACCAGTCCTTCGATGAGCATCGCCCCGTAACCGATGGGCCGGATGTCGCTTTCCTTGTCCACCATCTTCGGCGTCGTCCCGGAAGCCACCAGCGAATGGAACCCAGAGATCGCTCCGCACATGATGCAGATGAACACGAACGGAAAGATGCCGCCCCAGGGGAAGGTCGGTCCCCCCGATGCGAACACCTCGTTGACCGGCGGACAACGCAGCGTCGGATTGGCGATCAGCGTGCCGACGACGAGCAGGGCGATGGTGCCGATCTTGAGGAAGCTCGACAGATAATCCCGCGGACACAACAACAGCCAGACCGGCAACACGCTGGCCACGAAGCCGTAGGCACACAACGCGAACACTGTCTGACCCTTGGTGAGAGAGAAGAAGGTTTCCAACGGCGAACCAGGCACCCAGTTGCCGATCACCGTCGCCGCCAACACGCCGATGGCTCCCAGCAGCGAGGCCTCGGCGACCCTCCCCTTGCGGATCTTGTACATGTACAGCCCGACGAACAGAGCGATCGGGATGGTGCAGGTGATGGTGAACGTGCCCCACGAACTTCCCGGCACCAGCACGACCGCTCCCTCGGGCAGAATGACCGGCTGGCTCTCCAGGTCGAGCGGCTTCGCCTCGGGACAGGCGATGCGGAACGACTCCGGCCGGGGCGACCGCAGCTCGTTGGGATAGATCAGTTCGCAGCCCTCGGGGACGCGATAGACAAGTCGGCCATCGTCCTTTCCTTCGGCTTGCAGTACGGCTCCCTCGGGAAGGGCGATTCGTGTTCCAGGAGCCAGCCGGACTTCTTCCCCGCCCAGGGCCTTGACGACCACGAACCCCAGACCGGCCAAGGCGATGACGACGATGAACAGAATCGCCGCGGAGACGATGATGCTGGCGAATGGCCCCAGTTCACTGCGAGCGATCTCGGCCAGCGACTTGCCGCCCCGCCGTACTGAGGCCGCCAGCACGAGCATGTCCTGCACAGCCCCGGCCAGACACACGCCGATGAGCAGCCACAGCAACCCCGGCATGTAGCCGTACTGGATCGCCAGGACGGGGCCAATCAGCGGTCCCGCCCCGGAGATGGCCGCAAAATGGTGGCCGAACAGGACCCAGCGGTTGGTCGGATGGTAGTTCTGCCCGTCGTAGAAGCGGTGCGCCGGCGTCGGGATGGCATCATTGAGGGCGGCCACGCGGGCCGCCAGGAAAGCGCTGTAATAACGGTAGGCCAGGGCCAGAACCAGCAGCACCGCCAACAGCAGCGGCATGGCCTGGAGCATCACCCGGGAACCGGACTCGGTCCACAGGATCTCCGCGAAAAGCACCAGGGCACACGTCATGAGGGCTTCTCGTCAGGCAGGGGGGCGTCAGCCGGACGCCAGACCGAGCCAGGCGGCGATGGTCGGGCCATACTTGACGATCACGCCGGCAAACACGACGCCCACCATGCTCATCAGCTTGATCAGAATGTTGAGCGACGGCCCAGAGGTATCCTTGAACGGATCGCCGACCGTATCGCCGACCACACCGGCCTTGTGGGCCTCCGAGCCTTTGCCGCCATAATGCCCGGCCTCGATGTACTTCTTGGCGTTGTCCCAGGCGCCGCCGGAATTGGCCATGAAAATGGCGACGGCGAAGCCGGCGGTCAGGCCGCCAGCCAACAGGCCCATGAGTCCGCCGACGTCGAGGATCAATCCGACGGCCAGGGGCGCGGCCACAGCCAACAGCGCCGGGGCGATCATTTCCCGCTGTGCCCCCGCCGTGGCGATGCTGACGCAGGTGGCATAATCCGCTTTGGCCTTCGGATCGCTGAGCAGGTTCAATTCCCGGAACTGCCGCCGAACCTCCTCCACCATCCGCGATGCCGCTCGACCCACCGCTTTCATGGTCATGCCGCTGAAGACGAAGACCATGAGAACGCCCAGAAACATCCCGACCAGCACTTTCGGGTTCATGAGGTTGATCTGGTACAACTCCATGAAATCACCCAGGCTCGCCTTGCTGACCGGCACCAAGGCAGCGAAGTTCGGGTCGGAGCTGTCCTCCTTCTTGTAATGTTCAGCGATCTCCTCATCGGTCATGGGACGGGCCACCGTGACGCCATTCACCGTGGTCAGCTTGTGCGGAACTCCCCGGCTGGCACTCAGATAAGCCGGGAAGAAGCCGGTGTGCGGATCCCGCTCGGCCTTCTGGGCAAACTTGCCGGGTCCGATTTGCACGATCTGATTGGCTTCCATGTCATGCGACTCGACGTAGGTCGTCGCCTGGCGTTCGATACCGATGCGGACCTCTTCGACGAAGGCGGTCAGCAGGGCCAGAGCTGTCAGGGCGGCCGACCCGATGGCGAATCCTTTGCCCGTGGCCGCCGTGGTGTTGCCGAGCGAATCGAGGGCGTCGGTGCGTTCCCGGACGTGGGGCGGCTGATGGGTCATCTGGGCGTTGCCGCCGGCATTGTCAGCGATGGGGCCGTAGGCGTCGGTGGCCAGTGTGATGCCCAGCGTGGACAACATGCCGACTGCCGCAATGCCGACGCCATACAGTCCCAGGGCTGGATTGGAAAAGCCGCCGGCCAGTCCGAACGCCAGCAATGTCGCCACGCCGACGACGGCCAGCGACGCCCAGCAGCTCAACATGCCCTGAGCGATGCCGCCGATGACCGTCGTGGCCGGGCCGGTCGGAGTCTGCGACGCGATCCATTTCGTCGGCTCGTATTCGCTGGAGGTGTAGTACTCGGTGAACCACCCGATCAGAACGCCGGCCAGAAGTCCAGTCACGATGCTGCCAAAGACTCCCAGCCAGATCGGGTGTCCGCCCGCGTCCTTGACCTCGCCCAGCGTCAGCCAGGTGACCAGCAAAGCCGCCGGAATGAACAATCCGCTGGCCCCCCAGACGCCCCGTCGCAAGGCCCACAGCAGATTCCGCTGCGTCGCTCCTTCCTTGGTCCGGACGAAGTAGATGCTGAGGATCGACAAGGCGATGCCGACGCCGGCCAGCACCATGGGAGCGATGACGAACTGAATCTTGGCGGTATCGGAGGCCGCTTGCGACGCCAGACCGAGAGCGCCGGCGGCAGCGGCCCCCAACGCGGCCGTGGCGAGAATCGAGCCGCAGTAGCTCTCGTACAGGTCGGCCCCCATGCCCGCCACATCGCCGACGTTGTCGCCCACGTTGTCCGCGATCACGGCCGGATTGCGGGGGTCGTCCTCAGGAATGTTCGCTTCCACCTTGCCGACCAGGTCAGCCCCCACGTCCGCCGATTTGGTGAAGATGCCGCCGCCGACACGGGCAAACAAGGCCTGCGTGCTCGCGCCCATACCGAAGCACAGCATCACGACGGTGATCTGCTCAATGGTCATCGGACTGATCAGCCCTGCCGCCGGCAAAGCCCACACCAGTAGGATGAACCACAACGTGATGTCCAAAAGCCCGAGGCCGACCACCACCAGACCCATCACCGAGCCGGCTCGGAAGGCGATTTGCAGCCCGCGGTTGAGCGAGTCCTTGGCTCCCTGGGCGGTGCGATTCGAGGCGATGGTCGCCGTGTTCATGCCGAAAAAGCCGGCCAGACCGCTGAAGAAGCCGCCAGTCAGAAAGGCGAACGGCACGAGGGGATGCTGCTGCTTCAACCCGAACGCCTGCCAGAGCAACAGCACCACCAGCACCACGAACACGATCGCTACAACCACGTACTGCCGCCGCAGATAAGCGAAGGCCCCTTCTCGCACATAACTGGCAATCTTCTGCATTTCCTCATCGCCCGGGTCGGCCGAGAGGATCTGCCGATAAAACAGGTAGGCGAAGGCCAAGGCCAAAAGCGCTCCCGCCGGAGCGATCCACCATGCCCACGGAATCTGCTCCAACACCGCGAATTCCTCCTGAGAACTCGTCTGCATTCAGGTTAGGAACATTAGAATAGGTGATACCCGGAATCAAGTCCACCGCTGCGGTTGCGACCCACCCCGCCTCTACAGGAACGTGTCATCCAGCCGTCGTGACCGCCCAGGTCAGCCACAGCGTCAGGCCGAAGCCGAACCGCATGGCGATCTGCAACGCCCACCGCCACATCATCCGGTTGAAGTCCAGCGTCGCCTGTGTCAAGGCCTTGCGGAACTCGACCTGCACCATTTGACGCGGATCGACCCGGCCGAATGTCAGGAACTTCACCGCCGGTGCCATCCACGAACGCAACCAGTATTCGGCCTGATCGAGATGCTTCTCCAGTGCTTCCCGATCAAACTTCGGATTGGAGAACAACGCCGTCATGTCCAGATAAAGCATGGGAACGCCGAAACCAAGAACGAGGATCAGAAACATCCAATGGTCGAGCAGTAGCTTCGGCGTCACCGTCGCTTCGATCCATATGAGGTTCAGAGCAATGCTGTGAAGTGCCATCAGACCGAACGTAACGGCGATCGGGAGAATCGTCGGCCAGGTCAGAAACATCGTGCGGTGCTGCTGGGCCAGCTTCATCAGCCTGGGCCAACGCAGGGGCAAGCCCACGACGATTCCCATCAGTGAGCGATAGTAGGCGTAGCGCCGATACAGCGTCAGCACGAAGCACAGGATGAGATAGATTTCCAGGAGATTCAGGAAATTCAGCGTGTCCATCTGGCTCGTCAGCTGTCCGCACGACGCCGGGCCGTGATCTTCCACACGTCCGCCACGGTCTGCTCCCGCATCACATAAAGCCGGTCATACAGATTTACGGTCGGATCGCAATGCGGCACAAGGAAGCGCAGCCGTTCGCCCAGTCGAGGCAAGTCGCCGCCATCGGTCGCGGTCACAATGCCGAACTCATCCCCGACCCAGGTCAGCACCAGACCGGGACGATGGACCGCTTCCGGCTTCTGCGGCGTATCCGTGGCGAATGCCTTGATCCCGGCGTCCACCGTGACCCGATCCGAATGCTCCGCACTGACCACCGTTGTCAGAACCGTGAGGCTGAAGCGGAAACTCTCAAAGCGGTCCGAATTTGCCCCACCGATGTGGCGATACCCCAGATCCATGAACAGATACGAACCGCACTGCAATTCCGTGACGCCGGGGATTTCACTGTCGATGTCACAGGTTCCGGTGCTTCCGACGGACAGGATCGGCACCGCGAAGCCCCTTTTCATCAGAAGCTCACGAGTTTCAAGGGCTTGGCTTATGGCTTTAAGGGATGCGGTCTTGCGGGTCTGATAGCCGACCACATGGGACGCATGACCGGCATAGGCTTGCAATCCCTGGAGTCGAAGCGACCGATGCTCCGCGATGCGCTGGGCCAAAGCCACGGCGGGTTGTCCGGGCAGAGCGCCCGTCCGCCGGTCGCCGACGTCCAGGTCGATCAGCACCGGCACGGGGAGGCCCAGCCGTCCAGCAACATCGGCCAGCATGTCCACTTCCCACCCATGCCCCACAGCCAGCATCGCGTCGATCCCGCTTCGGACCAATGCAACCATGCTTTCGATCTTGCCGCTTTCGACAATCGGCGAAGTCAGTAGCAGTCCGGACAGTCCCGCCCGGGCCATCGCTTCCGCCTCGTCCACAGTGGCAACGCTAATACCGATCGCTCCCGATGCGATCTGACGTCGGGCGATCTCCGGGCACTTGTGCGACTTGGCATGTGGGCGAAAGGCGATGTTCCGCTGCCGACAATGCTGTGCCAGCCCCCTCAGGTTCTCTTCGAAGGCGTCCAGGTCCAACAGCAGGGCCGGGGTCGGGATTTCGTCGATGGTGCGTGGTTCGCTCATGCGATCAATGTACACCACAACTGCCCGACCGGTCGCCCCTGGCCGAAAGATCAGCCAAGCCCAGATCCGTTGGCGCTTCTAAGTGCGGAGGCCAGACCAGCTGAGGTTGCTGAACGTGATCGGGAACCTATAATGCAGGTTAGCCCCATGAGGAGACAGGACACCGGTTCATGGGGTGATTCCCCGATAGCTCAACGGTAGAGCAGCCGGCTGTTAACCGGCGGGTTGTAGGTTCGAATCCTACTCGGGGAGCTTTCACTTTTTCAACGAACTTTTCCGCCACACCAGTTACCAGCAAACGCCGAGAGCAACCCCTCTCGGCGTTTCGCCTTTTCCGCCTTTCCCGCAAGCACTTTCGCCAAGCCCACCGCTGACGCCGCGCTCTCCAGTTCGACGGAGAGCTATCGGGGTCCGAAAGGAACCTTGAAGGTCCCTCTCGCACCCCGAAATCTCGGCCCAAAACTCTCTGAATCTCTGGTTACCACCCCTCTCGGAGTTACCGGCCCGGTCCCTCTCGGACCCCGATGCGTCAATTCGAACTCGAACCGCAAAGGTTATAGGTAGACGAACGCTTCCTGCCAGACAGCCGGCCCGTCGCCAAGCGAAGGTCGCTGCGGGCGCTTCCCTTGGAGGTTCCCATGCGACCGCACGATGATCCCGCCGCCATGACCGCCGACGAGCGGCTCCGCGAAGTGGCCAGCATTCTCGCTGCGGGCATTCTGCGTCTCCGTTCCCGCGCCGCGCTTCCCGACGATTGCCTCACCCTTCGCCCTCTCCCCGAGGGAGAGGGAAGGGGTGAGGGCGCCCCAAAAAATCCACCGGAATCCGGCCAGGATTGCCTTGAGGTTCCCGGCAAAACCGTGCTCAGTATCCACACTGGTTAACGGTTTCCGAGACCTAGACAAAGGAGCGCAAACATGCACCTGAACGTCGGAAAAGAGGTCGCCGCGCTGCAGCGGATGACCGTCAAAGAACTGCGGGAGAGGTACGCCGAGGTCTTCGGCGAAGAGACCCTCGCCCAGACCCGGGCTTGGCTCGTCAAGCGCATCGCCTGGCGGCTCCAGACCCTGGCCGAGGGCGACCTGTCCGAACGCGCCCGCCAGCGGGCTGCGGAGCTGGCCAACGACGCGGACCTGCGGCTGTCGCCGCCCAAGGCCAAGCCCGCCAGCGCCGAGCCACAGCACACGAAGACCGCCAGCCTGCGGTTCAAGCTGGACGACCGCCTGCCGCTGCCCGGCACCATCATCACCCGCGAGTACAAGGGGGAGAAGCTGCAGGTCAAGGTCCTGCCGCACGGCTTCGAGTACGAGGGCGACGTCTACAAGTCGCTGTCCGCCGTGGCGAAGGCGATCACCGGAGCGCACTGCAACGGGTATCTCTTCTTCCGGCTGAACCAGAACGGAGGTGCCCGATGACCCGAACCAAGACCCGGCACACGGCGCCGGCCAGCCCGACGCTTCGCTGCGCCATCTACACGCGCAAGTCCACTGACGAAGGCCTGGACCAGGACTTCAACTCGCTCGACGCCCAGCGTGAATCGGGCGAGGCGTACATCAGGAGCCAAGCCCATGAAGGCTGGACGTGCCGGCCGGACCACTACGACGACGGCGGCTTCACCGGCGGCAACATGGAGCGGCCCGCGCTCAGGCGTCTGCTGGCCGACATCGAGGCGGGCAAGATTGATTGCGTGGTGGTCTACAAGGTGGACCGCCTCAGCCGCTCGCTACTCGACTTCGCCAGGATGATGGAGGTGTTCGAGAAGCACCAGGTCTCGTTCGTGTCGGTGACCCAGCAATTCAACACGGCCACGTCGATGGGCCGGCTGGTGCTCAACGTGCTGCTGTCCTTCGCCCAGTTCGAGCGCGAGATCATCAGCGAACGGACGCGCGACAAGATCGCCGCCGCCCGGCGCAAAGGGAAATGGGCGGGCGGTCATCCGCTCCTTGGCTACGACATCGACCCGCGTGGTTTCAAGCTCATCGTGAACGAGGACGAGGCCGTCCGCGTGCGGGCCATCTTCGACCTGTACCTGGAACACCAGGCCATGATCCCGGTCATCAAGGAACTCGACCGGCGTGGCTGGCTCAACAAGCGGTGGACGACGCGCAAGGGCCGCGAGCGCGGCGGCAAGCCGTTCACGAAGACCAGCCTGCACAAGCTGCTGACCAACATCACCTACATCGGCAAGATCAGGTACAAGAACGAAATCCACGACGGCGAGCACGACGCCATCGTGGACCCGGCGATCTGGCAGCGCGTCCAAGCGTTGCTTCAGCGGAACGGTCGCACCGGGGGCGCGCTGGTGCGGAACAAGTTCGGGGCGCTGCTCAAGGGCATGTTGCGCTGCGTGCCGTGCGGCTGCGCCATGACGCCCACGCACACGACCAAGGATGGCAACAAGCGCTACCGCTACTACGTCTGTTCCAGCGCCCAGAAGCGGGGTTGGCACACCTGTCCGTCAAAGTCGATTCCCGCCGGCGAGATCGAACGGTTCGTGGTCGAGCAGATCAAGTGCATCGGCCAGGACCCGGCATTGCTGAACGAGACCTTCGCCGAGGCCCGCGTCCAGGGTAATGCCCGCGTCGCCGACCTGGAGGCTGAGCGGCGGGGCCTGGAACGGGAGCTGGGGCGGTGGAACGCCGAGGTCCGCAAGCTCTCAGGCGACGCCAGCACGCCCGCCGTTTCCCGGCTGGCCGACCTGCAAGAGCGCATCCGTGACGCGGAGCGCCGGACGACGGAGATCAACGAGCAGATCATCGCCCTCGGCCAGGAGATGGTGGACCAGCGCGAGATCGCCCTGGCTTTGTCCGTGTTCGATCCGGTCTGGGACTCGCTGACGCCGCGCGAGCAGGCCCGCATCGTGCAGCTCCTGGTCGAGCAAGTCGATTACGACGGGGCCGCGGGCAAGGTGTCGATCACGTTCCGCCCTTCGGGCATCAAGGCGCTGGCCGACGAGCTGGCCAACGAACGCAAGGAGAAGATCGCATGACCAAGCCATTGATCTACGAGTGCCACGTCCATTTCCGGCGCTGCGGCCGGGGCAACGGAAAGAAGATGCGCGCCGGCGAACCACCGGCACCCGTGGCCAGGGAACCAGGCCGCGTGCCGCGCGTCGCCCGGCTAATGGCGCTGGCGATTCGCTTCGAAGAATACCTCCGCGCCGGGCAGGTTGCCGACTACAGCGAGCTGGCCGAGCTGGGGCAGGTCACCCGGCCGCGCATCAGCCAGATCATGAATCTGTTGAACCTGGCCCCGGACATCCAGGAGGAACTGCTGTTCCTGCCCCGGACTGAACACGGCCGCGACCCGATCCACCTGCGCCAGCTGCAGCCGATTGCCGCGACGCTGGACTGGCGAAAGCAGCGGCAGATGTGGCGAGAGCTGCAAAAAGCCTCGTGTGAATAAGGGGTTGCCGCTATAATTAATGTTGATGACTCGCTATGTGCTCTGCCTGCCCCAAAACACAGGTGCATAGTATGCCGGTGAGGATAGGGAAGTTCGTACTTGGCAGGAGGTCTGCCGGCTATCCCGCCGCGCGGCGCAATCCGAAGCCCCCCAATAAGCGCTTCGCCGGAACCAATGGAGAGGCGAATCGATGCCCACCTTCCGACTTAGGCATTTCTCGAATCCAGAGACCCTGAGAGCGATTTCCCCCCAACGCCTCCTCAATTTTCTCGATCCCTTCCGCGAGTTCTTCGCATCGCGGAATTACGCACTGCCGCCCGTGACCTCGACGGATGGCCTCGACCACCAGGCCCTCGTCGACATTTTTATGTCACCGGACGGCAGCACACCGAAGGACCTACTCGACGCGCTGTTCCTGGTGGACGAGATGTCAACCCCCGAGGGCATGGACACTTTGCTTGACGCCGCGCAGGCAGCGGAGCTTGCCCTCGACCCCGGATCGGATCATTCGCCGTCCGACATCGCAATCCAGGTGTGGCTGCTGGACCGCGACATCTTGGAGCGAAAACACGCCGAGCAGTTCCTGTACAGGGCGAAGTCGTTTGAATACTACCAGTCGGAAGCCGAGGAGCCCCCGCTCTTCAACATGCCGTCCCTGGCGAAGCACAGAGACCTCGAGCGCGAGCTGGATGATTGGTTTGAACAAAAGAAGCGCGGTCGAGGAACGCGCGTCTTCATCTACCCGAAGGATGACGAGGTCTGGTTTCTCGTGCAGCACGGCGAGCCTTTCAAACGCGAGGACAGCCTGCAGGAGGGAGATGTTTCAAGCGTTTGCTATCGGCCGCTGAAGCACGACGTGGTGGTGTATGATCGGCGGCTGGGTGAGCTGCGGATCAATGCGCGCCTGGTGGGCGAGAAGAGGCTCTATTGCCAGCAGTTTGGGAAGCACCTCTTTGGCGACGAAAACTGCTTCCCAAGCACGAGCAAATACACGCTCGAGCCGCTGCGTGAATACGGCGCCGACGCCCTTGCCTGCGGCGACGTGCAGGGGATCGAATGGATTACGCTCACAGAGGTGCACTTGTTCTGGGGTGGGGCGCACCGCGAAGTTGAAATCCGCAAAGCAACCGATGTGTTCGCAGCCCTGTCAGCACGGCAGCGCGAGTTGCCGGAGCACCCCCGTATCATCAAAGCGGTTTTCAAGGTCAAGTTTGCTGACTCCAAGACCCCGCGTTCGGTCACGATCCGGCCGTCCAACATTGCAACGTACACGCGCGACAGCGACGCCGCACTCGTGGAACAGTGGTTGGGACTCCGGGGGTTCATCGTGCATGAGGAAACAGGCCAGCATGAAGCCGTTACAGAAACTGTGGCGGGCGATTGAGAGCATTCCCGGTGCGATGGCTGTTCAAGCCGAGTGGCAAAGGCAACTCGGGTCCGATTTCAACCTGGTTGCAACGCTCCTCCGGCCTACCGATGAACTCGCAGCCTGTTTCCCGGCTCTGGATGACCCCGCTGCGTTGCCGTACACGGTGGTCCCGCATGGCCCCGATGATTTTGTAGGCGTCGCAGCCGATGGCGGTGCGACGCTCACGTTGTCGAAGTCCGACCTGCTGATCTACCGGCTGGATCACCGCCGCCTACACGCTGGCGTTGCGACCGTGTTGGGCTTTGAGCACGGCGAATCGCGCCTGGATGGAGCATCGTTCACATCGAGGATCGCTAGTTATCGGCCGTTCGCAGGCTTCTGCTTCCCCGTCTACCTTGCGCTGCCTCTCGAATCGGCGGAGTTGCTGCAGGCGGCGCAGGCGATTTCATCCCAATGTGATGAACCATTCATCCTCATGGCTCCCACTGCCAGACGTCTGCGGCCGCCCTGCGAAGTGTTACTCAAAGCCCGTAAGGCATGCTTCCTGGCACTCGACGAGGCAATCGTGGCCGATTCGTCGAAGAAATGGGCTGTCACACCTGAAGCGCGTCAGCGACTTCAAGCTTTCCGCGATTCTGTTATCCCGCAGGTGACCAAACAGGACGGCACAGTGTTCTTCCCGACGCCGGCCAACGTCACTTGGTCGGATGTGCGGATCAAGTTCATTGACGGAGAAACCATCTCGATAAAGGCGGGCACCGCCGCGGGCACGTTCGTCTACGCCCAGATGGGCATGGCCGATGGCCGGCACGCCAGGCCGACCAAGCAGTGGGAATTGCTGCGATCCTTCGCACAAAGTTATGGCGTTCTGACATGGAGAAGCCCAGCTGCCGACCGCAGGAACCAAAAGCGCCGGGAGCGCCTGGCCCAAGACCTGAAGAACTTCTTCCGCATCGACGGCGAGCCCATTCTTCCCACCGACGACGCCAAGGGCTGGCGCACAGTTTTCCAGTTGGAGCCGGACAATTGAACCCATCCCACCAGCGACTTGTCGCTATGCCTTTTTTACCATTCCGTCGCTTCGCTTTTCACGTCCGCCCCTCCATATCTCGCATTTCCACCGAGCCTTGCGCTAGCAGTTCGTAGCGGCCAGCCGCCGTTCCGCCGGGCCTCTGCGACATGTCGCCAGTCAGGGGCGACAGGTCCAGTGAGCGTAAATCGCTAACCCGCGACCGCGGGCTCAGCCCTACGGGCTCTTCTTACAAGCCGGACCTGTCGCCCGTGGGGACTTTGCCCCGGTGACAGGAGGCCCGCTATGGGTCCAAACGGTACGAAGGCGTCGTTGTCGCCGGCGCGACGCCGCCTGCTCGACCTCTTCCAGCAGGTCAACTTTGGCCGGGTGGAACGCCTCTCCATCCAGAACGGCGAGCCGCAGCTCGACCCGCCGCCGCGCGTTGTACGCGAGATCAAATTCGGCGGCGAAAACGGCCCGAGGGCTGAACTCGATGGCAGCGACTTCGTGCTGAAATCGCAAGTGGTCGAGCTCTTCCAACACCTCGACGAGCTTGCCGACGGCACCATCGACGCCGTCGAAGTCAAGCATGGGCTGCCCTTCCGCATGATCGTGACGGAGGTGGCTGCCTAACCATCTGGGCTTGGCACCCCGTCGTACAAACTCGTTTCGATTCCAGTCACCAGACATTTAGCCGGCCGCGCAGCGGACGCAATGTGGGCGACGCCGATTCAGGCGTACCTCGCATCGCCTCCGCTGACACGGCCGGCCTGCTTTTCCTTCGCCAGTTCGTCGTGGCCCACACCCGCTCCTCCGCGGCCGGGAGGAGCCTTCAATGGTCCACGACGAAAAGGTTGTTCTCGACAAGTTCACCAAGGGCATCATCCGGCGAAAGATCAAGCAACTGGTTGGCCGGACAGGTTTCACCCGCCAGGACCGCGAAGACCTTGAACAGGAGCTGCTCCTGCGCCTCCTGCAGAGCCTGCATCTCTTCGACCCCGACCAGGCCCACCAGAACGTGTTCGTCACCACGGTCATCGAGCGCGCCGTGGCCATGATCCTGCGCGAGCGCCTGGCCAAGAAGCGCCACAACGGCGGCGTCCAGTCCCTCGACCACGCGCGCGAGAAAGTCGGCGACTCCACCGAGCCGGTCGATCCACGACGCAGCCATGAGGAGCAGATCGACCTAGCCACGGACTTGGCCGAGGTGCTGGCCCGGTTGCCCGATGATCTCCGCGCCCTGGCCGAGCGGCTGAAGGCTCAGTCGCTTTCGCAGGCCGCGCGCGAGATGGGCATCCCGCGCTCGACGCTCCAGCGGCAGGTCCAGCGCCTGCGCCGGTGCTTCGAGGACGCCGGCCTGCGGATTTACCTGTGACCGATGCGTCAGTTCCCGCGCGAATTGCAAAGGTCTTTCTGTAGAGGCCCTTCACCGCGGGGGAACTGACATGAACAAGGAGCTGTATCGCTACACGTTCCCGCCGCACGTGCCGCTCGAGGAGATCGAGGCGACGCTGCTCCTGGCCCTGTGGGGCGCGGAGAGCTTGCACGGCGAGACTCAGGTGCGGCTCGACGCGGCGCACTTCCTGGACCGCGACCGGCGTGCCTGCGTCATCGACGCCGCCACGCCGGTCGGCCGGGATGTCAACCGCCTGTTCGTCGGCTTTGTCCAGCGCGAATTCGGCAGCGACGCGTTCCGGGTGGAGCGCGTCAATGCCGCCGATCACCAGCAAACCCAGGAGGTCCACGCATGAGCCTGTTGGCCCGCGTGCAGCGGGGTCGGACTCCCAAGCCGCCACGGTTGCTTGTCTATGGCACCGAGGGCATCGGTAAATCCACATTCGCCTCCAGCGCCCCTAAACCCGTCTTCATCCAGACCGAGGACGGCCTGGACGAAATTACCTGCGACAAGTTCCCGCTGGCCGCGACCTACGACGACGTGATCGCCGCGCTGAGCGAGCTGCGCACCCAGCAGCACGACTACGAGACCGTCGTCATCGACTCGCTGGATTGGCTGGAACGCCTGATATGGGACAAGCTGTGCAGCCAGTACGGAGTCAATTCCATCGAGAAGGTCGACGGCGGCTACGCCCGCGGCTACACGCACGCCCTGACCTTCTGGCGCGAGATCATCGACCACCTGGGCGCGCTCCGCAGCGCCCGCGGCATGGTCGTGCTCTTGATCGCGCACTCGAAGGTCGAGCGCTTCGAGGACCCGGAATCCTCGCCCTATGACCGCTATTCACCAAGGTTGCACAAGCACGCCGCTGCGCTGGTCAGCGAGTGGTGTGATGCAGTGCTGTTTGCCACGCGGAAGATTCGCACGCAGACCGAGGACGCCGGCTTCAACCGCAAGCGCACCATCGCGCAGCCGATCGGCAAGGATGGCGGCGAGCGCATCCTCCGCTGCGTCGGCGGGCCGTCGTGCGTCGCCAAGAACCGTTACGGGATCGCCGAGGAACTGCCACTGTCGTGGGCGGCGTTCATGACTGCCCTTTCCAACAACCATACGGAAGGAGCCAAGACCAATGGCTGA
>CALFAY010000011.1 GCA_937944855.1 uncultured Planctomycetota bacterium
GCATGACGGAGCTGCAACTGCGCGAGGAGATCAAGCCGACGGCCCCCGCCAATGAGCCGAATTGGACGGTGGAGACCGGCCAATTGTCGCGGGAAATCGACGACTACCTCGGCACCACCACCCCCCTCGCAGGAAAGTAGCGCAGGTCCACACTGCTCATTGAAGTCTGTCTTTCATGAGCGGCGCGGTTTCGGTCCAGCACCGCGGGACTGAAACCGGCCGCTTGCTTTTTTTGCGTGCTCGTTCCGTTCTCGGATTCGGCTTGCACTTTTTTCGATCCGGCCCTAAGTTACGGCCCGCTTGCTTGGGAGCACGGACGGCGGTCAGGGACGGCTGCCGTCCGAATGGGAAGTCCGACCCAGACTGTGACTTCCTGCCCGGTCAACAGGGAAGGGCTCTGATACATGCCTGTTTGCTAAATCCTCCTTCCTGCCCAATCGGCCGGTAGCTCTTCGGTTAACCTGTCTCCCCCAGCCGCAAGGATGCGCTCATGAGGCGGTTCCCGTACTTCCTTTGGGCTGTCACTGCTTTTTTCGCCACGGTCCTGGGTGTGGTCCGGGCGGCGGAGAATTCCACGCTGTCACCCGCGGAAAACCGACGTGCAGGAATGGCGCTGGTCCAGGCTGCCATGCAGGAAGCCCGTGAGGCGCTGGCCCGAGACGACTCGCTGGCCGCGGTTGCAGTCTTGGAAGCCCAGTTAGCCCGCGTCAACGGCAACGCCGTCTTTCTGCGTCTGCTTGAAGACGCCTATCGCCGATGCGTCGCCGATCTCGAAGCCCAGGGCAAGGCCAATCAGGCTCGGCTGTATCGTGAACGACTGGCGATCCTCTCGCCGTCCGCGGGAAACCCCGAGGACACGGGGGCAAACCGTCGAGCTGCATCAACTAGCGATTCTCCCCGGCTGATCGTGCGAGGCACAAGCGGCGAGGACAAGGTGAGTGACAGCCTGGTTCTCAGCGGAACCCCCTCCAAGCCGGCGCTGGAGCAGGCGGAACAGGCTTTCCGTGCCGGTCGCTTCGAGCAGGCTGGGAAACTTTATGCCCAGGCTTACGAGCAGGATCGCTCTCTGCCGCAGCCGTGCCGGGAACGCTGGGCCTATTGCAAGCTGCACTGGGTCACGGAACAGATCAATCAGGCAGATCGGCAAAAGCCCGACTGGCTGCTTCTCGAAACCGAGGTGCGAACGGCCCTGAGTCTGGCGCCTCGCTTGGAATACGGCCAGACGCTTCTGCAACGCATCGAACAGTGCCATAGGGCCAGCACGACAACGGCACGAAGCCGATTCGCCGTCCGTCACAGCCGCGAAACGGTCAACGGCTGGCAGCAATCGGAGTCGGCCAATTTCCGCGTTTTCCACTCCGACCCGACGCTGGCGGAGCAGGTGCTCCAGGTCGCCGAGCAGACCCGGGCCGCCGTGCTGCGCAAGTGGCTGGGGGAGGAGAATCCGGAAGATTGGAAAATGCCCTGCGATATCTATCTCCATGCCAATGCCCGAGCTTATGCCCATGCCACAGGCACGCCGCCGGAATCGCCGGGGCATTCATCCATCGGGGCCGAGAGGCAGGATGCCTCCCGCATCCACAGCCGGAGGATTGACCTTCGACTCGACGAGCCGAACATGCTCCGCGCCGTCCTGCCTCACGAAACCACGCACGTCACCCTGGCCGGGCTTTTCGGACCGAAACCGTTGCCGCGCTGGGCGGACGAGGGCATGGCCGTTCTGTCCGAGCCCTACGAACGCATCCAGCGGCATCTCCGCCCATTGTGGGAAGACCCCGACGACGAACGGCGGTTCTCCGCAGCGGAACTGATGGCCCAGGAGGAGTATCCAGGTCCCGCTCAGATGGCCTGCTTCTACGGCCAGAGCGCGACCCTGGTGCAGTTCCTCACGGAGTTGAAGGGACCGCTGGTCTTCACGGACTTTCTGCGGACGGCCCAGCGGATCGGCTACGCCGCGGCGCTGAAGTCGCACTATCAGCTAGACTTTCCTGAATTGGAACGTCGCTGGCGAGAGTATGTGTATGTCCAGAAGGTGCCGGGGCTGAATTTGGCCTTGCGCCGCTGAATCTCAGCGGCACCATTCGAGAAGCAGAACACTTAATCCCACCAGCCACAAGTAAACGCTGAACCACCACAGGCGGGCTGACCGTACGATGCGGATGAGCGGGCCGATGGACATGTAACCGACCAAGGCGCTGATGGCAGTCGCCAGCAGAGTCAGGAGCACGAACTCGCCGGTCAGCCATTCGCTGCGAGTCGGGTCGGCCAGCGCCTCCTTGATGCCGACGACTCCCAGCCCCAGACTGGCCACCAGAGACATCAGGAAGCTGAAACGCACCGCCCAGGTCCGCTCCAGACCGGCCAACAGCGCGGCCGTGATCGTTATGCCGCTGCGACTGAGTCCGCGCAACAGGGCCGAGGCAGCCTGGCCACAGCCCACAACCAACGCCTGCCACACTGTCGTTTCCTTCCAATCCGTTTTACCTGGACGAAGCCGGTCGCTGGCCGCCAGGATGATTCCGAGAATCATCAGACAGACGGCGACCATCTGCGGATCCTTGAAGCTGGCGCGGACCTGTTTGCCGAACAGCACAACGGCAACGACGGCGGGCAGGCTGGCGACGCCGACGAGGAATACCAGACGCAGTCCGTTGTTGACCAGGATCCAACGAAAAGACGCCGAGGAATTGCCTTCCAGGGCGGCCAACTGGGGGTCGTGTTGAGCGAGGTGGGCAAGCAGTTCCCGCCCGAAGTAGAGAATCAGGGCAAGGAGCGTGCCCAGGTGCAACATACCGTCGAAGAACAGCGGGGCGGCTCCGCCGCCGTCAGGAAAACCCAGGTAATGCTGAGCCAGGACGAGATGTCCGCTGCTGCTGACCGGCAAAAACTCGGTCACGCCCTGAAGCACGCCCAAAAATACTGCCAGCCGCCAATCCACGGGCGAGCCTCCTTTGCGGGACCAAGAGCAGAGACGAGAAGACCCGAAAACAGACTTCAGCCCTTGAGACGGATGCGGGCGATGCGTCGGCTGCCGACGCGGACTAGCAGTCCGTCGCTGATCGGCACCTCGGCTTTGGGGTCGGTCAGCTTCGTCCGCTCCGGGCCGAGCGTGACCCCGCCTCCCTTGACGAGCCGTTGTCCTTCGCTGGTGCTGGGAGCCAGCCCCGCCTTGACGAGCAGCCGGGCGATCCACATTCGGCCGTTTTTCACGTCGGGATCGTCGCAGGCCAGTACCACTTCGGGAATCTGATCGGGGTCTTGTTTCTGAGCGAAGACGCGGCGGAACTCCTCGGCTGCGGCGTCGGCGGCGGCCTGACTGTGATAGAATGACACGATGTCCTTGGCAAGCAGTTCCTTGGCTTGGCGGGGATGCGTCTGGTTGGGATCCACCAGGCGGGTGATTTCGTCCGGGCTGCGGTCCGTCAGCAGTTCGAACCATTCCCGCATCAGGTCATCGGGAATGCTCATGATCTTGCCGAACTGCTCCTTGGCCGGTTCGCCGATGCCGACGTAGTTCCCCAGGCTCTTGCCCATGCGTCGCACACCGTCGAGGCCGCGGAGGATCGGCAGCGTGATGCAGACCTGCGGCTCCTGTCCGGCGTCGCTCTGGAGATGGCGGCCCATCATCAGGTTAAAAAGCTGTTCGCTGCCGCCGAGCTCGACATCGGCCCGCACCTCGACCGAATCGTAGCCTTGCATGAGGGGATACAGGCACTCGTGCAGGTAGATCGGCACCGAGGGTTCCGCCTTGAACCGCTTGGTGAAGTCGTCCCGCTCCAGCATCCGCTGGACCGTGATTTTCCCGGCAAGGTTGAGCACATCCAGGAAGGTGAATTTGCCGAACCAGTCGCCGTTGCGGGTCACTTCGGTGCGGCGGATGTCGATGACCTTGGCGACCTGCTCGAGGTAATCACGGGCATTGCGCTCCACCTGTTCGACGGAGAGACGGGCGCGGGTCTGGTCCCGACCGCTGGGATCGCCGACCAGGGCGGTGTAGTTTCCGATGATGAGCACGGCCTGATGGCCGATTTCCTGGAATTGCCGCAGCTTCCGCAAGGGGACGGTGTGCCCCAAGTGCACGTCGATACCGGTCGGGTCGATGCCGTACTTGACCCGCAGCGGTTTGCCGGTGCGGACGCTGCGTTCCAGCTTCTGCCGCAATTCCGCTTCTGGCACGATCTGCTCGACGCCGCGACGGATGACCGCCAACTGCTCATCAACCGAAAGCATGGTCATGATCCCGGCAACCTCCGTGTCCGGACGCCCCCACCGTTGGGTTTAGGAGTAAGGCTGAAACCGGCCGACGGCCCCAAAAGCGTTAGGCAGATGCTCAATACGGACCTCGCCTGCGTCCTTTCCGCGGCAAACGAGGACCACGTCGAACCGCGCCCCTCGGCCCAGCAGCCGGTGTCGTTTCAGATAAGCAAGGGCCAACCGCGTCAGGCGGGCCTGCTTCTCCAGGTCTATGGAATAGGCTGGGCGATCCGTGGTCTCCCGATCCGTCGAACGCACTTCGACGAAAACGATGCACTCGCCGTCCTGCGTCACCAGGTCGATTTCTCCCAGAGGACAGCGCCAGTTGCGGGCCAGGATGCGATGACCTCGGCGAGCGAGATATTTCGCGGCCAGATGCTCGGACCGCAGGCCGAACCAGCGTCGCCACCAGGGCCATCGTGGGGACGGATCGGGCATCGGTCATGCCCTTGTCACTCGGAAGCGGTTTCGGTTTTCGCCTTGCCCTTGCCCTTCGCCTTGGCGGCTGCCTTGGCTTCGGCGGAAGCGGTCTCCGCGGCTCCCTTCTTGCGCTCCTTCAGGCGGGTCGCCTTGCCGACACGTTCCCGAAGGTAGTAGAGCTTGGCACGTCGGACCTTTCCGGTGCGTTTGACCTCGACCTTGGCAATGCGGGGCGAGTGCAGCGGGAACGTCCGCTCCACGCCTTCGCCCTGGACGATGCGGCGAACCGTGAACATCTCGCTGAGGCCGCTGCCTCGACGGCTGATGACCGTGCCGCTGAAAACCTGTATGCGTTCTTTCTGGCCTTCAAGAATCCGTTGATGGACATCGACCTGATCGCCGATGTCGAATTGCGGCACTTTTTCCTTGAGGAAACGCTCCTGCACCTTGGCCAGCACTTCACCGCGATTCATGGTTCAGCTCCCTTCGTGAGCCTGGTTCTACTTCGCAAACGGGCCTGTTCTTGCCGCCAGCGGGCGATGGCTTCGTGATTGCCGCTCAGCAGCACCTCCGGCACTTCCAGTCCGCGGAACACGCGCGGCCGGGTGTATTGAGGATATTCAACCAGTCCTGGTTCGGCATGGCTTTCCTCGACCACGCTGCTTTCGTCGCCCAGAACGCCCGGTACGAAGCGGATTACCGTGTCGATCACGACCATCGCCGGGACTTCGCCGCCGTTGCAAACGTAGTCGCCGATGGACACTTCCTGGGGCTTCAAAAGGATGCGGATCCGTTCGTCGAACCCTTCGTAGCGCCCGCACAGCAGGACCAAGCGAGGATGGCCAGCCAGTTCCCTCACCAAATGCTGCGTCAGCCGCTCTCCCTGCGGCGTGAGCATGACCAGATGGCCGGGCGGCTCGACTTTTGCTTGCACGGCTTCAACCGCCGCCACCACCGGCTCGCACATCAACACCATGCCGGGTCCGCCGCCGAAAGGCCGATCATCCACCTTGTGATGCTTCGGGTCCGGCGACCAGTCGCGAATGTTCCACAAATGGATGGAAACCAGACCCCGCTCGAGGGCACGCTTCAGCAGACTCTGGGTCAGGTAACCGCTGAAGATCTCCGGAAACAGCGTCAGCACGTCGAAACGCATGGCCGATCCCGATGCGGGGCGGTCGGCGGTTCGGCATCGGTTCTCGCTTGATTGCCGAAACGACCCGCTGCTAGCTCGAGGCCGGCGGTTGCGCGGACGCCTTCTGGGCGGCGGCCACCGCGGCTTCCGCCTCGGCCTGAGCCAGATACTTCTTGAAGAGGATCTGGCAGTGTTCGGACGGCTGCGCGCCGACGCTGAGCCAATACTTGATCCGATCGGCCTTCAGCTTGGTTCGCTTGTCGGTCTCCGGAATCATCGGATCGTAGCTGCCCAGTTCCTCGATCACCTTGCCGTCTCGAGGCTGGCGGCTGTCGATGGCGACGATGCGATAGTAGGGCCGATGTTTGCGGCCCATGCGTTTCATGCGAATCCGTACCACGCTTGACCCTCTACAAGCCAAATCGATCTAGGTTGCAAAGCCGCTCCCTTGCGGTCGCGGCTCGGAAGAACTCTCCGGTTCCTGCCAGGTCGCGGCCTAGCGCTTTTTCTTGCGTTTCTTCTTGCGTTCTTCTGCCCGCTCCTTGGCGCTTTTGCGATGCCCGGTGCCGATTTTCGGCTTTTGCAGGAGCTGGCTACCAGGCAGAAACGCTCCCATCTTGTTCAACCCCGTCACCGTCTTAACCCGCTCCCAAAGGCTCATGTTCATCATCTGCCGCATGAGCGAGCGGACGATCTCGAACTGCTCCACGAACTTTTTGACCTCGTGCGGCTGAGTGCCGCTGCCGGCGGCGATGCGACGGCGTCGGCTCAGGTCGAGGATGTGGGGGTTGCGGCGTTCCTCCGGCGTCATGGCGTCGATCATGCCCTGAAAGCGACGAAACGCCTGTTCCGGATCCTCGTCCGTTTCCGAGAGCATGCCATCCATGCCCGGCATCATGCTCATGATCTGCTTGACGCCCATCTTTCGCAGGGTGGCGAACTGTTCCCGGAAGTCTTCCAGGGTGAAATCGCCCTTGGCCAGCCGGGCCTGCTGTTCCTTCAGCTTCTCCTGATCGATGCTCTGCTGGACGCGGGCGACCCGTTCCACCAGTCCCAGCAGATCGCCCTGGCCAAGGATCCGCTGGGCCATGCGTTCCGGGTGAAACTCTTCGAGCCGATCCAGTTTCTCGCCGACGCCGATCCACTTGATCGGCACCTTGGTCACTTCCTTGATCGACAACGCGGCTCCACCGCGGGCGTCGCCGTCGAGCTTCGTCAGGAGCACGCCGTTGAGTTCCAGAGCTTCGTTGAAGGCCTTGGAACTGTTGACGGCATCCTGCCCGGTCATCGCGTCGCAGACCAGGAAAACCATGTCCGGCTTCACGAGGCGGTCGATCTCCTTCAACTCGCCCATCGGCATTTCGTCGATGTGGAGGCGGCCTGCGGTGTCGAGGATGACCGTGTCGCGGCCCTGGCGAACGGCTTCGCGGACGGCGTTGGTGCAGACTTTCAGCGGTGTAGCTCCGGCTTCGGCGTACACCGGAACCTGGATCTGTTCGCCGAGGACTTTCAATTGGTCCACGGCGGCGGGCCGCTGAAGGTCGGCGGCGACCAGCATCGGCTTGCGGCCCATCTCCTTCAAATTGAGGGCGAGTTTGGCGGCCGTCGTCGTCTTGCCCGAGCCTTGCAGACCGCACAACATGATGACGGTCGGCCGGTCCTTGGCGAAGCGGATGCTGTGGTCCACCGGCCCCATGAGCTTGACCAGCTCATCGTAGACGATCTTGATGATCTGCTCGCTGGGACGGATGCTCTTGAGCACTTCCTGGCCGACAGCCCGTTCCGTGACCCGTTGGATGAAGGCGTTGGCGACGTTGTAGTTGACGTCGGCTTCGAGCAGGGCACGCCGGACCTCCGCCAGACCTTCCCGGATATTGTCCTCGGTCAGGCGTCCACGCCCGGTCAGCCTCCGCAATGCTTCGGAGAGACTTTTCTGAATGCCTTCAAACATGGGCTGTTCCCGTCAAGATTTCCCTGAACGGTGAATTATAAGGATGGCGCACAACGCCTGCCACCCCGCTCTCCAGGTCACAGCAGCTTTGGTCGTTGCTTGCTTTGAGGCACTTCCAGGGGGGGACGGCTGGCTACCAGGATAGAACGAACCCGGGTGGCGCTGGTAAAGTACGGCTTGTCCTTTCTCTCGGCAGGTGGCTTCGTGCGTTCGGTGTAACTGGTCGATCCTGCGTCCGGGAAAATGTTGCGCGAAAGCCTGCCTGAGCTATGGGCCGTACCCGGTTGTCGGACCCGGCATCGGGCGGGAAATGCGAGTATCAACCGCAATTTGGTTGCCGGTCAGCGGCTGGATATGGTGCGCAACTCAGTTGCTGAGGTTTGCTCTAACCTGTGAACTGGAAAAAAGATATGAATGGGAAGCTGGTGCGAAAAAATGTTGCGCTGCTTGGATCGGCGCAGCTATCGGCTTTGGCAACGGTAGGGAAGGGGACGGGATCGGTTGCAGCTTGTCAAACTCGCGTAGGAGCTGAAGAACGATGGCGGTTATAATCCCGCCCTGCCGCATCGGTCCGGAATGCTGGGTTACCCTGGTCAAGACCACGGAAGTTCTTGCCAAGTGGGGAGTTAGATCATGCGTATCTGCGTCTTCGAAGACCGGGACGTGGACAATTTGGAGCCTCTGACACTGACCCGGCCGGTATTCGACCTGCTTTGCGGAACCAGCACGATCCTGGAACGCCAGCGCAACTATTTGCAAGCCGTTGAGATCGGCGTTTTGTTGCGCCCCTTTTTAGCTGATCTATGTCGCCAGTCGCATCCCGAGCTTCAGGTCAATAATTGTGCCTGGCTTCGTTGCGAACCGACCGTGTTGCTCAACGGCCGATGGTTGCCACCCATCGAGAAACCGCCGGACTTCCAGCAGCCGCATTTGGGCTTGGTCGGCGACGAAATCGCTTATGCTGTTTTGCCTTGCGACCAACTGACGTATTGCTCGCCCAACACCATCGACGACTGCCTGGAAACCTGGAAGCAACGGCTGCCCGTGCGTCCGGCAGGCGGGTGGATGATTGATTACCCGTGGGACTTGCTGCTTTGCAATGCCGCAATGTTGCGCCAGGACTGTGCTCGCTGCATCGCCGAGGAGGGCCGGAGCCACCGACCGGCCAACGTCGGCATCGTCGGCCCGAGCGATTTGTTGCGCGTCCACCGCACGGCCCGCATCGATCCCTTCGTTGCCGTGGACACCACGCGCGGGCCTGTCCTGGTGGACGAGCAAGCCGTCATCCACTCCTTCAGCCGCCTCGAAGGACCGTGCTACGTCGGTCCGGGGGCGCAAGTACTTGGGGCGAATATCCGGGGATCGAGCATCGGTCCCGGCTGTCGGGTCGGCGGCGAGGTCGAGGCCAGCATTCTGCTAGGCTACGTCAACAAGTACCACGAGGGATTTCTGGGCCACAGTTACATCGGTGCCTGGGTAAACCTGGCGGCTGGAGTCCAGATCGGTGATTTACGGCACGACTATCAGCCGATCCGGGTCACGCTCAAGGGTCAGGAAGTGGACAGCGGGCAAATCAAACTTGGGGCGTTGATCGGCGATCATACTCAGGTTGGTCTCAATGCTTCGCTGAATGCCGGAACCGTCGTCGGTATCTTTTGCGGCCTTTTGCCGACCGGCGGCTATCTGCCCCGGACTATTCCCTCATTTTGTGCCTTCTGGAACGGCATTTTGATCGAGCAGCCGAGCCTGCCCCAACTCCTGAATACGGCCCGAACCGTGATGTCCCGACGGGGTCATGAGTGGACGCAGGCTCGCGCGGCCCTTTATCGAACACTTCATGAGCGCACCAGCGCTTATCGCCGACAAATCCTGCGACAACGGGAACAGCGTTATCTCCGCTTGAGCGCTTGAAGCGGTGCCGCTGGTTTGCTGCGGGGTTCAATCACGGGAGGGGTACGTCGTCTTCGACCAGCCCGCCGAACAGGCCGACGGCGCTGGCTTCGTTCTCGAAGCGGTTCCACCAGTAAGGGCCTTCGCGGAACAGGGTCAGCGATCCGACGACGGGCAGATAGAGAGGCCCCAGGCGGAGAGCTTGGACGGTATGGCCGATCTCGTGGGCCAGCACTTCGGCCGGTGTAGGCTCCGGGGGGCCTCCCGCGGCTGAACGAAGCCGAGGGTCGTTCAGACGCCCAGCCACGACGGCCAAAGGACGTTCCCGCGTGACAGAGGTTTGCAATAATTGGACAAACAGGGCCTGAGCGAACTGTTCGCCGACGGCGATCAGGCTTCGGTTCCAACAAGTGCATGTCCCCCGGAGCAGGGGCCAGCGGGAAGTGAAGTTGCGACTTGGCGTAACCACGATGCGGATTTGCCGCCACTGCCTTTCCTGGCGCGTCCGGCCCCAGACCAGGAACGAATGAGTGATCGCCCAAGCGTCGAACATCGGCCTCCGTCCAGCGCCTGCCGGATCCCGTCGGAGGACCGGCGCTGTGGTATGATAACGGCTGACCTTGAGGTTGGCAGCCATGGACATTGATCGCAATCTGCTGTTCGGCCTGATCGCCTTGCAAGCCGATCTCGTCGCCCCCACGCAGTTGGTGGACGCGGTGTCGTCGTGGGCACATCGCCGGGAGCGGCCCCTGGCGGACCTGCTTCAAGATCGCGGATGGATCACGTCCCGCGACCGGGCCACCGTGGATTACCTGATGGATTGCCGGTTGAAGAAATACGGAGGCAATGTCCGGGCGAGCCTGGCCGCCGCCGCCGACCCCAGCATCCGCCAGGCCCTTCTGACAGCGATTCGGGACCGGGACGTGCTTCGCTCCGTCGCTGACCTGCCTCCGCACCACGCTCCCACCAGCGGCATCTCCTCGGCCCCCCGAGGTCGGGAACGCTTTACTCTGTGCAACCTGACCACGCTCGACGCCATTTCCCAGACCTGGACCGCACGGGACGAGGAACTGGGCCGGGAAGTCGCGCTCAAGGAGCTGCGGCCTGAAGCGGTCCACGATGCCGCATCCTGCGAACGTTTTCTCCGGGAAGCCCGACTGCTGGGACAACTGGAACATCCGGGCATTCTGCCCCTGTACGAGCTTTCGCAGAACACCACCACGGGCATACCGTTCTGCACGTTGCGTCTGGTCCACGGCCGGTCCTTGGCTGAAGCCATCCAGGGCTATCACGACAAACGGCGAAGCGGCCAGGCGAATCCCGTCGAGTTCCGCGCGCTGTTGCTGGCCTTTCTCGACGTATGCCGGGCCGTCGCCTTCGCCCATTCGCGCCTGGTCGTGCATCTCGATCTGCAACCGCACAGCGTAATCTTGGGCGAATCTGGTGGAGCGGTCGTGAGCGAATGGAACCGGGCAAGGAAACTTTCCGACCTGCTGGCCCAGGCCGAGGCGTCCGGTCACAAGGGCCGCATCCCGGAGGCCCCCGATTCCGATACCGCCGTCGAAACGCTGGGCCGGGTCACCCCCTATGCTGCTCCCGAACAAGCCGAGGGGCGGATTGAGGAGTTTGATACTTCCACGGACGTCTACGCCTTGGGCGCAATCCTGTACGAGATCCTCACAGGCCAACCCCCCTTCAACGAGGCGTCCGACGACGATCTGCGTCGCCAGATCGTCGAAGATCCGCCGACGCCGCCTCGTCGCCTCGCCCCAGGAATTCCGGCCGCTCTGGAGGCGATCACATTGAAGGCCCTGAGCAAGCGGCGCGGGGAACGCTATGCTCGGGCCGGCGATCTCGTCCTCGACCTCGAACGCTGGTTGGCCGACGAACCGATCCAGGCCTGGGCCGAATCCCTGCCGCACCGTCTCAAACGCTGGATGCGCCGGAACCGTCCGCTCGTGCAGGCCGGTTACATCGGCATCGGCATCGTGTTTCTCATCCTCCTGGCGTTGGTGGCCGTGCTGGAGCGCGGCTGGGCGGAGGCCAAGCAAGCGCAGGCCGCTGCGGTCGAGGAAAAAAGCCGCGTCGAGTACGCCCTGCGCCGCGCTCACCGCCTCATCGACGAGACAACGCAGGAGATCGCCGCCTCGCCCTTGCTGCGCGAAGGAGAATTCGCCTCGCTGCGTCGGCGGCTGCTGGAGAACATGGCCCAGTATCACGCCGACGCCAAGTTCTACTTGCCCGCCAGAGAGCAGTTCTATGAGATGCAGGCGGAGGCCTATCTGCGTCTGGCCCGTATCTACGGCGAGCTTGGCGACGCCGAGAAGGCCCTGGCTGCTCTCTGGGACGCTCGAGATGCCCTCAACCGGCTCATCCTGGAACATCCCAGGAATTACACGGCACGCCTCAACTTGGCCCACATCGAAGGCGCGATAGGGCACCAGTGGAAAGCTCTCGGGCAGTTCGACCAGGCACTTGCGTCGCTACGCAGTTGCGTCAGCGCCTATGACTCCCTGCCCAGCAAGGTCTTCTCCCATCCCGAACGGGTCAGTGAACGGCTTTCCCACATGGCCGATCTGATCGAATTGCTTCTGGCGCAGAACCAGCTCGAAGAAGCGGACGTCCTTGCCCAGCGCGGTTTCCGAATCCTTCAGGATGCGCTTCAGAGTTCACCCGACAGCGTATCGGCTCTGTCCCAGATGGTCCGCCTCCGCACCTTGCAAGGGGACTTGGCTCGACGGCGGGGACTGGGAACCAACGCGGTCAACTTGTATCGGGAAGCGCTTCAGACTGCCGAGGACCTTGCCGCCCGGGACCAGAATCACCGCCCTGTCTTGGTGCAGAGCTACCGTAAACTGGGTCAGGCCCTCAAAGAATCGGCTCAGTTTCGACAAGCTGTGGAAGTCTTGCGGGAGGGTCTGAGCAAGGCTAACCAGCTCGTCCGGGCTTTTCCCGTGGTCCTGGCCTTTCGAGCCGATCTGGTGGCACTGCACTCCGAGCTGGCCGATGTCTTCCTGCACGAAGGCAATCTCGACGATGCGGAAGCGGAAGCCCGGCGGGCCATCGAAGTGGGAACGCAACTTCGCCGCGATGCCGCCCTGTTCACCCGCTGCGCCGACGAGATCGCCTGGGCTTACCTCACACTGGCCCGCAGCGCCCGCCGACGCGGCGATGCCGAGGAAGCAGCCCAGCACCTCGGAGAAATTCTGACCCTTGCCCAGGAACTGCGTAATCGCAATGTCGATGTCGAGTCGGTTCGGTCGTGGGAAGCGGAAGCCCATCGCCAGTTGGCTCGCCTGGCCGCGCGGTCGAAGCGGTACGAAGAAGCTCAGGCGGAGCTGGATCGAGCCTTGGCGGTCGATCCCCAGGCTACCGCCGACGTAAAGGCTGACCGCATCGCCGTGTTGGCTGACGAGGGCAAGGCCGCCGACGCCCTTGAGCAGTCCAAAGCCCTCTTGAAGGATCGTCTCGCTACGGCCGCCGGTCTGCTGCGAGCCGCCGTCGGGCTGGCAATCGTCGCTGAGCGGGGGACTCAGGATGAACGCTCCGTGGCTGAGGAATTGCTTCCCCAACTCCTGGCCGAGGCGAGGCAACGTGCCGGAACAGCGTTCGCTTACCATTGGCACCGACTGGCCGATGATCCCGACGCCGAGCCGCTCCGCAAATTGCCCATCTGGCAGCGGATCAGCGACAGCCTGCAAATCCAGTCAGGGAGCCAGTCTCCTGCTCAGCCTTGAGTCTGCCTGGCTCGAGGGCGGCTTACCTGGGGGGGAGCGAGTGGGTCTATTGGACAACGGGCCGGTTTCGACCTACCCTTGTTGCGGACTCAGGACGGGCCAGAATCGTCGCGCTCCCCGTCCGCACCACGGTTTCGGAAGCGCATCCTTGAGAGCACAGGTGTTGCGATCATGCCCTTGGTGAAGGAACCGAACGCGGAAGCGATCCCCGGCTACCGACTGATTGAGCCGTTGGGAAGCGGCGGGTTCGGCGACGTCTGGAAATGCGAGGCCCCGGGCGGGTTGTACAAGGCGATCAAGTTCGTCCACGGCAACTTGAACGCCCTCGATTCCGAAGGCGTGCGGGCCGAACAGGAGCTTAAGGCCCTTCAGCGGGTCAAAGAGGTCCGCCATCCCTTCGTCCTCTCCATCGAGCGGATCGAAATCATCGAAGGGCAACTGGTCATCGTCATGGAGTTGGCTGACAAGAATCTCCATGACCGCCTAGTGGAATGTCAGCAAGCCGGCCTGCCGGGCATTCCCCGGGAGGAACTGCTTGGCTACATGCGGGATGCGGCCGAGGCGCTCGACTTGATGAACAAGCAGCACGACTTGCAGCACCTCGACGTCAAGCCGCGCAACCTCTTTCTCGTGGGCAATCGGGTCAAGGTAGCCGATTTCGGTCTGGTCAAGGACCTCGAAGGACGGACCTTCAGCACGCCCAATAGCGGTCCGATGGGCGGCGTGACGCCGTTGTACGCCTCGCCGGAGACTTTCAATGGCATCATCAGTAAGCACAGCGACCAGTACAGCCTGGCCATTGTGTACATGGAGATGCTGACTGGACGACGGCCGTTCAACGGCAAGACGCCGCGGCAACTCTTCCTCCAGCACACGCGGGAGGAGCCGGACCTGTCGCCGCTGCCGGAAGCCGACCGTCCCATCGTGGCCAAGGCCTTGTCCAAGAACATGGCCCAGCGGTTCCCGTCGTGCCTCGACTTCGTCAAGGCTTTGTGTCTGGGACGGATTCCCGCCGCATCCTCCGCTGCCGACGGGCGGGACGGAAAACTCTCGCCAGCCGCAGCCTTGCCCAACACGCTGGAGGACTTGTTTCTTTCTCCCGTCGAGGCGTCTCCCACGCCGGGCAGCTATGCCGAGTCCAGTCCGGAACCGCTCAGCGCGGAAGAACTGAGTCGGCTTTCGGTGACTGTGGCCCAGCCGCTAAGCGGATCGTTGCGCCCGACGCTCATCGTCGGGCTGGGCGGCTTCGGCAAGCAGGCCGTGCTGGCCCTGCGGACGCGGATCATCGACCGCTTCGGCAGTCTGGAGAAACTTCCGCTCCTGCGTTACCTCGTGATCGACAGCGACGCCGAATCGCTCAAGCAGGCCCTCAACGGGCCTCCTGAGCAATCGCTGCTTCAATCCGAATTGCAGTATCTCCCTCTGCAACGCGTCGGCGATTATCGAAGGAACACGCACAAGGACTTCGAACTAGCCCGGGAATGGATGCCGTTGGAGAAGTGGTACTCGGCTCCGCGCTCCGTGGAGACGGGCGGAGCGCGCGGGTGTCGGGCATTGGGACGCCTGGCGTTCTTCTACAACTACAACCGCCTGGCGGCCCGGCTGCGAACGGAGATCAAAGCGGCCTGCGACCCGCAGAACGTGGATGCCTCGGTGACGCAGACGGGGCTGGCGGCCCGCAGCAACATTCCGCAGGTGTACATTCTGGCGGCGGCGGGAGGCGGGACGGGCAGCGGCATGCTGGTGGACGTGGGGTACGCCTGTCGCCGTGTGCTGGCCGAACTGGGGTTTCGAGAGCCGGAAGTCTCCGCCTGGTTGCTGATCGGCGCGCCGACCGATCCGGCCACCCCCGCGGAGGAACAGGCCAACGTTTTTGCCACGCTCACGGAAATCCGCCACTTCAGCGATCCGACCGTGGAGTTCACGGCCCGCTACGCCGGCAATCCCACGCCCGTCCATGACCCGGCGGCTCCGTTCCAGTCGGTTTATCTGACCCGGATGGGCCATCGCAGTCTGGACGGATTGAAGGAGTCGGCGGCCCGCATGGCCGGCTACCTATTCCACGACTTGACGACGCCGCTGGGTGGTCGGCTGACCGGCTCGCGGCTGTCGCAGCGGCTCAATCAAGAGACGCCGTTCCGCAGTTTCGGAACCTACTCCGTCTGGTTCCCACGGGGATTGCTGCTGCGAGTAGCGGCCCGCTCGGCCTGCGACCGGCTTCTGGAAACTTGGCTGACGGCTCGGGAAGAGTCGGTCTGGCTGGAAGCCATTGCCGATGCCTGTGACCGCCGCCTGGCCGAGCCGCGCTGGAATCTCGATCAGATTCAGCGGGCCATCCAGGACGCTGCCGCCACCGGGTCCGAAGGCCATCCCCAACAAGCCCTGACGGCTTTTCTGGCCACCTTGCAGGTGCAGGCCGATTCAATGGTAGCCCTGGAAGATCCGGTCGGGTGGTGCCGTCAGGCCCTGGAACGGGTGCATGAATGGGTCGGCAGCGGAGTTGCCGCCGTCGAGGAGACTAGCGAATGGCGCAAGAGCCGACTGCATCGCTTGTTCTCCGCCGCCGTGCAAAAGGTCGCTGAGGAATACGCTGATCATCTGGCTCAACTGGCTCATGCATTCTTCGATCAGCCGGACTTTCGCCTGGCCGCCGCGGACGCGGCTTACGGCCATCTGGTCCGCCGTTGCGAGGAACGCATCTCTGAACTCAAGGCCGCCATCCATGAACAGATGCGGTTGACCGAGAAGGCGTCGCTGCACGTCGATCGGGCGATGGATGAGTGCCTCCAGGCCAGCGGCTTCTCCTTGTTCGGTCGGGGAGCCACACGCCGGGCCTTGCGGCGTTTCATCGAGATGCTGGCCATCTACGCCCGGCAGCGGCTGGTGGACGAGCTGTACCGTTCCATCTTGAGCTTCTATCGGGTTCTGGAAGGCAAGCTGCTCGACTTCCAGCGGGATCTTTTGCTGTGCCGCAAACGGCTCCGGGATCTCCGCGAAGTGCTGGTCGCCGACGTGAGCACCCAGGAAGAGGAAGTTTACTTCGGACAAGAACGGGAACGCCATGCGATGGCCGTGGCGTGCAATTACAGCAGTGCCGTCCTCCGCGAGGCGACCCTGGTGCTGGCGTCCCGGGTGGTTTTTCCGGAAGGCGATGCCGATCTCGATGAATCGGCCGCTGTTTTTCTCAGCCAGGTCACGGAGCAGCAATGGCTCGAGCTGGATCACCACCTTCAGGAGCACGTCCTGAATCCGCTGGGCGGTCTGCATCAGGTCTGCATGACGCGAGCCGACCTGCTGCGGGCCTTGGGAACGCCCTTGGTCGAAGGGGCGGCCCAGTTCCTCGACCGTTTCCTGCCGATCACCGACGTCTGCGAGGCCGAGCTTTCCGCGGCGGAAAAGCTAGACGTGGACATGGCGGCCCAGCTGCGGGCCTATCATCATCTGGCCACGCCGACCGTCGGCTCCGCCAAGGCCGACCGGGAATTGCATTTCCTCGTGTTGCCCAACTCCGAGCATGGCCAGGCCCTTGCCGAGACGGCCAAATCCGTCTTGCCGAATCTTCAAGTAATCCCCGTGGCGAATCAGGCCGATCTGCTCATCTGTCGGGAAGAAACGGAACTGGCACCGGCGGACTTGGCCCATTTGCTCGAACCATGTCGGCCCGCCTACGAGATCAGTACCACCAGTCCGCTCAGCACGCCTCATGCCCGCTGCGATGTCTTGGACTGGATCCCTTTGGAAATGTGACCGGACCTCGGCCTCGGGCCGTTCACCACATCGGATGGAAGCGTTCTTCCTTGGCCCGATGCAGCCGCAGGGCGTCGGTCAATTGGGCCAGAGTTCGGCAATGTTCCCGGTAGGCGGAAAACAGGTCGCCGCTCCGGTATGCGTCGCCGGCGGCGCGGAGGTGTTTCTGATAGGATTCCCAGTCCACCTGCCACTTATTTTCCTTGGCGTATTCCTGAACCACGCATTCTGCTTCAATGAGCTTGCGCAGCAACGTTTGATCGATTTTGCATCGGGAGCGGCGATAGACCTGCGGGGGACTGTGTTCGGGTTCCTGAGCCGGATGCGACTCCCGACGCTGCGAGCGATGTAAGCCAATCAGGCCGAGAATCAACGAGAAAGCCGCCAGCAAGAACAGCGTGATCGCCGCTGGAAAGAGTTTGATGAAGATGAACAGCAGGGCCGTCAGGGACAGGGCGATGCCCGCTCCCAGGGCCACGCCCGGCCAAGGGATCTCCGCGAAGAGGACGGAATTATGCCGCCGGCTCTTCGGCTTGTGGGCCGTGGTGTGGACCTCATTTTGCGACGGGGGCGATTCGCCCGGCAGCCGTACCAGAAGCACTGTGATGTTGTCCGGTCCGCCGCGGAGGTTGGCGAGGTCCACCAGGAAGCGGCACGCTTCCTGGAGAGGAAGGGAGGTGACGATGGCGCCCATCTCGGCGTCGGAAACCAACCCGCTCAGACCATCGCTGCACAGCAGGAACGTGTCCCCGGGAAGGATCGGATGCGGGCCTTCGACATCGACCTGAATCGTCGGCTCCGGTCCCAGCGAACGGACGATGACGTTGCTTGGTACGCCCTCGATTTCGTCGGGATCCAGCCCCTGCCTGCGGGCCAGTTCCCATTGCAGACTGTGGTCGTAACTGAGCTGCTCGATGTAGCCGCTGCGGATGCGGTAGATTCGGCTGTCGCCAACGTGAGCAATCCACGCTCCTTCGGGGCGGAGGAGCAGGGCGCTGCTGGTGGTGCCCATGCCCTCAAAATCGGGATTGTGGGATCCCTTCTGATAGATGGTCGAGTTGGCCTCTCCAAAGGCGCGCCGCAGGGCCGCGGGTGCTCCGAGGGCGGCGAACTTGTGATAGTTGAGGGGGATCAGGTCAGTGGCCAGCTTGCTGGCCATTTCGCCGACCGCATGGGCGCCCATGCCGTCGGCTACCAACAGCAGATGTCCGCGTTCCTTCCAAGCCTGCTCGTCGCTTTGCAAACTGACGGCGTAGCTGTCCTGGTTATGACTCCGGCGCACGCCGACATCGGTAAGACAGGCGTACTCGACGATCTCGAAGCCTAATGCGGCCATGACACCCCACTTTGTTCCCACCCGCCCTCTATTTCAAGGTATCACGCAAATCGCTGCAAGGGGGCCGTCCCTGGAATCATCCTTCAAAGGGCTGGCATAGCAAAGAACCGGCGGCTGACTTTTCCTTGCTTGGACGTAGAGATTCCGTCTGATCCTCGAAAATTCCGAGCCTCCCCCGCGTTGACACGGACTTGGCATCTGTGGTTTTTTGGCAGCTTCTGGAAGCCATGACCGGTACAATCGCCGCTGGTCTGGTGAACCCAGGTCCGAAAAGCGAGCAGGTATGGCGTGGCAGATCGGGATCGACGAAGCGGGATACGGGCCGAACCTGGGACCGTTTGTCATGACGCTGACGGCCGCCGAAATGCCCCAGCGCGAAGCGGAAGCCGACCTTTGGCAGCTTCTCCAGGACGCGGTTCGCCGGGCTGGCGATCCGATGGACGATCGGCTGCTGGTAGCCGACTCGAAGCAGGTCCACATCGCGGGCCGCGGCCTGGAAAGGCTCGAAGCCAACACGCTGCCTTTCCTCCTGCTCCAACAGTCCGAGTGGAGCTGGCCCCTGAGTCTCGAAAAAGTTTGGCGCAGGCTTGTCCTCACTCCCTGGTCTGAACGCACCGCCTGCCCGTGGGCAAAGTCGGACCTTTGGCTGCCTCTGGGTAAGCGTCTCTGCGAAGAAACGGTGCGGTCGGCGGTGAAAGGTCTGGACCGGGCCATGCGATGCGCGGGCGTCGCTTGCATCACATTCCGTTGCATGGTGGTAATGCCACAGCAATTCAATCTCCTCGCGCAATCCCGCGGTACCAAGGCAGCTGTGTCCGAGTGGGCAGCCAGCCGCCTTCTGCGCTTCCTGTCGCGATGGCTTCCTCAGTCTGCGGAGAAGGTCCTGCTCTGCGCGGACAAGCAGGGAGGCAGGCACCACTACGGGGATTTCCTGCAACAAGCATTCAACGACCGATTCGTAACGACCGTCGCAGAACAGCCTGAAGCCTCACGCTATCGCCTGGTGATGGGCACCTCGGTGTGGGAAGCAGTCTTTCAGCCGCGAGCAGAGTCGGCTTCGTTCATGGTCGCCTTGGCTTCCATGCTGAGCAAGTATCTCCGGGAAGTGCTCATGGACGAGTTCAACGCCTTCTGGCAAGCTCACGTCGCAAACCTGCGGCCCACCGCGGGCTATCCGCTCGACGCTCGACGGTTCCTCGCTGACATCGAATCTGCCCGACAGCGACTCAGGATCCCTCAGCAGATCCTTTGGCGGGAACGTTGACCCGCGGCGTGGCGGTGTCGTGCTTCGGTTCCAGAAGCTCGAACGTCGTGAACTCATCCACCGTGATGCAGCTCAACTCCCCGTTATCCTTGACCAGATGAACGGTCGGAGCGGTCATGATGTCGTCTTTGCCGCGTTCCACGGTCAACCCTGTCACGAGCGTTTTCAGGTCGCGCACAACTCCCTCGACGACAGCCGGCCATTGGCGTCTGCCCACCCGAACAGACTGGGTGACGCGAATTCGCTGCCCGATTTGCAGGTCTTCGAAACCGACCCGGGTCATTCAGTCCTCGTCTTCGTGAATCCTGGACCGCGTTCCTCGAACCAGAGCGATGCGGCCAGTCCGGGCTAGTTCCAGAATGCCGTAAGGCCGCATCAACTCGATGAAGGCTTCGATCTTGCCTTCGCGGCCGCTGATCTCGACCATGAGGCTGTCAAGGCTGATGTCCACCACGCGCCCCCGAAACATTTCGACCACTTGCAGGATTTCAAAGCGCTTGGATGGCGGAGCCTGGACCTTGATGAGCATCAGATCGCGCTCGACGTAGTCCTCACTGCTGATGTCGAGCACCTTAACTACAGTGACGATCTTTTCGAGTTGTTTGCGGACCTGTTCCAGGACCGCGTCGTCGCCACTGACGACGAAGGTCATGCGGGACAGTTGGGGATCCTCGGTTTCGCCGACAGCCAGACTGTCGATGTTAAACCCGCGCGACGCCAGCATGCCCGAGACGTGCGAGAGCACCCCGGGCTGATTTTGGACCAGTGCAGACAGAACATGCCTCATACGGGAATCGTAGAACTCGAAGCAGGTCCGACAAGGCGGTTGGCACGGTTGCACTAATCGGAAAACCTGGTCTGGGCGGTAAAGTCCTCCCGTTCGGAAAGTTGGCGGAGGTCTTGCAAAGTCTCCGTTTTCCGCAGGGTCGAAGTCGTTGACAGCCGCTCTGATGGGTTTAGACTGGAGAAGAAGGGTAACGACCTCGCAAACGGGATGAGTGTTTGCAAGGGGGCGGCAGGTCGGGTAAAGGCATTCCCGTCCGGCCCTGAACCCATCTCCTTTCCGGAGCAGCGAAGACACATCTTACGGAGGATTCAGGTATGGCCAAACAGAAGCCGGTTGCCGCTGGCAAAGCCGCTAAGGCCGCCCCTCGGCGCGTCTCCTCCCCCAAACCATCTCAACCGCGAAGCGGCACGCCGGTTGTGTTGATCATTTTCCTGGTCTTCTTCATTCTGCTCAGCCTGGGACTGGGCGTGGTCGTCTACCTCGACCAGGACAAGATCGACTCCGCCAACAAGCAGGCGGAGCAGGCTCGCGCGGAAGCCAAGAAGTGGCAGGAAGCGGAGCGGGTGGAACGGCAGTATTTCACCCAAAAGCTCCGCTACTGGTGGGACAGCACGAATGCCGACGCCCAGGACCTCCGAACCCTGGCCGACATGGAGTCGGAGTGGTCCGATCCGGGCAAGAGCGATCCCCGCACTGACGCCGATCACAAATGGTTCGCTCCGCTGCAAAAATTGATGGAAGGCGATCCCAACGCCCGTGATCCGGAAGCACGACGAGGATTGATCGGTCCTTACGACAGCCAGAATGGCAAGACCGCGACCTCGATGCGCGAGGTTCTGGAAAATTTGAAGCGGCAAGTGGCCACGCTGAGCGGCAACCTCCGTGAAGAGCAAGGCAAGCTCGCCAAAAAGACTCAGGAGTTCGAGGACTACAAGAAGGAATACAACCGCGACGTCATCGACGCCGAAATCAAGAAAGTTCGAACCGATTACGAGCGGCAGATGAAGGCGCGGCTCGATGAGAAGGACCGCACCATCGCGGATTTGAACAAGAAGATGGAAGAGGTCACCCGCGACTTCGAGAAGATGCTTGCGGAATCCAAGAAGGTTCAGACGGCGGAGTTGGCCAAGAAGGACGAGGAGATCAAGGAAGTCAAACGCCAGGTGGACATTGAACGGGCCGAAATCCGTCGTAAGGCCCAGGCCGCTGAGCAGCTGGCCATCGACAAGGTCAAGGCCCGGGTCGTTCGTACCATTCCTGGCGACCACACTGTGTACATCGACGTCGGGTCCGATCAGCGGGTCGTGCCGGGTCTGAAGTTCAGCGTTCGAGGGGTGGGTCCGGGCGGTCAGCCCGAACCGGAGCCCAAGGCGATGGTGGAGGTCATCAGCGTCGTAGGTCCGACGGTTTCGCTGGCCCGGATTACGCGAGTCGCCAAGCCGGAATTCGCCAGGATCGGTCGGGATCCGGAAACGCGACAGCGCATCGACCCCACTACGGAGGCTTATTGGATTACCGATCCACGGCTGTTTTACCTTTCCCGAAACCCCGTCGTGCCTGGGGATTTGCTGTACAACCCGCTGTGGGATCCGAACGAGCCGACCCACGTCGTCCTGGCGGGGTTCTTCGACCTCGACAACGACGGTTCGGACGATCTGGATTATCTGCGGCGCTACTTGACGGAAATCGGAGTGGTGGTCGATGGATATCTGGATCCGAACAACGACAACAAACTGAAAGGCAAGATGGACTACCAGACGGACTACCTGATCGTTGGCGGAGCTGGCACGCTGGAAGTTGGTCCGAGAGCGGCACCGATCGACGACCAGATCCGCCAGGCCTCCGGTGGTCCGATGGGCAAGGCAGTCCTGGAGCTCAACAAACAGGCCTTGGAAAAGGGTATCAGGGTGGTGCGCCTGAAGGATTTTCTGACTCAGATGGGATTGAGCGGCGTCCGAGTTCCCGGAGCGCGAGCTTCAGCCCCGGCACCGGCGGCGAAGCAGGAAGGACCGGCCGGGGGTGAGGAAGCCAAACCGGCCGATCAGGCCCCCCGTCAGCCTCCTCGCAAGGTTGAGGAAGAAGAGGAGGCCCCGCGCCGACGCTGAAAACACCGTGCTTTGACCAGTCCATCCTCCAGCGACGCCGTGGCTCTACGCTCGGCGTCGTTTCATTTTGGCTCGTCAAAAATCCTTTTCCAGCTGCAAAGAAAATGCTTGCTTGTGCGATCTCGGGGGGCTTATAACACGTCCCCAGAGAGAGAACACCGACGAAAGCAGCCGCTTGGGCGAACTTCCTTCCGCCCTGGGCGGCGATTGCTCCAAGCCGAGGAGTCGTCACTGATGGCCAAGAAGCCCGCGCAAGCCAGAGGCAGCAAAGCTCCTGCAACCGCCACGAAGCGTGCGGCCAAGGCGGCCCCGCCGCCGGCCCGCCCGGCGACTTTGCCGAGCAAAGCGCATCTGATCCGCGAAGTGATCGAAGCCAGCGAAGGCATTTTGCGGCTAGCTCCCACCTGGGTGCCGCGGTCGTTCCTGACTCCGGGACGCCGCTTGAAGCTGCATCCGGACGACATCTACGCTCTCGGGGCAGAGCGGGGCGGCATCGACGAGCGTTGGTTCGCCTCCACGACACCCGCCGCCAACGTCGGCGCACCGCCGGATGAAGGGTTGAGCTACGTTGTCAGCCGGGGCCAGAAAGTCTTCACGCTCAAGGAGGCAGTCGAGCAGGAAGGGCCGCGGCTCATCGGACAAGCGATCTGGGACGCTTACCACCGTTGGCCGGTGTACAGCAAGTTCTTTGACAACATGGGGCCGATTCCGCATCACATGCACCAGAACAACGCCCAGGCGGCCCTGGTCGGCCAGCAGGGTAAACCCGAAGCGTACTATTTCCCGCCGCAACTCAACAGCATCACCAACAATTTCCCGTACACGTTCTTCGGCCTGGAACCGGGCACGACCAAGCAGGATGTTCGCCGCTGTCTGGAGCGGTGGAAGCAGGGCGACAACGGTATTCTGGACTACAGCAAAGCGTATCGACTCAAGCCCGGCACCGGCTGGCTGGTGCCTCCTTGTATCCTGCACGCGCCAGGATCCCTGGTCACCTACGAGCCGCAATGGGGTTCCGACGTCTTCGCCATGTATCAATCCATGGTTGAAGGCCGCTACGTTCCCTGGGACCTGCTCATCAAGGACGTGCCCCCAGGCCATCACCACGATCTCGATTATCTGGTTAACCAGCTTGACTGGGAGGCCAACGTCGATCCCAATTTCAAGGACCATCACTATCTCGAACCGATTCCAGTCGCCGACACGCTCTCGGAGGGGTACATCGACAACTGGGTGGTGTACGGCAAGGTTCATGGACAGGAGTTGTTTACGGCCAAAGAACTGACCGTCATGCCCGGCGTGAAGGTCAAAATCAAGGATAACGGCGCTTATGGACTGATCACAGTGCAGGGCAGTGGCTGGATCGGTCGGCATCGCTTGCAGACGCCGGCCATGATCCGCTTTGGCGAACTGACCGAAGACGAAGTGTTTGTCACCCATGACGCGGCTCGGGAAGGCGTGGTCTTCGACAACACCGGCAGCGAGCCGCTGGTCACGCTCCGGTACTTCGGCCCGAACACCAACCCCAACGCCCCAGAAGTCGGCGACCACAAACGACGAGGGTAGTTGGGGATTGTTCCTTCGCTCCCAGCGGACCAGCAGGGTGACAGCGGCAAAGGAATGGGAACAAAAGGCGTGAACCGGGAATTCCCCAGGTGGAATCCCGCCGCCCAGAGGGGTTGATACCATGCCGAAACGACGCTTAAGCATCGGAAGTTGGGCCTACATTTTCAATCAGGAAGTGCCGACCAACGACTTCCATCAAGTCCTGCACAAACTTCAGGACCTGGGTTACGACGGGGTGGAGTTGGGCAGTTTCGGCGTGCATCCGACGCCAGTATCTCATCCGACCCGCGCCTCCCGACAGAAGCTCAAGAAGGAGATTGCCGATCACGGTCTGGCGTTGTCCGGCATCGCCGTGGACCTGTGGAGCTTCAAGAAACCGGGACCGTCCATTTTCGACGAGAACCCTGTGCCTTATGTCTCGGCGTTCCTCGGCTTCACGACCTTCGCCGCTGACCTGGGGGTCCAGACCATCCGCGTGGACACCGTCGAACCGCCGGACTTCTTTGAGAAATCCGGCATGGACCCGAAGCTGGGCATGGAGCGACTGGTGAGCGTCTGGGACAAGTGCAGCAAGATCGCCGCCGATCACGGCATGAATGTCTGCTGGGAGTTCGAGCCGGGCTTCGTGTTCTGCAAGCCGTCCGAAATCCTCGCCATTACCAAAGCGGTGCGGGACAAGGGCAACGCCAATTTCGGCGTGCTTTACGACACATGCCACGCTTACATGTGTGCCGTCGTGGGTGCAAACCAGCCGGGGCAGAAAGAGACGCTGCCCGGCGGTGAACTGGAGCTGCTCCAGAAGCTCAAGGGGATGATTACCCACGTCCATTTGATCGACAGCGACGGCACGCTCAACGAGCACAACACCAGCACGCACAATCCGTTCGGCACAGGGAAGCTGGATTTCGACAAACTCATTCCGGAACTGATGAACTGCGGCGTACCCCACGACTGGTGGTGCGTGGATCTGTGTTTCTGGCCGAACGCCTGGGACGTGACGGCTGATGCCAAGCGCTTCTTGGACAAGTACCGGGCCAAGTATGCGGCTTGAGCGTGTCCAGCCCCAATCGGCGAGCCGATGACTGACCTCGGCTTCAAGAACGGAGCCGCCTGGGCGGTTTGCGCACCCTTGCGGCAGGTTCCCCGGCGAACTATCATCACCCTACGGGTCGTAGAAGTCTGTAAGGCCGAGAATGCCATGCTGTCTTCCGTGGCGCTCTTGGCCTTGTGAGTTTTCGGGTAAGCGGAAGCCCAGCCATGTCGATGATCCAGGTCCGCGATCTGACCAAATACTACGGCTCGGTGCTGGCCGTGGACCACGTCTCCTTCTCGGTGGACAAGGGCGAAGTGGTCGGCTTTCTCGGTCCGAACGGCGCGGGCAAGACGACCACCATGCGCATCCTGACGACGTTCATTCCGGCGACGAGCGGCACGGCCAAGGTGGCCGGCTTCGACGTCATGAAAGAGTCGCTCCAAGTCCGACAGAACCTCGGCTATCTGCCCGAGAACGTACCGCTCTATCCCGAGATGCGCGTCGAGGAGTATCTGACCTATCGGGCCAAGCTCAAGGGCGTGGACCGGCGCATTCGTAAGAATCGCATCGAATATTGCATGGAACGCTGTCGCATCCTTGGCGTGCGGCGGCGGCTGATCGGCACGCTGTCCCGGGGCTATCGGCAGCGGGTCGGCTTGGCCGAGGCGATGGTTCACGACCCGCCCATTCTCATCATGGATGAGCCGACCGCTGGTCTTGACCCGAACCAGCAGATTGAGACGCTCGGCCTCATCCGAGAACTCGGCGAAAAGCACACGATTCTGCTTTCGACGCACATTCTTCCCGAGGTCGAAGAAGTCTGCCGTCGTGTGATCGTGATTAATCAGGGTCGAGTGGCGCTCGAGGGACGGCTGGCGGACCTTCAGCGGGATTCCGTCATCGTCCTGGAGGTCAAGGGGCCACAGGATCGGGTCAGACAAGTGTTGCAGGAGACCGACGGCGTGGATGCCGTGGAGGTCGTGCGGCTGGATCCGCGCGAGAATCCAGACGGCATCGCCGCGTTCGAACTGCGGACGGCCGACAATCGGGACCTGCGGTTAGCGATCGCGGATCGGATTATCAAGCAGGGCTGGACGCTGCGTCGTCTGGATCTCCGGCGAAAATCGCTCCGGGAACATTTCATGCGGGTGACAATGGGGAGTATTCGCTGACGTTTGGGTTCCGCCGAATCAGCCGAGACACTCGGAAAGGCGAGGGCGCTCTCCATGGTGAATAACACAACAACAAAGGAAACCGTTGTGGACGCTGCGGAAGAACGAGGCCAACGGGTCGGCAATGAAGCCCTTGGCCAGCCTTCGATCGAGCAGGAGAAAGAGCCGAAAGCCGCTCGCACGGCCGGAGTCGTGGGCGTCTTTTTCCTGCTCTTCGGCGTCTTCATGGTGTTGTGGAACTGGGCCCATCAAGCCTACGAATGGGCAGGCAAAGGCTGGCCGTGGAGCGTTCGCTTTTCCATCCCCCTGATCGCCATCTGGCTCGTCGTCGGCTGCGGCAGCACGCTGTTTCACGCCTTCCAGGACCGTGATACGAACGTGCGTCGAGGTTACGGCTTTCTGGCCTGCATGCTGCTTTTGTTTGGGAGCATCATCACCGTCGTAAGCCTGAGCGTATCCTGGTTCAGCGGGCTGCAACTGCAACCGGAGTGGCTGCCGAGGCTGCTCGCAGGAGTGATCGGCGGCCTGGTTGGGCTGGCCCTGGTCGGCAGCGCGACGGCCGGTTTCGTGGCTTCTGCCACTGGAGCCATACCCTCTGAACTGAATTGGAAAGAATTGCTTCTTTGGAAGCTGCGTTACCCAGTCCGCTGGCTCCATGGGGTGCGGATCAACAACCGCGTGCAGCAGGCGACAGTGGCCGGAACCTTCGCGGCGGCTGTGTTTCTGACCAGCGGCGTTCTGGCCCCCGGCATCAATCTGCTCCCCTTCGCCCTGGCCGCTCTGGCTCTGGGATTCGTTTACCTCCTGCCTTTCACCGCCAATGAAACCGAAACGGAATGGCGGGACGGTGCAGCAAACCTGTACGGGGCCATCGGCTGGGCGGCTGCCCTGTTCACCTTGGCGAGCAGCTTTTTGGACCTGTTCGGGGTGCCGAGTTTCGTCGTCCCTTACGGAGCGGCCGCGGTGTTCATCGGGTTCCCCTTCCTGGCCGCATACATTGGCACAAAGGGAGCCGATTCCGACGAAGGCTACTGGACGGCCCGGGCCGTGGCATATCTCGGCGTGGTCCTGATCCTCATCGCGGGGGTTCGCAGCATCGCTCCCCTTGTGGCCGACCTGCTTTACGAAGGGAGCCGGGCCCAGGGCTACTTCCTGCCCTCCGGCTTCTTCCTCATGCTCATCGGCGGTATCTATCTCCTGACGGGAGCGACCTTGGCTTCGGACTCCCGCCTCCTGGTCATGATGCGGAAGGAACTCAGCGCCCTGCTCGGGCCGTCGCTCGGCTGGGTAGTGCTGGCCGGCATGGCCGGCATGGCCGGCTTTTCGTTCTACCTGTTCATCAGCTTCCTCGTCCCCGACGATCCCTTTGCCGTCGGACGAGGTCAGCTGGTCGCCGAGGAGCCGATCATCCAGAACTACTTTCTCGAGTTCATTCCGCTGGTCTGCCTGATCCTCCTGGTTCCGCTGCTGACCATGCGGATGCTGAGCGAAGAGAACCGCACAGGAACGCTGGAAGTACTGCTGGCCGCTCCCGTGACCGAATGGGAGATCGTCCTGAGCAAGTTCCTGGCGGTGTGGATCTTCAACATGATCGCCTGGAGCCTCTGGGCGGTCTTTCCCTTTACGCTTTGGATCTATTCCGGCGAGCCGTTCGATTACCGACCCATGCTCAGCTTCTACGTCGGCATCGGGGCCATGACGGCTGGTTTCCTGGCGATGGGGCTGTTCTTTTCCAGCATTACGCCGAATCAGATAGTGGCGGCCCTGCTGACGTCAGTGGTCATGATCGTCCTGACGATCATTGTCATCTTCATGTTCCAATTGATGAACGACCCAGCCGCCTCGCAGACCAAGCGAGAGGCCCTGGGTTATGTCTCGTACTATCACCACCTGATGGAATTCGTTCGCGGCCGGGTGCATCTGCGATTCGTCCTGTTCCATCTCTCGCTGGCGGCATTCTGGTTGTTTTTGACCACCAAGGTCCTCGAGGCCCGCAAGTGGCGGTGAGGGTTCCTTGTCGGCCATGAGTCAACGTCTTGAGTGGAAGATGCCATGAGCTTTCTACGGTCCTCCGCCGAATCTCGACCGATCTCTCAGCCGGTGTTGATCGCGGTAGCGGTCTTCACGCTGTTCATGCTCGGAATGTTGATTTACCAGGGGAATCAGTTGTACCACACCTCGTCGGAAGACTCGCTGGCTTGGTATGGCCACTCGTACATGGTCTTCTGGTCAATGTTCAATCTTTTGATCGGGGCGGGTGCGCTGCTTTACATCTGGTTTCCTCGCGGCGAGTCGGCGTCTCCCGATCTGACCGCGCCCCCGGAGAAGATGCTGATTTTGAGCATCGGCGGCTTGTTCGGTCTGAGCCTGGTCGTGCTGGGCGTCATGTTCAGCATTTTGTGGTGGAATGCGTCGGTGGGCGGTCTGTTCACGGGACGGGACGCCTGGAAGGGCGGGCCGACACTGGCCCATTATCGGCCCTATATCGTGCTCGGCCTGATCCTCTTCGGGCTGATGGTCATGCTGGTCAGTATCCTCGTCGTGCAATCCGAGGAACGGCGGAATCCGACGCTACGACGCCTCGTTTACGGTTATGTCACCGTGTTCACCGGGCTGATGCTGGCTGCGGTCCTGACGGCCACGAACGTACTGGCATTCTTCTATGTGCAAGAGAACGGCCTTGATCCGTTCGACTGGACCGAAGGGCATGTGTACAGTCTCAGTCCCGGGACGAAACAGATCCTCAAGGACCTCAAAAAGCCGGTCGCCATTTATGTGCTGCTTTCGCCGCGGACGGTTTTGTTTGCCGACGTCAAGACGCTTCTGAGCAATTTCCAGAGCGTGACCGATAAGATCGAAGTCGAATTTGTCAATCCGGCTAATCCCTTCACGGTGGCAGCGTTGATGCAGCAATACCCGTTCACCGGGCGGGAAGGCGTGCTTGTTGTCTATGACCCTGACGGCAAGCCGAACTTCCAGTTCCTCAAGCCGATGCCGGACCTGGAAGGCATCAGCGGTCGCGGACCGTTCGGCAGCGGCGAAGAGGAACGTACCTTCAGGGGCGAACAGGCGATCATCTCGGCCATCCGAGCGCTCCAGCAAGGTGAAATCAAGAACATCATCTATTTCACGCAGGACAGCGGCGAGCTGTCCCTGGACAGCTTCGACTCGCAAGTGCCCGACATCGGGCTTGGTCGCCTCTCTTCGCTGTTGCAGGAGGACAAGATTTACGAAGCGAAACCGCTTAACCTCGGCAGCGTCAGCCAGATTCCCGACGATGCTATGGCGGTGGTCATCGCTGGGCCGCGTCAGCCTTTCACCGCTCGGAAGGTCGAACTGCTCAAAGAATACATGAAAGACCCGAAACACAAGCTCATCGTGATGCTTGACGTGTACGACCAGAACCCGGCCCTGACCGGTCTGGAGCAATTCCTCGGGGACTTTGGAGTGACGGTGGGGCAGGACTTGATCCTCAATGGCATCGAACCGGAGGCTCCCACGGCCGTGTTCCTCCGCGTCGCCCCCAATGCGGACAGTGTCTTCCGGGAGTCCTTCCGCTCCGTGGCCTTTTTCGCCTGGTCGGCAGCCCGAAGCGTCCGACCGGCCACGGACTCCGGCGGCGAATTCATCGCCTCGCCTCTGTTCACGACGGTTGCCACGGAGGGCAGGTATCAATGGGCGGAAGAGAAACCGCGTGAAATCCTCAAGGATCCCGAGGCGTTCGAGAAGAAAGCAACCACCCGCACCACCACGATCCCCGTGGCTGTAACGGTGCGGGAAAGGAAGCCGCTCGATCCCAACGACGTGCATTCGCAAGGCAAGCCGCGGCTGGTCGTGTTCGGCGACGCGACCTGGATCAGTAACGCTTACATCAACGATCCTCGCATGGTACGGCTCAGCTATCTGGTTTTCACAAGCTGCCTAAGCTGGCTCCAGGAACGCTACTCGGAAGTGACCGACGTGGAGCCGAAAACGCGGAAATACTATCGGGTTACGATCCCGCCGGACCGAAAGTTCGCTTTGATGGTGGTGCCGGGCATCGTGGTTTTCAGCGTCGTTACCGCTTGCGGCTTGGCGGTGTTGCTCCTGCGGCGTCGGTGATGGGAGGGAGATGCAGCCATGAATCTGCGGACCCCGTTGATCCTCTTCGGCGTGCTGCTGGTGTTGATCGCGGTGTTCTTCGGCCTCCAGTTCTTCGGCTACCAGACCCCGGTAGAACGGAAGGAGACGGAGAAGTATCTGCTCGCATCTCTGCGGAAAGGCAAGGACCGCTTCGCCGTGGTTCCGGCTGCTGACTTCACGCAGGTGGTCATCACTCGTACCAACCTGGATGGCAGTACGGAGCGCATCGAGTTTCGCCGCAAGCCGGCCGAACAGGGAAAGGGCGTCGGCCCCTGGGAGATGGTCGCCCCGCGCAAGGTCCGCGTCAGCACCCGCGCCGTGGACAGCTTGATTGAGCAGTTGGCGGACGCCCAGAAGGACTTGCAAGCCGATTTGGAAAAGGACCTCAGTCTGTATGGCCTGGACAAGCCGAGCGTCGTCGTGACCCTGACCCGGGACGTCAAGGACAAGGACGGCAATAAGACGGGCACGCAGGAGATTGCAGTTTCGTTCGGCAAGACCAGTCCTCACAAGGAAGACCCGCTGATCTACGCCTTGACCTCAGAAGCGCCGAACAGGCCTGTCGCCGTGCCCAAAAACCGCGTGGATCGAGCCTTGGGCACGGTGAACGACTTCCGGGACAAAGACCTTCTGGGCAGCGCGATCAACGTGCAGGGTGTCCGCGTGGCCAAAGCGGGGAGCAAACCGCTGGAGTTGACCAAGGAGCGAGACAGGGATTGGAAGTTCGTCGAGCCGAAATATGGCGATGCGGACAGCCGCGCCGCCGATGCCCTGGTCAATGCTCTTTCGGACATACGGGTTGCACGCAACGAAGATTTTGTGGACGACGGACCGCTGGACGAAGCCAAGCTGGCCAAGTACGGCGTCACGCCGGAGAGGGCGACGGCCACGGCCACGTTTCGGGTCAAATCTCCCACAGAGTCCACGGAGAAAAGCTCGACGCTGCTGATCGGGCAGCGGGATTCGGAACACGAAAACCGGCTGTTGGCGGGTCGAGGCGGATTACTTGCCATCGCGTGCGGCTCGATGCCTTTCGGTCCCTGGTCAGCCTTGGCCGGCGTTGCTGGCTTTGAAGCTGGCAGGGCGGAAGACGCCCAGAGCGTCGGCTTCTTCGCCCGGCTTCAGGACGATGATTTCGTGGTCCGCATCGAAGCCAAGCATCTTAAGGCATTCGACAAAGGGCCGGACGAATTGCGCAGCCGACACCTCGGCCGACTGGATGCCACCAAGATTGATGCCATTGATTTGAAGTCGGCAGGTGAGACACTGCGCTTCCGGCGGCCCACTCTGACGACCAACAGCGATGCTGCCCGGGGAGTCCCGGCACCTTCAGAATGGGATCTGCATACCGATCAACGGGCCACCGTCAAGACCCATCTCGACACCGTAACCAAGCTCATTGACGCCATCAACAAGATTGAGGTTGCCGATTCCAAGAGCTTTCTTGACGACGACGCCAAACGGCGCGCCTGGTTCGGGTCGGATCCTTTAGACCTGGGTCTCGACCAGCCGCGGGCAGAGTTGACGTTCTGGGAAGAAGGCATCCAGCGCGACAAGGACGGCAAGCCAGAGGGCAGCGGTGAGCCGAAGCTCAAGGCGGATGCCAAGGACAAGCCCACGCTCCGCCTCGCTATCGGACGCAAGGACGAAAAACGGGGTGTCGTTTATGTCCGGCGGGAGATTCCCGATACACTGCCGACGATTCTAGCAGTACCCGATCCGTGGCTGTCCTCGCCGACTGGAAACGATTCCTCGTCCGGTCCGTTTCCTCCCGCGGGTTCTGGCCGCCAGAGCATTTCACTGAACGAATTGGCCACAGCGGGGTACTACCACTACCGGGATCATACACTGCCCAGCTTCAAACCCAACGAGGCGGTCAAACTGACATACACCCGCGGCGATTTGACCTACGAACTTGAGCGGGAGCCGCAGGCCGAGGGTGAGGCCGACAAGCCGCGTCCGTGGAAGCTGAAGCAGCCGGTAGAGGGCGACGGAGCAACGGCCACAGACATGCTTTTGCTCAGCTTGTCTCGCATGTCCGCCGACAAGCTCATCACCGACCGGGCGACGGATCGAGACCGCAAAGAGAAATTTGGACTGGCGGACGATCCATTGCTGCAATGCTCCGTGACCGTCAAGGAAAAGGACAAGAAGGAACCGGCGGTGTTTCGGTACGTTATCGGCAAGGAAGCGGAGGGCAGCGCGGACAAGGGCAAACAGTATTACGCCCGGGTGGAAATCAAGCCCGCGGAATGCCCGGCTCCCGATGCCAACGACTTCGTGTTTCTCCTGCCGGAAGATGTCGTGCGAGTTCTGGACGTCGAACTGCGGGGCAATACCGTCTTCAGCCCCGAGCAGTCGGCCAAGCCGGCCAGCGTCAAGCTGACGTGGCACGACAAAAGCAAGAACTTCGAGCGAACCGTTTTGGAGCTTGCCTACAAGCCGGCCCAGCAGGGCAGCGAGACGGGTACATGGGAAGTTGTTTCGTACACCGTGGGTGGCAAGGACGCCAAGGAATCGCTGCCCAAGCTCGACTTTGCCAAGTTGAATCGGCTCGTAGGACTGGAATCGGGTATGCCGCAGGTCAACCTGCTTTCGACCGAGCGGTTCGTGTCGCACCGGGGTCAGCCCAAGCCCGAGTGGCGGGTCGATCCCAACGACGCCAAAGCTCCCCCGTCGTTTGTGGTCGAAGTCAAATACGACAACGGCAACTCTCGGACCCTTATCGTGGGCGAGACCTATACTCCTGACATTCGCAAAGCGCCGGGACTTCGAGGACAGACGTATTTTCTGGCGCGATCCTCCACTCTGGGAGAAGCGGTCTTTCTCCTCAACGGAGGTGACTTCAGGGAACTCGTCGAGGGCATCAAATTCTTCCGGGCTTCCGAGCCGATGAGCCGTATCACGCCTCCGGCAGCCGGTAGTCCTGGCGTTTGACAAGTCCTGAAGTGTGTTCTACGTTTCCCACGAGGCCAATCCCCGCGTGGCTCCAGGCGGCGGATTCCCCCTGCCGTTTTCTTGGCCATTTCCCGTCTGACTCCCCGCTCGGTCAAACGCCGGGTCACGGCCAACAACAGACGCCGGCCCGGTGCGATTGCGTATCCTTTTTGACAGCCACGAGGGCCGCGTCATGTCACCTTTTCGCCGTCGTTCTCCTCGACAGGCCGCTGCCACAGTGGAACTGGCCGTCACACTGGCGTTTTTGATTTTGCCCGTTTTCCTGGGCCTGTGGGAGATGTCGTGCGTCATTGAAGCCCATCAGCTTCTCTCGAATGCCTGTCGCGAAGCTGGCCGACAAGCAGCGGGTGGCGCACGCTCGACGACCGAAGTCGAGCAGGCGGTGCGGAACTATCTCAGCCATCACGGCGTGAACGTGAGCAATTGCGTAGTCACCGTCACGAACCTGACCAGTTCCAGCCGGTCGGATCCCCGATACGCCGAGCAGATGGATCATTTCCGCATCTACGTTCGCGTGCCTTACGCCGATCTGCGTCCCGGCAGCTCTGCCACAATCATCCAGTTGCTCAACGTGATGCAGATCGAGGCATCCGCCGACTGGTTTTCGATGAAAGACATCCCGGTGAAAGTGGACGGGTCGATTCCAATCGAATAGCGGGAGTGACGATCATGAGGATCCATTCTGGCAAGAAACCGATCCGTCGAGGCGCCCACGCAGTCGAGGCGGCGGTGTGCTTGGCGTTGCTTTTACCGCTTCTGGTTTCCCTCTTCGAGTATTGCCGCTACGTCATGGTGCGACAGCTTGCCGAGAACGCGGCCCGAGAGGGGGCCCGTCTAGCCGTCGTCAGCACCGATCAGCTTACCACTTCAGAAATCGTTACCCGTGTTCTCAACAGGATGGGAGGGCAGACGGGGCACTTGCAGGGCATGCAGATCAACGTGTATCGGGCGGACCTTGCCACGGGCAACAACACCGGGGTGTGGACGAACGCCCGCTTCGGCGACGGCATCGGCGTGGAAATCACTGGGAACTTTCAACCGATAGGCGGCTGGATGCCCATTTCGATTCCCGTCCGCATCCGCTCCATCATGTCCAGCGAGGCCAATTAGCACTGGGAGAGTCGAGCGATGAGACATGCAGCGGGTAAGCGGTGTGGATCTGTGCTGCCCATAGTCTGTTTGACGTGTCTGGGATTGCTGGCCTTCGTGGCCTTGGCAGTGGATGTCGGGGTGCTGGCGGTTGCCCGGACTCAGGCGCAGAACGTGGCCGACAGCGCAGCGATGGCCGGAGCACGGACACTCAACGGCGACAAAACGATCGACAACAACCTGAGTGCTGCGGTTACGGCGGCCATGACCGCCGCCACGGCCAACCGCATCCTGGGCAACGGCGTCCAAGCGTCCCAAGTCAATAACCAGTTCGGTTCGTATTCCTACGACGACAACGCCCAGCGGTTCGTCGTCCAGATCCCGAGGGCCAGCAATGACAACTGGAGTCTGTGTCGTTCGACTGTGACCGTGACTGGCGATACTTACTTCGCCAAGGTCTTCGGCATCTCGAGCTTCACCACCACGACGGTTGCGACCGCAGTGCATCGTCCCCGGGACGTTGCGTTAGTGCTCGACTTCTCCGGCTCGATGCGCTTCGATACGCTTATCGGCGCACCTCATGGAGGGACGCGCCAGGTCAGCAGTGGCTCACCTTCATCCGGAACCATGAACCCCGAGGGGGTCTTCCCGCGTTTCGGCCATTACTCCAACATTTCAGCGGCGGGTCTTCAACGGACGTCACCTGTCACTCTCAGCGGTAACGTCTATGGCTTGTGCAATTTCACCGAAGTGAATCCGCTCAGCCAGAACCGCAAACCTATCGTTCAGAGCTTCTATCAACACAACACGGGTTCCTCCGCCGCACTGGCTTTCACGCCGGGGCCGGACGGGGACAGCGAAGGCTTTGTCTCCGGAGATCGTTACTATCGCAGCAACACTGCGACTTGGCCATCTTACTCGCCGGGCAGCTCCTACGCCCAGAATATCGTCCAATTACTCAAGTTGTCTTCCTTCTCCAGCTCCAGCCCGGCGAACTGGGTCTGGGAGCTTGACGGCTACGCAGCCGGTTTAGCCGGCAGCGTGGACGGATCAGCCAACTACGGGACGGGAAACGCCACCAGCGCCGGAGGCAAAACCAACTACAATGACGTACCTTTCGCCGAGTACACGGAAGGACCGCGGTACTGGGGCAAGACGTTTTTCCTCTGGCCTCCCGACCCACGTTGGCCGCTAGGCTCAAGCACCGCCGATCGCACTAAGGTGCGCGACCTGATAAACGCGATGGGCGGCCTGAGCACGACGCATCGAGACGTCGTGGCCAACAACTGGCCCTGGTCCAGCGAATCCGCCTTGGCTAATTACCTCACCAGCGATCCGACCGGACCGCTCTTGAGCACCAACAGCCGTACCTACCAGCGGATTCTGCGTTTGCACAACCGGCCCAGGCTCGACTGGCGAAAGCGGTTCTTCTTCCGCAGCGACGGCGCTACCCCGATGGACGACAACGCCTTGCTCTTTGACAGCGATGGCGACTGGTACTCGCCTCGTGTCGGCAGCACGACTTACTACCGCATCAACTATCAGGAGATCCTCCGCTGGTTGTTCACAGCAGGGCCGAATCCCTTCCCGCCGCGGCTCAAGGCCGGGCGCATCAACTACTACACAGCATTGCCCAATTACAACGACAATACACTCAACAGCCGCTGGTGGAACACCTTCCCGCTCAGCGACCCGAACGAGCGGTTCTGGAAGGATTACATCGACTATGTGCTCGGTCTACGGCAGACGGGGTCCAGCTCGTGGGACACGGCGTCCTCCGGTGTTCCGAACATTGTGCAATTCACCGGCTACGGGGCCGACTTCGTCTGGGGCACCGCCAGCATCACGTCCCTCTCCTCGCTGACCGGCTCGCCGCGGCCGTACATGAACTACAACGACAATCCCAAGCGCCCTCGGCTGCATTTCTGGTTCGGACCGATGACGATGGTGGACTTCCTGGGCAACTACAACCTGGGAGGTCGATCCGGGAACCAATCTTACTGGTGGTGGCCGGGAACTGCCTATGAAGCCCCGCTATATGCCGCCAAGATCGGCGTGCGGGCCGCTCTTCAGGACATTGAGCGGAATCATCCCAATGACCACGTTTCCCTAATCATGTTCTGCGTTCCCCGAACCTCGGCCACGGACGTGACCAACGCTCGTCGGTTCAACCGGGTGCGTGCCCCCCTGAGCCGGAACTACCCCCGAATGATCGATTCGCTATGGTTCCCCCCGTTTACGCTCGACAATCCCGGCTCTGAGATCAACATGTACGAATTTGAAAAGAACATTGAGGTGCCGCGGGCTATGGGCGGAACCTGCTACTCGATGGGGCTCATGCTGGCCTACAACCAGTTCAGCAGCAACGTGAGTCTGAGGTCGTACAACCCAAGCCCGGCCCCGACCGGCGACGCAGGTGGCCTCGGTCGCCGCGGCGCTCAGAAGATGGTCATTTTTGAGACGGACGGTTTGCCTAACCACACGGCAACTGCCAGCTTCACGAATGCCGGGCCATACAACAGTTTCTACAACATTCGTTTCAACAGCAGCAGTCCGGGTGCCAGTGAGTATCCTTCCGTGTCTTGGACTGCGGACAACTCCAGCACCGTGACCACGGAAATCTTCAGCATCTGCAACCAAATCGTGGCCCTGGACACAGCCAATCCTCCGGGCTACAGCACGTCGCGGCGGCCAACGCTGATCCACTGCATCGGCTTTGGCAGCGTCATTGCTCCGGACAGTTCCGAGCGAACCGGGGCCATCAGCACGCTCAGCCAGATGGAGACGATCGGCAACATTCCCCCTCACCGCCGCATCGGACAAGTGCCCTACAAGCTCGTGTACGGCGACGATGCCACCATGATCGAGACGCTGCGACAGGCCATCAGCGACATCATGCAGGACGGCGTGCAGGTCACGCTGATCGAGTGACCCCGGCAGCCACGGGAATGTCCAATCTTCACGGAGCGGGGAGCCTGGCTTTGGTCAGGTTTCCCGCTTTCTGTTTCCGTGGGCATCGCTGCTCGAGCAAAGCTGGGAATACAATGAAAAGCGAGCACTTGAACTCAGGGGAAGGAACGATCCCCAACTCCTGCGAGGGATTGCCTCATGGTCAATGAGGAACTGAAGCAAGCGGTACGCCGCATCCTGCTCCGCGTCCAGAAGCCGGCTCAGTACATCGGCGGCGAATGGAACAGTGTGGTCAAGGACCATCGCCAGGTCGAGGGCACGCTTTGCCTGTCCTTCGCGGATACCTACACGCTAGGCATGAGCCAGCATGGCCTGCAAGTCTTGTACAGCCTGGTCAACGCCGATCCGCGCTGGGCGTGCGAACGAGCCTTCACGCCCTGGCTGGATTTCGAGCAGGAGCTTCGCCGTGCTGGCTTGCCACTGTACAGCCTCGAAACGTTTACGCCGCTGCATCGGTTCGACGTGCTCGGTTTCAGCCTGCAATACGAAGTGTGCTACACAAACATTCTGACCATGCTCGACCTGGGCGGCGTGCCGTTGCGCTCGAAGCAGAGGACATTGGAAGATCCCTTGGTCGTGTGCGGCGGTCCCGGAGCTCAGAACCCGGAGTTGTTGGCCCCGTATGTGGATGTGTTCGTGATCGGCGACGGCGAAGAAAGTCTGCCGTGGCTGCTGCAAAAGTGGATGGAACTTAAGAACCGCTGGCGGCGTCGAGGCAAGACCGGGGCCGAGGCGCGACTGGAAGCAATTGCCGAACTGGTTGGCAGTGTTGCCGACGCCGGTTGGCAGCCCTGGGCATATGCTCCGGCCTTTTATGAACCGGAGTATAAAAGCGACGGCACCATCGCCGCCATCCATCGCACCCGCGCCGATGTGCCCAAGGAGATCTACGCCTGTACGATCCGCCGGGACTTCGATGATTTTCCCTTGCCGGTCAAGCCCATCGTCAGCAACACGGAGACGGCCCACGACCGCATCCCCATCGAGATCATGCGCGGCTGCCCGTGGCAGTGCCGTTTCTGCCAATCCACTGTCATCAAGCGGCCCTTGCGGGTGCGTTCCGTCGAATGCATCGTGCAATCGGCCCTCGAAAGCTATCGGAACACGGGTTACAACGAGATCAGCCTGCTGAGCCTGAGTTCCAGCGATTACCCGTACTTCGAGGAACTGGTCAAGCGAATGCACGAGGTGTTCACGCCCCTGGGGGTCAATGTGTCCCTTCCCAGTCTGCGTGTGAACAGCCAGTTGCGCTACCTGCCAAAACTCATCAAGGGCGTTCGCAATCACGGGCTGACACTGGCTCCGGAAGTCGCTCGGGACGATATGCGGGAGCAGATTCGCAAGCCGGTCAGCAATGAAGACTTGTACGAAGGATGCCGGGAGGCATTCCGCAACGGCTGGCGGAGCGTGAAGCTGTATTTCATGGTCGGATTGCCGGGGGAGCGGCAGGTCGATCTCGACGGCATTGTGGAGATGGCCGAAACCATTGCTCGCATCGGCAAAGAGGAAACCGGCCGATTCGCTGAGGTCACGGCCAGTGTTTCCAACTTCGTCCCCAAACCGCACACACCCTATCAGTGGAACGGCATGCAGAGCCGGGAGTATTTGACCTGGGCTGGACAGTACCTCCGGTCCCGCAAGCGCATCCGCTCGGTCCGCATCAAGCAGCACGAGATCGAACGCAGCCTGCTGGAAGGCTTGCTGACGCGAGGTGATCGTCGAGTCGCTCCAGTGATCGAAGCCGCTTGGCGCAAAGGAGCGCGCCTGGACGCCTGGGACGAGTGCTTCCGACCGCAACTGTGGTGGGAAGCCGTCGCCGACCTGAGCATCGACTTCAGCTTCTTCGTTCACCGAGCGCGGCCCCTTGACGAAGTGCTGCCCTGGGACCACGTCAACGTCAAGAAGGGCCGCGAGTATCTGGAAAAAGAGCAGGTTCGCAGCCAGGAACAACTCGCGCAGATGGCCACCGCCACCGTGGACGTCCCCAGTCCCCGCTTCGTGGTTCGCAAGTAGTCCCGCTGCCGGTCGGCACTCTAGGAACCCTTAGCCACGCGATCGAAGAAGGCGAAGACATCCGGCAAGGCGACCTGGACGATGACGAGGTGCTCGATTTCCGGGTACTCCTTGTACTCCACGGTCTTGACTTGGGCTCGCTTCAAACTCTCTTGCAGGGCTTGAGCGCCCCGCAGAGCGAAGTCCAGCGAGCCGACGCCGATGAAGAAGGGGATGTCCTGGATTCTCTCGGTGCGGCGCAAGGCATTCCCACCGCCCAGAGCAGCCACGGCAGCAAACTTCTCCGGCGAGGATGCGACCGCGGAAAGGGCCTGTCCCGCACCCATCGAGTGGCCGACCAAAAAGACTCGTTTGGTGTCTATCGGGTAACGCTTCGCCAATTCATCCACGACGGCGGAAAGAGACAAACCACCCACCCCGAGCCGTGGAGCCGCCAGCACCCAACCGCGTTCACCGCATAAACGGGCCACAGCTCCATTACCATAGCCGTCGAAAAACAGGTTTTCGCTTCCCCCCGCACCGTGCAACGCAAGAACGAGCGGAACCGGCTTGTCCTTGGACAGGCCCAAAGGAATCTGAAGCCGGACAACGGATGGTCCGGGTTCCGTGCCCAGAGCCAGCCAGAATTGCCCGGCTCGCTCGGCGGTGTAGTACGGCTCCTGAGCAGCAGCCAGAGCTTCCGCTTCCGCCAGCAACCGATTGGCCGGGTAGTCGGTTTCGGGCACCCGATCCCTGGCCAGATCAGACAGCAGTTTAATAAGGAATCGAGCCGTCTCTCCTTCCGTGTTTCTTCGCGGCAAGCGATTCATACCTTCCTCCAGCCGCGCCAGGCGGTCCTTTAGCTGTTTGGCAATGGAGATGCCGTAGGACGACTGAGCGAAAACTTCGCCAGCCACCAGGACTTCAAAAGAGAGTTGATAATCGCCTGGTGGGACATCCTTGAGATTCACTTTGACAGTCTGCGGCAATCCGGTGATTCCGGCCATGGTAGGCGGTCGAACGGGCTTGCCGTCGGAGCCTAGGATGGTCAAGCGTACCGCTGCTCCCTCCGGCGGCATGATTCCTGTGGCGTAGAACTCGGCGACGGTGACAGCGAGCGTGGGCAGATCCGCTTCCACCAGATAACGCTCTGGTTGCACATGAAGCGACTCGGCCCAGCGCTTTTCTTCGAGAACTTCTTTGCCTTCGGTCAGCTTGAACCGGGCCTGATCCAAGGATCGGCCCGCCTCTGCTAGGCGGAAGCTGAAGAAAGAGGCCACCGCCTTTTGCAATTCGGAGACCGCCTCCTTGCGACGAGCGGCGTCCGTCTGCTCATCCCAGGCCTTCTCGAACTTGCTGAGCCGCTTGCCCAGTTCCAGGCGTTCCACCTGAGCCGAGCACAGACCGGGAAGCAGCAAGACGACAAGCAATCCTGTCAACGGTCGAAACATGCCGATACCCCCCCCACGGACCTGAGTGTGCCTCGCGTCTCCGCACCCGCATTTTATCCGCCCCTCCGAGGAATACCTGTGAAATCCTGAAATCGGATGGAGATTCGACAGGCATGGTTCGGATACGTCACGATGACTAGATGTTTCCGTCGCAGGCCAAGCTCGCTGCGAGATCAACTCGGCTGGAAGCCAATGGCAGATAGGGACATAATCAGGCGAAGAAGACTGAAAGCGGAATTGAGACACGGTAATGACCGGAGACAAGAGCAAGACTTGGTCGAAGGGGAGGTGGATCTGGCTCATCCCGCTGGCGCTAGTGCTGCCCGTCGTGCTCTTCTTCGCGCTCCGCAAGCCGACCGACCAGCCGGGCTTTCCGCCCGATCCGCGGTTAACGCTTGACAGTCCGTTCTCCAACGTGCGTTCAGATGTCCGGTATGTCGGCGATGCCGTGTGTGCCAGTTGTCATCAGGACATCGCCGACCAATATGCCGAACATTCGATGGGTCAGGCCATGCATCCAACCGAGCAGGCTCCCCGCCATGAAGGACTCGATCCGTCCGCAGCCTACCAGTTCCAGGTCGGACGACTTGTGTACCAGGTGGCCTTGCGGAACGGACGAATGATCCACAGCGAGAGCCTGTTGGGACGGGAAGGGACGACCCTGGCGCGTATCGAAGAGGAGGCGGCCTACGCGGTCGGGTCGGGAACGCGGGGTCGTACCTACATCGTCAACCGTCAGGGCTTTTTCTTCGAATCGCCGATTAGTTGGTATCGGCATACCGGCACTTGGGACCTGTCCCCCGGTTACGAGAAGCGGAACATGCACTTCGAGCGGCCGATCCAGTCGGGCTGTCTGTTCTGCCACTGCAACTTCGCGTTTGACGATCCCAACACGATGAACCGCTATGCGCCGCCATATTTCAATGGTTTTGTGATAGGCTGCGAACGTTGTCACGGCCCCGGCGAGCTTCACGCAGAAAAGCCCCGGAAAAGTGACGGCATCGACTACAGCATCGTCAATCCACGCCATCTGCCTCCCGATCTCCGCGAGGATGTCTGCCAGCAGTGCCACCTCCAGGGCGAGGAACGGGTCGTCAAGGCGGGCCGCGGGACGTTCGACTACCGCCCCGGCTTGCCTCTCAATGAATTCCTTGCCATATTCGTCAAGCCGCTCGAACTGACGAAGGGGCAGAAAGCCGTCAGCCAGGTGGAGCAAATGCACTTGAGCCGTTGCTATCAACAAAGCGGCGGTGCCTTGGGCTGCACGTCATGTCATGATCCACATCGCCGTATTCGGGAGACTGAGAAGGCGGACTACTACCGTCGGCGCTGTCTGGAGTGCCATCAGAAACAGCCGTGTAGTATGCCTGAAGTGGAACGGAGGCAGGTCGCGGCCGAAGACAGTTGCATCCTGTGTCACATGCCACGTTTGCAGTCCAACATCGCCCACACGGCCCTGACCGATCATCGGGTGCTGCGTCGTCCGGAGCGGGACGACGCCTCCGCGAATGCGGGGCCGATCCTGGCTTCCGGGATCATCCCGCTACGGCTCTTCCACGCGGATCGAGTTGATGGATCACGTCTGGACGTGCAGCGGGATTTCGGGGTAGCCGTGGTCAACGTCGCCCGACGCGTCGAGGGTCAGGTTCCCATTGTGCCTTTCGTCCGAAAAGCACAATCACTTCTGGAACCGTTCCTGAAACAATGGCCGAACGACCCGTCGGGATGGGATGCCTTGGGCTACGCCCTGCGGAAACAAGGTTTGCTAGTCGAAGCAAGGAACGCCTACATGCAGGCATTGAAGTACGCTCCGGATCGTGAACAGACCCTGACGGATCTGGTGGATTTGGCCCTTCAGTCACGGCGGATCGAAGATGCTCTCCGATACCAGAGGCGACTCGTGGAGTTGAATCCGCATTACTCCATCTACCACCTGAAGCTGGCTGATCTGCTCCATCAGGCCGGAGAGTGGGAAGCGTCGGACGCCGCCTGCCGCCGGGCCTTGGAACTCAACATCGCACTGGACGACGCTCGACGCTTGCGGATCGCCAACCTGCTCCGGCTGAATAGACGGCAGGAAGCCGAGGCCGAGTTCCAGATTCTCACGGAGGCGTCATCCGAGGAGAAACCAGCGTTAGAAGCCTGGTTTCGCAGCCTGAAACAGAAGCTGCCCTGAAGCGGCGGCCTGGCTGAAAGCCCGAACCGAGCAGGGAGTCGCCCGTCGTCGATCGTGATCGAGGTCATTGCCGTGTCTGCAATAAGTCGAATTCTTGCCCTCGTCGCCGGTCTTTTCCGCTCCCACCGTGCGACGGTTTTGCCGGTCCTGGCCGTCGCGGGGGCCAGTGTTATCGCCGGCTTGATGGGAGGCTGGGGCCATCCGATCGGCTTCTTGCCATTCATCATCGTGGTTATCGGGGCGGCCTGGATTGGCGGCCTGTACGGGGGATTGCTGACGACGGCCCTTTCGGCCGGGGCGCTGACTCTAGGTTATGCCCTTGCTTACGATCCCGCGGCTGAGGCGGCCCTTCAGGAGTTCTTCGTGCGGCTGGGTCTTTTCGCCTTCATGGGTGGAGCTGCCAGTTATCTTGCCATGCAGTGTCAGCGGGCTGTCACTGCCTATGACCGGTTGCAAAAAACGCTTGCCCATGCCCGGGAAGCATGGGTCTTCGCCGACACGCGAGGTCGGGTCATGTTTCTCAACGCTCTCGCTCAAGCCTGGTCGGGCTGGCACCTGGCCCATGCCCGTCATCGGCCACTCGACCAGCTTTTTGTGCTCCTTCACGAGGGGACGCGCAAGCCCATCGCCCTGAACTTGCAGCACATCGTCGAGCAACGCCACGCGGTTCACCTCCCGGAGGATGCCGTTCTGCTGACAGCGGGAGGCGCGACTGTCCCCGTCGAAGGCTGCATACTTCCTATTCAGAACAGCCAGGACGAAGTGGTGGAGCTGTTGCTGATCTTCCGTGATGTTTCCGAGTCTCGCCAAAAGGATGCTCGAAGTGACCGGCGCGAGACAATGTCCCAAATCCTCGAGAGTCTGCCTGCCGGTGCCATGATCTTCGAGCAGGACGGCACATGCGTCTTTGCTAATTCTTTCGCGGCACGGCAGTTCGATGCCGGTAAGGAACAATTACTGCGTCGTGGCTGGCATCAGAAGCTGTCTCCAGAGGCGCGGGACAGCCTGCTGGCGGCCCTGGAAGGGGCGTGCCAACAAGTCGGAGAAGCTGCGGCTGAGGTCGAATTCGCTCGCCAAAACGAAGATGCTCATTGGCTGCGTCTGCGATTTCGGACTTGGCCTAAGCACGGCCAGCCAAGTCAGGTCTTGGCCGTAGTTGAAGATGTGTCTCCGCTCCGGGCGCTGGAGCGTGCTCTGGAAAAGGTTCGCAAAGATGCCGCTCAGCAGCTGGAACAGCTTCAGAAGCAACTGCAACATGCGGAACAACGGCAGCGGGAGGCCGAGTCCCGCTTGACTGCAATGGAGAGGCACGCGACCGAAGAACGCCAGCGGTTGACCAGGCAAGTAGCGGAGCTGCAAAAGAAGCTCGCCTCCCAGCCAACTGTTCAGCCCGATTTGCAGACCGCACTAGACCGCGCGAGACAAGAGCTGGCTGACCAGCAATCGAAGCGGGACGCTGCTGAGACGTCCCTGCGGCACGCTCAGAAAACCATCGAGGAACTGGAAGCGGAATTGGAGAAGGCGTGGCGAGGCCAGGAATCGGTCCAAGATGAATTGGAGCGGCTGCGAAAAGCCCTGGAAAAGGCTCAAGAGGAGGCGGCCCAGGCCTTGGAAAAGGCAGCGGCCGCCCAAGCAGAGTGCGAGCGATGGCAAGCACGACTGGCAGCACGGGACGATGAGCATCACCGGAGTGTCGCCGAATTTCAGCAACGGTACGACGAGGCCCTGGACCAGCTCGAGCATCTCAAGTCGGAACGTGAACGACTTATGGGAGAGAAGGAAACGCAGGCTGCGAAATGGCAGTCAGACAAAAATGAGCTGCAATTGCAGATGGAATCGCTGAAACGGGACTTGGACTCTGCACGGTCCCGGGAAGGTTTTCTGTCCGGCATACTCCAGTCGGTTCCCTGCGCGATCGTCGCCGTTGGGCCTAGCGGTCTGATTTCCTGGAGCAATCCCGTCGCAACGCGGTTTCTGGGTTTCCAAGTCGAGGAATCATTGACTCCCGAGAGAGAACAGGAATGGTTTCCCGAAGCCCTGAGGGACACCCCATTCACACGGTTTCTGACCGCTCGATCCGGAGAAAACCAGAACCATGAAGCCGAGGCCGAGCGGCCCGCCCGACGGATCGTCGCTCACTGGGTAGATTGGCCGGATCGAGGACGCCTTTTGACCGTCTCTATTCTGCCCATCGAAAACGCGGCAGCACAACGGGCAGAGACCCGGCGACTGCAATCAATTCGTAACCAGGACGCTGACTGGTTGTCCTTCAACTGAAAAGAGGAGGCCGCAGGGCAGGGGCCTCCTCTCTTCGGCATCGCACTAAAGCGACGAGTTTGCAAGGAGCTTATCGGCCGCCGCTCGTCTTACTTGCCGTTTTGCTGGCCAGCTGCTTCTTCAGATAGTCCACGGCCATTTCCAGTTGGCGATCCACAAAAGTGGGAACCGTCTCCATCTTGGGCGGATCCCGACGCGGAATGATCTCCTGACGGCGGAGATGATCGAACAGTTCCGTGGTCTCCGCGGGACTCAGTTTCAGCGTGTAATTGGGATGCGGAACCACGCCCCAGTCATCTTCCGGTTTGCTGTTGGGGAACTTGTGCAGGTTCTTGCCGTTGGGTCGCCAGAAGGATGCGGTGGTGAGCTTCAACTCGCTCGGCCCGTTGCCCAGGTCGAGTTCCATGATGTTTTGGACGCTGCCCTTGCCGAACGACCGCTCGCCCATGACGATGCCGCGTTCGTGGTCCTGAACGCACGCCGATACGATTTCGCTGGCGCTGGCACTGCCGCCGTTGATCAGCACCACGAGCGGGAAGTCTGTCTTGGACCCGGCATGTTGCCCCTTGAACTCCCTGGCTCGACCGACCCGGGGCCGGATGCTGACGATCACGCCATCGTCGATGAACAGATCGGCGATGCCCACGGCGCTGTCGAGATAACCGCCCGGATTGAAACGCAGGTCCAGAATCAAGCCCCGAAGCCCTTCCTTTTCCAGTTCACGCAGCGTGTTTTTCAGGTCGCGCTCGGTGTTGAGGGCGAATTGCGTCAGACGGATGTAGGCGATCCGGGAATCCGGATCAATCCAGTAGTTCCATCCGGCGTCGGGATCGTCCTTGCGACTCACGCCGAGTACCGTTTCAACCTGGATACGACTGCGACGCAACTCGAAGGAAAGCTCCTTCTCTCCATCGGTCGTCTGCCGCCGCACCACCAGTGTGACCGGGGTTCCCTCCTTGCCGAGGATCTTCTTGACCACGTCCGAGGTGGACAGACCCTTGGTTTCGACGACCTCCGGCTTTTCCAGCGGGTTGCCCTTACCATCGTGGGTGTTGATGATGCGGACGATGATGTCCCCCGTCGCAATTCCCGCCTTGAAAGCCGGGCTGCCACGCAGCGGAGTGGAGACGCGGATCATGTCCGTGGCGACGTCTTTTTGAATCTGAATGCCGACGCCGATGAACTCCTGTTTCGTGCCGATCTCGAACTGGTGCAGGGCTTCGGCGTCAATGTAGGTCGAGTACGGGTCCAGCGAATGGAGCATCCGTTGCAGGGCGACGTCGGTCGCCTTGGAGCCTTTGAGGTCGTCGCGGTTGCCGAGGTGTTCGCGGGCATCGGCCAGCAGCTTCTTCATACCAGCGTCATCCGTGTTGCTCAGTTTCTCCAGGCGTTCGTTCAACTCCGGCGGCAGCTTCGTATCAGTGAAGCGGTACAGTCCTTTGACGGCCTCCGTAACCAGCTTTTTTAATTCCACCGGCTTGACATAGCCGTTCCGGGTAATCTGGGCGACTCGCATCACGTTCTCGGCGAACTCCTCGGCAGTTTTTCGCGGGAGTTTGAGAGTAGCCAGGTAGTTCTGACGCTCCTTCAGCAGTTCATCAACTCCGATCTTGCCATCGGCGAAGTTCTGATACGCTTTGCGGAGTTGCCGCTGGGTTTCAAAGCGGGGCATCAGGCTGAGGAGTTCCCGGCCTTCCCGAAGGATTTCCGAACTGAGGTCCTTGGCGGCGGCGAGTTCCTCGAACTTCTTCAGTCGGCCATCGACGAGCGCCGCTGCCTCGGGATTCCGCGTCAGGGCGAAGTACGAGTTGCGCTTGACGAGGATCGGATATTGGGCCTTGCCGAAATCGACCCGGGACCGACGGGGCAACTCCTTCTCCACGTAAACAAACAACTCATCGACCGTCACCTGACTGTCTGGTTCGCCACCGTCCTTGTCGGCCTTGCCGCTGAGAGCTTCGGTGACGATCTGCGCGAACAGGCCGTTCTTGGGACCGTCGAAAGTCGGCTGAATCCCCTCGTTCGCGGCCAGAAACACCAAAGGCCTCGAAAGCTGATCATTCTCTTCATCTTTGCCGAGGAACTCCTGGAACCGACTCTGGAGGCCGCTTTCGTTCAGCTTCCCGTTCGGCAGCGAGTAGCTGCGGAAGTGGACGTCGAGGATGATGGCCACGCGCTGGCTTTTGCACTTGTCGAATTCCTGTTCGAGATCAGCGGCAGTGATGACTTCCTGAAACTTGCCGTCGTCGAATTTGGTGTCTGCGGTGAAGTAGCAGGTACGATCTCCGAACGGGCCTCCTTGGCCGAACCAGAAGAGAAACACGGCGTCGTCTTCCGTTGCGGAACTAAAGGCCCAATGGATGGCCTTCTGAAGGTTCTCCCGACTGGCACGGATCGTCGTCGGCAGGGTGCCTTCAGCAGCCTTCTCCGCGCCTGCTGAACCGAGGAGAATTCGGACCTGAGGGGCTACTCCGGTTGCGTATTTCTTGTCTGAAAACAGGCTGTGGACGGCCAAGGCGTCGGCTTCGGCTTTGGCTCGCGGCTTGATCTCGTCGCCGGCATACTGATTCACTCCGACGATGACGACGTAGGTTTGCGGTTCGCCGGCGTGAATCGTGGCTGCTGCCCCGAGCAGGAAAAGGAAAGCGATGCCTAGACGACGAAGTGCCTGCTTCATGGAAAAGTCCTTTCGGTGAATCATCCGCTGCTTTGAATTCTTGCGGCCTCTTCCAGTGCTACGCTCAGTTCCGTGGGGTAGTGCGACCCGGAAGGCGCATCGGTCAAGCCACGAGGGGGCATAGCTTCTTCTCAAACCGGGGCTTCGTTCTGGTAAGGCCCGCTCTTAGTAGCCCTATGGGCATTCTTGCCCAGCCGGCGCATACAGTCAACGAAGTTTCCCGACCTGACAATAGCGGGACGGACCGTCCCCTGGAGCTTGAGAGGGTGGCTCAGGCAGAGAAGGTTTTGAGGATTGGCGGGATTGAAGCCCTGAAAAAAAGAAGGCCGGTCTCTGCCGGCCCGTGGATACACAAACGCATTCCAGGGACTGGTTTACTGGCTCCCTCCGGGCGTGAAGCCATTGCCTGCGGGGACGGCGGGAATCATGGGCGGATACCAACCCATGCCCGGCCAGCGATAGAAGTACATGCCGAACGGGTCGAAGTAGGGGCCCCAGTAATTGCCGAGGTAGCCGGGTACGATCGGATAACCAGGAACGTAGCCAGGAAAACCGTAAGGAAACTCAGCCGCTCCAGGCTGCTGCGGAGCGTTGGGCGGAAACTGCGGTCCTTGAGGAGCGGGATTGCCGACTTGCCGCGGAGCGCGCCCGGGTATGGGTCGTCCCTGATCCGCTTGGGTGCTGTATGCGTGGCGATTCAAAAACGGGAAGGACCGACCGGCATCCGTCTGCGTGCTGTAGGCGTGCCGGTTCAGAAAAGGAAAAGAGCGGCCGAACGTGTCCTGATTTCCTACTGGAACCTGACCGGCCACGGTAGCGGTGACTGCGATACAGGTCACGACTGCCGCCAGGAATTTCGTCATGGAACCGACTCCTGCACAGGGCATCGGATTGCCGCGGAAACGCAACCTGCGGCTTCGGTAGGAGGTATCGGTTCGCAAGCCTGCAAAACTTTAACGATCCTGCATGTTCCGCCGTCCGGATCGAGCCTCCAGCTGACACACTTGCACCCAAATGGCGAAATGATTCAAGGATGTGCGTTCAGATGGCCACCGGAAGCCTCCCGAGCCATGCGCAGGAATGGCCGTTTGCACAAGCTGGAATTCTCGGTATCGCCCAGGCAGACGACCTCACCGGCAGGTGGAGCGGGAACGAGAATGCGACACAAGCACAGGGGGCAATGGCAGTAGCGGCCGATCATTCGCACCCTTACCCGAACCCGGGACTGGCATCCGGGGCAGGCCATGAAAAAGACGCTGTTCATTTTCAGGCATGAGATCAGGGAGGTCGTCGCGCTGCTGAGCCTCCGTGCGCGAGGGGCGCTTGCGTAGTCGCTGGAAATATAGAACACACCTTGAAGAGATGACAGAAAAAGCCGGTTCTAGCTAGCTCGCGTCTCCTCCCCAGGAGGTGGCGCGAAGCTCGAGCAGGGCGACCTCGGGACGCGCCCCGAAGCGGAAGCGAAAGCCGTGGCCCACTCCTCGGTTGACATACACCCAAGCATCCCGGTGCCGATACAATCCCGCCGCCAGGTGCCGGGATCGACGGCCCAGAAGAAACCGGCCATAGCCCGGCCAGTTGATTTGGCCACCGTGCGTGTGCCCGGACAAGACCAGGTCGCAGCGCCTGCCGTTGAGGTGCTCTGCGACGCGCGGATTATGAGCCAGAAGAATAGTCGGTTCGTGGGACTTGGCCTCATGAAAGGCTTTGTCAAGATCACACGCGCCGCTCCACAGATCGTCCACCCCCACGACTCGCACCGACTGTCCCTGGCAACAAACGGTAAGAGAGCGATTCCGAAGGACTTGGATGCCCGCATTTCTTAGGGCTTCCTCGACGTACTGGGGCAACTTGCGATTGGTGCGGATCCCTAGGGCACTTCTTACGGCAAAATCATGATTGCCCAGAACAGCGAAAACCCCCAGCGGGGCCTTCAACGCACTTAACGTGCGGGCCAGGAGGGGAACGTACCTGACGCTGGAATGAACGAAGTCTCCTGTCAGGGCAATCAAGTCAGCACGCTGGGCATTGGCGGCTTCGACCGAGCGCTCCAGATGCCACAGCGGAACCGACCGACCGGCATGGAGATCTGTCAAATGGACGATTCGAAAACCGTGCAATATCGGGGGCAAGCTGGGCAAACTGAGTTGGTGCTGAGTTAGTTCGAGCCAAGTCGGCTCGACCTTGCGGCCGTAGCTGATCCTTGCCCAGTTCCGACCCAGCCACCGAGCCAACCGGCTGGCACGGGAATGCCGGGAAAGCAACTGCTGCTGCGGCATGAAGGCCTCGGTCAGCGCAAAATGCCGCCGGACACTGCCAAGCGGCAAGAACTTTCTGATACCTGCCTAATTGTAAGTCAGTTTCTTGACAACAGGTAGCATGCCGGGCCGGAAATCAATCCTCGTCTTCGTCGAAATCCTCTTCCTCGTCTTCGTCCTCCTCTTCCTCCTCTTCTTCCTCGAAATCCTCGTAGTCTTCCTCGAAATCTTCGTCCTCGGCCTCGTCTAGGTCTTCGTCCTCGAAATCTTCCTCGTCGAAGTCCTCATCAAAGTCGTCGTCGAGGTCTTCGTCGTCGAAGTCGTCTTCGTCTTCCTCATCGAACTCGTCTTCCTCTTCCTCTTCTTCGTCTTCGTCCTCTTCTTCCTCCTCCTCTTCCTCTTCTTCGTCCCGAGGCTTCCTGCGAGCTCCCTGAGGGGAAACTACATCTCCGTACGGAGCCTCGCGTTTGGGCTCCGTGAACGAGACCGCCAGCCGTAGTTCTTCCGCGAGCAAACGAACGAGCATTGCTGATCCTCTCACAAGTTTTGGCTCGTTGACAGACATCGTGCGGGAACCCACGAAAGCCGGGAGACTTCTGCAACGAACGGCGTTCAACAGCGGTCGGCGGCCCTTCCCATCCCCAGGGCTTGGCAGGGGCAGAAATCCACTGGCCGAGGTTCCGATTTCACCCTCTACCTAGTAAAGTCGCTCAAGGTTGTCAAGGCGACGTAAACTCTTTCCAAATGGCCACCTTCCGCGAGTCACCGGAGTGCAGATCGTCCGCGGATTCTTGCTCGGACAACCCCGGTCCGCCGGTCATCAATTCGGCAAAATCGCAGTGATTGAATCAAGAATCTGGGGAACTATAATGGCACGGCTTGCCAAGCAGGGTCTCGCCTGGGGCAAGCCATCTCGCATCAAGCCTGTGCGTAAGGGAGCCGAATATGGCCGAAGAAAGGGATGCGCGGGATATCCAGGTACGTCAGCTGCTGCCCTGGGTCGAACTGTTTCGTGCCTTCCAGATCGCGTTGCATCCTTCCAAACTGCTCCTGGCGGCCGCCGCTATCGTGGTCCTGACTTTTGGCTGGTGGTTGCTTGCCCTTATCTTCAACGTGCCCAATCAGTTAGGCGAATGGCCGCCGAATTCCCCTCGCGGTAGCAATCCCTACATGGTGGTCACCGAGCGGCGTGGCGATTTGCTGTCGGCCGAGTTCTGGATCGGCAGCATCGGTCGCCGCAACGCTCCGCCTTTGCCCGCAGAAAAGGCGAGTCCACCGCCGTTGGAGAAACCCAGCGAATCTGGGGACAATCCCCAAGCGGCTGACAATGAGCCGGTACAGCCCTCGCTCGTGGCGGAAATCTACAGCCAGCCTCCCGTTCATCTGGAGCCATTCCACAAATTTCTCACTCCCGTCATCGGATTGGTGAAACACAATCCGATGGAGCGACTGTGGTGGTACTACCTGTTCGGATTGCTCATGACGGTGGCGGTCTGGGGTCTGATCGGCGGAGCGATCACCCGCATGGTGGCAGTTGAGTTCTCCCGCGGGGAGAACGTCAGCATTGCAGAGGCACTGCGATTCTCGGCCGAACGCTTCCTGTCGTACTTTTCCGCGCCTTTGCTCCCCTTTGGCGGAGTGGCCCTGATCACCGTGGTGATGATCATCGGCGGATTGCTCTTGCACATCCCCTGGATCGGCGAGCTGATAGCGGGTCTGCTCTGGGTGCTGGCGTTGATCGGCGGTTTGTTGATGGCCATTATCCTGATCGGTCTCGTCGGTTGGCCGCTGATGTACGCCGCTATCAGTGCCGAAGGCTCAGACAGCCTGGACGGGCTGAGTCGCTCTTACAGTTATGTGTTTCAAAGGCCCTGGCACTACCTCTTCTACAGCATCGTGGCCATGCTGTACGGCGTGCTGGTGATCTTCTTCGTCGTCTTCGTCACGTCTTTCATGGTGTATCTGTCCAAGTGGGCGGTCGGATTGACTCCCGGTCTGTGGTGGCGCTCCACCGGCGATCCTGTGTCTGCCACGTTCTACTTCGCTCCTACGAGCTACGACTGGCAGCAACTGCTCATGAAGGACCACCCTCTCATCAAGGAGACCAGTTCTCAAGAGCTGGACAGACAGGTGGAAGGAATCGCTGATCCGGCGGAACGTCGCAAGCGGATCGAGAGCTATCTTGCCCAGAAGAACATCGCGCCAGCCGACATCCAGAAAGTTCTGCAAAGCACCGGCCGGGACCGGGAACGAATCCTCTTTGAAATCGGTCGTAATCGGGTTTGGGAGCAAATGAACAATTTCCAGGTGATGGGAGCTGTGTTCGTAGCTTTCTGGCTCCATCTGCTTTTCCTGGCCATGCTGGGATTCGCCTACAGCTACTTCTGGTCGGTCAGCACGATCATCTACTTCCTGCTCCGCAAGCGGGTGGATGAGGTGGACATGGAAGAGGTATGGCTCGAAAAGGCGGACGAGGACGTGTACCCGACTCTGGCATCGCCGGCAGCCTCCGGCGTCTCTCCAGCTGCGAAAGCTCCTGCCTGGGAAAGCGTCCGACCACCGGAACCGTCCCGACCCCAGCCAAGCGCTTCGGAACCTCCGCCGTCATCCGGCCCTCCAGTAGCCAACCCCGTCCCGCCGGAAGCGGACTCTCCGCAATCGGAGAACGCGCCTTGAACGGATAGCCGCGCCAGGGCAAGCGTGCTGGGGACACCAACAGCGGAAAGGAGGCCAGCGTGGGACGACGGCCCGTCACCCTCGACACCGGACCTTGGGCGGATCTGCCTCTCAGTCAGGTAGCGACGAAAGCGGCGGAATGGGGTTACCAGGGAGTTGATCTGCATTGGGCCGGAGACCACTGCGACCCGCTCCGCGTTGCCTCCGATACCGATTATCTTCGCGGGATCCTCGACCTGTTGGCCGAACATGACCTGAGGGTTTTGACGCTGAACTCCGGCTGGATCGGTCAAGCAGTCTGTGGTCCCGTCACGGACGGAGACCTGGCGTCCCTTCCGACTCTGCATCGGCTTGGCGGCTCTGCGGACGAAGTGTCGCATCGAGCGGTGGAGGCGATGAAGACGGCTGCACGGGCCGCGGAACTTCTGGGCGTCGGCACGGTCGTTGGTCGGACAGGTTCCTCAGTTTGGCCATTGATTCTCAGCCCGTGGCCGCTTTCTGCTCAACATCTCCAAAGGGGCTATTCCCGCTTTGCCGAACTTTGGAATCCGATCCTGGACTGCTTTGCCGAGCACGGCGTGCGATTCGCTCTTCACGTCAGCCCGGGCCAGATCGCCTTCGATTACTACTCGGCCTGTGCCGCGTTGGATGCTCTCGAAGGTCGTGAGGAGTTCGGCTTCGCGGCCGATCCGGCGCATCTGCATTGGCAAGGCGTCGATCCCGTCGAGTTTGTGCGTCGGTTCCGAGACCGCATTTACCATGTCGTCATTCGGGACGCAGCGGTAGTCCTGGATGGTCGAAGCGGCATTCTCGGTTCAGGCTTGCCCTCTGGCGATCCGCGGCGAGGCTGGCAGTTCCGCTGCCCTGGCCGTGGCGGCGTCGATTGGGAATCCCTGGTGCGAGCCTTGAATGAAGTCGGCTATCAGGGGCCGCTGAGCGTGCTCTGGGACGATCCCGGGATGGACCGCGATCACGGGGCCGCCGAAGCCTGCCAGTTCCTCCGACGGCTCGACTTCGACTCCCCTGCAACGGCTTTCTCCGATGCGTGATCGCGTGGGGTGTTCTGGCGGCTACTTATCAGGCACCGGAAGGTTGCGCAATTCCTGGTCGCTTAAGATCGTGAAAAAAAAGCCGTGCGGTCCATCACCGTTGTTGATCTTGAGCAAGATCGTGTTACGGCCTTTGTGCAGTCGAACGGGGACGGAGTCTCGCTCTGGCTGCGCCGCTTCGTGTCGTGTGTGGCGAGCGACTTCGTGCCCATTGACCCAGAGCCGACACCCGTCGTCGGTGCCAAAGAGAAGCGTGGCGTCCTGATCGGAGGGGGATTCGATCTCCTTGTACAAGTAGGAAACAATCTGGCGATTGTTTGGCGCGAAAAACGCGGCCAGATCGACGTAGCCCTCGGCACTGGGTCGTGCGGTTTTCCAGGAAACTTCGCCTTGCTTGCCCTCGAAGGGACCAACCGGCAGCGTCGCGTTGTTGGGCGGTCCTGATTCCGATGCATTGCGAGCCACCGAGCGATCCCTAGCGACCCGGATCAGATCGGGTTCTGGAGACAGCGACTTCAACAGGCCCTCATCGCCAGGGCCGTTGTCGAAGGGACCCAGAACCTGCCAGACATCCACGCTCAGGGCCGGGGTCTTCAGGGTTTCCAGGTAGGCGACGATGTCCACCAGTTCCGCCTCCGACAAGTGTGCAACCAGGTCGCTGGGCATAATTGACTTCTTGCTGACCCCGCGATTCTCAATGTCCTCCTTAAGGATCTTGTGATCTTTCGCCAAGCCATCGCGGAGAAGCACGTACTCCGACGTTTCCTCGATGAGCACCCCGGTGATCGTCACTCCTTGGCGGTCGAGAACGATGTGCTGCACGAACTGGTCGGCGATGGCCTTGTCCGGATAGAGCAGGGACTCGAACAGGTTCTCGCGGCTGCCCTTTTTCCCGATCATGCTCAGGTCCGGACCGACATTTCCGCCTACCCCTCGAACGGTGTGGCAGCGCAGGCACCCCAGTTCCCTTACGGCGAGCAGATCCTTGCCGCGTCGCGGATCGCCCTGACGCTCCATGAGGGACGCAATGGCAGGGAGCCTGTTCGGATCGATCTTCGGCGCGGTAGGGAATAAAGTGGCTGCCCGGCTCCGCATGTCCTCGAACGGACTGGAGCGAAGCAGGCTGCCTGCTTCCGCGACCAGAGCGTGCGGCAAACGCTTTTGCTCGTGCAGTTTCACCAAGTATTGGCAGCCCGCACGCGAACTGACCATCGCCCGCACCGCAGCAAGACGGAGGGCAAATGGGCGCTCGTTGTCAAGGAGGACCTCTTCAAGTAGGGCAAGAGCTTTTGGCGTGGCGAACGTGCCCAGAGTCGCCACGGCATCCGCCTGCAAGTCGCGCTGATCGATCAGCGTTGCCAGGGGTATGACAAAGCGGTCCGACTTCCAGTTGGCGAGAGCCTGCACGGCAGTCCGCCGTACTTCCCCGTCGGCCTCGTCGCTGTTGGCGAGATCGATCAGTTTTTCGGCCAGGCTTTCCGAACCGCTGGCCACGGCCAGGCGAATGCCCAGTCGTTGGTGCCTGGGTTCGACGAGCAACTTGGTCACAATCTCCGCCAGTTCCGGAGCTTTCCGCAATTCCCGCCACGAGCTTTGCAGATTCCTGGACAGCACATCGACCGCTTTATCGGCCAGGTCGCCGAGGGCTTGCGGATTGCGGAGCGCCAAGAGGAGATTACGGCCGATGTGCGGCGGGCAATGGCTCAGGACTTCGAGAACAAATGCCCGTTGATCGGGTTGCAGCCGTGAATCCGTCAGCCGCTCGTGCAGTTGTTCCACAAGGGCGGGGGGGCGGAGTTCCCAGATGAGCCAGGCCGTGCGGCGGTCGAATCCAAGAAACTGATGCGGGAAGTTTTCCAAAAGGAGCGAACGACGCCGGGGATCATCGCCCACCGCAATGCCGATGGCAGCCAGATAGAAACGGTCCTCGCCATCGAACTTCCGAAAGAGAGCTGGCAGATGACGCCGGACTTCCTCGGGATCGGCGGTTCGTAGTGCCAACAAGATTTCCCGCATGGTCGGAACATGGCCCAGGAGTTGACCGGCGCGCCGGAACATCTCACGGACTTCCGCCGGGGCATGGTTGAACGATCCGTACCGCTGGCTCACCACTCGGGCCAGCAAAAATAGGGGGGGCACTTCCGCATCTGGGCCAAATTCCAGATGATGCTTGAGCTTCCGCATCAACTCGCGGTCGTCGAGCTTCAGCCAAGTCTGACAGGTCTCGACCAACTGGCTTTCGAAGCCTCGCGTCGGGGAAACTGCCCAGGCCATGCGGGCCTTAACATGCGGTGAAGCATCCGACCGGAGTGTGTCAACCCATAGCCGAAGCTGCTCTGCCTCGGGTAGCTGATGAAACTTCAACAACGCGCCTCGGCGCGCTGCCAGGTTGGGTGAGGACAGCGCCGCCAGAAGGCCCTCGGTCGATCGAAGGTCGAAGTTTGGAACCCGGTAACCCTGCTCGTTCTCTGCGAGTAAACGGTAGATGCGTCCGCGGGTGGTGTCTCCCATGCCATGACCACCGACACCGGGATCGTACCAATCGCTGACAAAGACCGATCCATCCGGCGCGACGCAGATGTCCGAGGGTCGAAACCAAGTGTCCTCGGAAGTCACTAAATTAATTTTTTCCAGAGTAAAGCCTGCTCCGTGCAGTTGGACGGCGAAACAGCGCACTTCTCGGGGACCGGCATCGGTATGGAGGAGCAGTCCGTACAGCGATTTGGGATCGAGGGCGGACGCCGATCGGAGCATTACGTCTCGAAGGCGATCCGATTCGTACCAGCACATGCCCGTCGGAGAGCCGAAGCCAGTCCGAAGCACCTTCGGAACGATGCCCGGGTTCTCTTCGTGCCAGTGGCTTTCACCCCGGCCCCGGGGGTGGTAGCCGTAGTTGCCGCCGGGCATGACGAAGCAGATGCGCGTCTGCTGGTTGCCGTCATCGTCGTTGTCGCTGGTAAAGACGGTCCCGAAACTGTCCACCGCCGGCTCGTACTGGTTGCGGAAGTTGTGGGCCAGGAGTTCCAGGCCCGTACCGTCCAGATTGCACCGCCAGATCGTCCCGGCTCTGCAATCGGTGGAGTTCGAGGTCCATTTTCTTCCCCGGCCGTCGTGGGACTGGAGGTTTTCGACGCCCGAGTCTCCGACACTGAAATACAACTTGCCATCAGGCCCGAAATGCACGCCGTGCAAGCCGTGGTCGTGATCGTAGCCCCGGAAACCTGTCAAGACGATGCGCGGCGGTCCGTCGGCTTTGAGGTCGTCGTCGAGATCGTCGAAAACGTAAAGATGCGGCGAGTGGCAGACATACACACGCTGACCGCGTCCGTCGGGCAGCGGCATGACGGCGATGCCGAGCGGAGCGATGAAGTCGGGGCTTTGGAAGAACGTATGGACGGAATCGGCTTTGCCATCTCCGTCGGTATCTACCAGAACCAGAAGGCGATCCCCTTCGGCCCGATTGCGAGGCACTTTGCGGAGGTCGCAGCGGTAGTTGACCGACTCGCAGACCCAGACGCGTCCCCGGTGGTCCACATCCAGGCAGGTCGGATTAACCAGCATCGGCTCGGCGGCGAAGAGTTCAATCCGCAATCCGGCGGCAACCCGCATTACCTTCACGGCTTCGTCGGGCGGCTTTTGCGCCCAGACTTTGTTCGACAACCACAGCAAAACGGTGATCGTAAGCAGTTTTCGGAGCATGAAGGCGACTCCGCGGAGTGAAGCAAACAATTCCCGCGTGGTTCCAGCCTGCGGCGTATTGCACTCCTTGCGTCCGGGTTTTTCTCCCGTTACCCTATCGAACGATTTGCGACCGAGAATCGTCGAGATTGCGACATCTCGGGGACGGCCGGGAGGATTTCCATGCTGGGTCAGGCTGACAGCGGGTTTGTGTTCGACAGTCCTCAATTCTACGGGTACGCGGTTGTTGGTTCGTTGCTCGTGGTGATTGTGTGTCATGCTGTCCATTTCGCTTCGGGTCCAGCGACAAAACTGCCTACCATCGTGGTGAGCACGGTTGCCGGGTTTCTGTCCGGGTTCGCAGCGGGAATGCTTGTTATGGCCATCTTCGGGTACCACTGGTATCCGCAGCCGGCACCCAAACTTCCACCCGGCGTCGCTCCGCCGATCCAGATGGGCCAGTCGCCTGGCCCCCCGCGGGGCGGACCGGGCGGCATCGACCTGACCGCGCCTGCCAAACAGCCGGGGGAGAAAGAGGCGGGCACGGAAGCGAAGCCGGAATCCCCCTCGGAGCCGCCGCAGCCTCCAACTCCACCCCAGCCGTAAAACAGTGGTTCCGTTTCTTCCTCTGCGGCGATTGCCTCATATTCAAGGCAATTGCCGGATGCGGATGTTGCGGAACTCGATGGGCGAGCCTTCGGATTCCAGGGCGATATAACCGGTGGCCGGTTGGCAATCCGAACCTCCTGACACTTCCTCGCCATTGACCCAGAGCCGGACTTCGCCGTTGACCGCCCGGATGCGGTAATGGTTCCACTCGCCGACGCCTTTGCTGACGTGCTTCTTGGGGAAGCTGCGGCTACCGTCCGGCGAGGTGGGCGGAAACGGCTTCATCTTGGAAGAGCCGACAGGAAAGACATCACCGTGGGTGGTGAACCAGTCGGCCTTCTTGCCCGTCTGCTTCTCGTAGATTTCCTTGTAGCCGTGATCCAGCACCTGG